>DATDHE010000246.1:0-10910 GCA_036521695.1 Candidatus Acidiferrum sp. | reverse complement strand
ACACGCTCGCGTACGCAGCCGTCTCTTCAAATGCCCCCACCGAATTCCCCGCGATAATCTTCACGTCCGAAAGCGGCTCGCTCAGCATCGCAAGCTGCGCCTCCGCCGGCTCAGCCGGACTTACAAGCACCAAAATCGTGTCTTTTCTCATGGGCGTCGCACGAACAGCGCAAGAGATTACACCACAATCCGCGCGACCCGTATCTGGCAAACGTAGTTTAGAAAAATCAGATTCTGTCTTAAAACGACGGTGAGTCAGCTTTCAAGTGCGAGACCAGCTAGGAGTTAGTCCGCCGTTGCCCCGGAATATTGGTAGTGGCGCATCGATTGAGCGACGGTTCGTGCCTGCTAAGGTCGCCACGACGGTCCAGATTGCCGAGCTAGAACTCCATGGAGACCGAAATATTCCCAGATTTCAAGGAATTGTCGGCTTTGCGAAAAACAAATTTAATCTGGGCTTCTTTGAGGTTCCCGGGATTGATCATTGCCGTGGCAATCGGAAACTTAATAAGCTGTGTGCCAGCAGTGTCGATAAGGGTGACGTCATACATGGTTTGTTGCGCCAACGCCTCAGATACGTCGGCCCGGCCATTCGACAAGATCTGTGTGATGACTACCGTGTCAGGGCCCGAAGCGTTCTGTTTGCTAAAGGTCACGGTTCCTTGAATATTCGTCCCATCGTCCCAGTGCGCACTCATCGAGAGGCTGGTTGTGGAGGTTTGCGGCCGTGCCGGAAGCGCAAAGACGGTGGTCATGCAAAGCAGGATTATAGAAAGATAGTTTTTCAAGTCGGCCCCCTGAAAGAAATTTGATTTCTCGGCGATTCGGTGTGTCTCTTGCGACTTCCGGGGAGAGGGGGACCCGTTATTAACCGTTTCGATTGCAGATGGAGGCTAGCAAGGAAAGCGGCATTCGGTTACTTGGACTGTAGGACAGAATTAGTACAGCGTCCTTTCTTCACCTATCGCCTGTCCTCGAAATAGACATAACTGCCAAGAGAAATTTTTCCATCGGGCCCGCTCCTCATTATTAAAATGGCTCACTAAATGGCGGTGCAGGATATTTCGTTGAAAGACGCTCTTAGCGGAGATACTTGGCGAGTGCCCGATAAACGCGCTACTCGCAAACTGAGCCACCCCCTTCACGCTTGGAGGTTGACACTATAATTTTCCGTCTCCTACAATGCACCGCTTCACAGAACATTGGCCGTTGACCGCACGATTTGAAAGTTCTACGTTTGTTTGATTCAAGTCCCAAGACTTTGGAAGGAACTCTGTGCCGCCAAAAGATTCTAAGTCATTGAGGAGTCATCGCTGGTACGGCCCGGACGATCTGCGTTCGTTCGGACATCGTTCGCGCGCCGCTTCTATGGGTTGCACGCAGGCGGATTACGCGGGCAAGCCCGTTATCGCGATCATTAACACCTGGGGCGACATCAATCCGTGCCACAGTCATCTTCGCGAGCGCGCGCAAGATGTCAAGAAGGGAGTGTGGCAAGCCGGCGGTTTCCCCGTCGAAATGCCCGCGTTTACTCTCGGCGAAACGTTTCAGAAACCGACTACGATGATGTATCGCAACCTGCTGGCGATGGAAACCGAAGAATTGTTGCGCTCCTACCCCGCCGATGGTTGCGTGCTAATGGGCGGCTGTGACAAAACGACTCCCGCACTTTTGATGGGCGCCATCAGCATGAATCTTCCCGCGATATACGTTCCTGCAGGCCCGATGCTTCGCGGCAATTGGCGCGGCGAAATTCTGGGCAGCGGCTCCGACGTCTCGAAGTATTGGGCAGAACGCCGCGCGGGTAACATCGATCTGCAAGCCTGGACTGAAATAGAAAACGGTATCGCGCGCTCGGCCGGGACGTGCATGACCATGGGCACCGCTTCCACCATGACGAGCCTGACCGAAGTGCTGGGGTTTACGCTCCCCGGAGCCACCTCAATCCCTGCCGTTGATTCCAACCACTCCAAGATGGCCAACCGCTCTGGCCGTCGCATCGTGGAAATGGTTTGGGAAGATTTGAAGCCGAGCGATATTCTGCGCGACGCGTCCTTCAACAACGCGATTGCGGCTGTTTTTGCCCTTGGCGGCTCGACGAACGCAGTCATTCACTTGATTGCAATGGCAGGAAGAGCGGGGATAAAAATCACGCTCGACCGCTTCGACCAATTCTCGAAAAGAACGCCTATGCTCGCGAACATTCGTCCCAGCGGCAAGTACCTCATGGAAGATTTCTATTACGCTGGTGGATTGCCGGCTCTGCTGAAAGCTCTGGGATCCCACTCGGATCTGACTTGCCTGACCATCACTGGAAAAACTCTTGGCGAAAATATTTCCAGGGCCGAAATCTACAATCCCGATGTCATTCGTAATCTGGACAACCCTGTCCTAGCCTCCGGCGGTTTGGCGATTCTCTACGGCAATCTCGCTCCCAACGGCGCCGTCATCAAAGCCTCCGCGGCCGAGCCGCGCCTCCTCAAACACATCGGCCGCGCCGTCGTTTTCGACAGTTTCGACGAAATGAACGCGCGCCTCGACGATCCCGCCCTTGATGTCGATGCGGACAGCGTGCTCGTACTGCGCAACGCGGGTCCGAAAGGCGCCCCGGGGATGCCCGAATGGGGAAACCTGCAGCTTCCGCAAAAACTTCTCAAAGCAGGCATTCGCGACATGGTTCGCATCTCCGACGCGCGCATGAGCGGCACAAGTTACGGGGCATGCGTCCTGCACGTCTCTCCCGAATCCTTCGTCGGTGGGCCGCTCGCGCTGCTGAAAGAAGGCGACATCGTCGAACTCGACGTCCCCGCCCGCCAACTGAACATGCGCGTATCTGAAGATGAGCTCGCCCGCCGCCGCGCAGCCTGGCGTCCGAAAGAAGGAATTTATCCGCGCGGCTATGGCAAGCTATTCATGCAGCACATCAAGCAAGCCCACGAAGGCTGCGACTTCGATTTTCTGGAAGGCACTGCGCCCATCCCGGAGCCAGAGATCCATTAAGCATCTGAAACACTGATTTCGGCGGGACAAAAAAACAAATCTCACCCTAACTCGCGGATACCTCGGTCGGCTACGGTAACGCGCGACGCCCGGCTCCGACGGCAAGCATCAGAATGCCAGAGAGGCACAGGCTCCCGACCAAGTACAAGAGCCCGGCAGTGAAGGAATGCGTTCTGCTAACCAAGTAACCCATCATCAACGGACCTACAAATCCTCCTAAATTTCCGAGCGAATTAATCAATCCGATGGATGCCGCGGCCGCCGATTCGCTCAAGAAAGCAGTCGGCACCGACCAAAAACACGGGTGGAACGCAAAGTAGGAAGCGCCCACCAACGTGAAAAGTGTAACCGCGACAATGAGATTCGAACCGAGGAATACTGCTAACAATAAGATCAAGCCGCAAAGAAAAATCGGAAACGCCGCATGCCAGCGCCGCTCGGACGTTTTATCGGAGTGCCAGCCATTCAACTGCTGCATCACAAATCCGGCAAGATAAGGCAACGCAGCGAATAACGTGACTCGGATGTCGCTCTGCCCGGACAGCCGCTTTAAAATGCTCGGCAACCAAAACGAGATTCCGTAGCCCCCGGTCGTCGCGCAGAAATAACTCAACGTCAGCAAAATCACGTCGCGCTGCGAAAAAGCTTGCCAAATCGTATAGGAACGAACATTCTGCTTCGCCAGTTTTTCTTTCTCCAGTTCGCTATTGATCCAATCGCGCTCGTCCGACCGCAGCCAAGTCGCCGCTCGCGGCCAGTCCGTGAGATAGAAAATCGTGATCACGCCGAACACCACGGCGGGAATTCCTTCTAGTATGAACAACCATCGCCACCCTCTCAGACCGAGCCATGTGATCCCCAGCAGTAAACCTGCGAGTGGGGAACCAATCACATAGGAAAGCGGATTGGCTGCGTAAAAGACAGCGATTGCTTTGGCGCGGTCCTGATAGCGAAACCAGTGCGATACGTAGACAATCACAGCAGGGAAGAATCCCGCTTCCGCGGCTCCCACAAGAAAGCGCACCAAATAAAATCCCCGCGCTGTGTGGATAAACGCCATGAGCGCGGTTATGATTCCCCAGGAAATCATGATGCGCGCGATCCAGCGGCGCGCGCTCCACCGTTCGGCTATCAACGCGCCGGGGATTTCCAGCAGGAGATAACCGATGAAAAACATCCCGGCTCCGAGGCCAACGACTTTGTCGTTGAAGCCGAGATCGCCGGGCATTTGCAACGCCGCGGCGCTGACGTTCATGCGGTCCAGGAAAGCGATGATGTAAAGCAGGAAGAGAAAGGGAAGGAGCCGCCACGCAATTCGTGTTCGCGCGCGTTCGGCGGCTGATGGATCCGTTGGTGGGAAGTCCATCTTCCCTCGATTGACAAGAACTCAGAGATCGGCGGAGGTATCCTGCACTACTTTTAGTTTTTTGCGGCACAAAATTTGCGCCGCGCGGCACCGACAGAAAATGGACCAGGCTTTCTCTCATAGCCAGTCTGTTACGGGAGTTGAGATGCGCCAGTACACGATTGCAGCCATCCCTGGAGATGGCATCGGTCCCGAAGTGATCGACGCCGGTCTCCAAGTGTTGCAGGCGCTCGCACAAAAGGTCGGCAGTTTTCAACTGGAGGTAGAAAAATTTCCCTGGGGGTCGGACTACTACAAAAAACATGGCGTGATGATGCCGAAAGACGGCCTCGAACTTCTGCGACCATTCAGCGCAATTTATTTTGGCGCCGTTGGCGCCCCCGATGTGCCGGACCACATCACGCTTTGGGGATTGCGCTTGGCGATCTGCCAGGGCTTTGACCAGTACGTCAATCTTCGCCCCACGCGCATCTTGCAAGGCCTGTCATCGCCCCTGCGCGACTGCAAGCCGAGCGATCTCGACTGGGCCATCGTCCGCGAAAATACCGAGGGCGAATATGCCGGCCAAGGCGGACGCGCTCACCGCGGTTTTACCGAAGAGGTCGCCACAGAAACCTCGATCTTCACGCGTCGTGGTGTCACGCGCATCATGCGCTTCGCGTTCAAACTCGCACAAGAGCGCCCACGAAAGTTGCTCACGGTTGTCACCAAGTCCAACGCGCAGCGCCATGGTATGGTTCTATGGGACGAGACCGCCGCCGAAGTGGCAAAAGATTTTCCGGATGTCACCTGGGACAAAATGCTCGTCGATGCCATGACCACGCGCATGGTCGGCAAGCCCGCCAGCCTGGACTCTATCGTGGCCACAAATCTGCACGCCGACATCCTGTCCGATCTCGCCGCCGCCCTCGCCGGCAGCCTGGGAATCGCGCCGACCGCCAACCTCGATCCTGAACGGCGTTTTCCTTCGATGTTCGAGCCGATCCACGGTGCTGCGTTCGATATCACGGGTAAGGGGATCGCCAATCCCATCGGCGCATTGTGGACCGCAGCGCTGATGCTCGAACATCTCGGCGAAAAAGATGCGGCTCTGCGCTTGATGCACGCCGTGGAACGGGTCACAGCTTCCGGCCTGCATACTCCCGACCTCGGCGGCAAAGCCACGACACGAGAAGTCACCTCGGCCGTCTGCGACGCCGTCCACACTTCCACCGTTTGATCAGGCACCGGCGCCTGGTCCCATCTACACCACCAAAGACTTTATTTCGAAGGCTCCAGGATTTGCACGTGATGATGTTCGAGCAAATCTCCAGTGGCGTGATCTACCTGCGTAACCGCCAGTTGGAAATTCACCTGCGACTGTATCAGGTTCAGTTCCGCCTGGGCGAGTTGGGTTTGCGCGTCAAGAACGAAGAAGATTTGTTCCGTGCCCAATTCGTACTTTCGTTCGTCGGCGTGAAGCGTTTCCTTCGCAAGATCCACGGCGACTTTGGCGGCCTCCATCCCGAGCTTGGCTGCCTCGAGCGCGTGCACGGCAGTCGTAACGTCAAGCGAGATGCTTTGATTCGTCGCTCTTTGTTGATATTGGTCGTGGCGCCGGCTCACCAGGGCATCGGCTAGATTTGCATCCGCGGAGTGATTTTTTATCGGAAGCGCCAACGAGAGAGTTGCGCCGTAGGCTGGGAAGGTAAAACGGAAGGACTGACTCAGACTTGTGGTTATTCCTGTATTTGCAACGCCGGCTTGGTAGCCATTCAGTCCGTTCCCCAAATAGAAGCCAGAGAGTTCCAGGTCCGGCTTGAGGTTATTGTGCGCAAGACGAATGCTCAGTTCATCGATGGCGAGCTGCTGATGCACTGCTTCCAACTCCGGGCGATTCGCAATGGCGCGCGCGAGTGCCGTTGGGATATCGATGTTGAGGAGTTCGCCGACGGGCTCAGGACGATCGGTCAACTCAAGATCAAGCACACGAGTCGCCGGGTCGATGTCCGCGGCGATACCCTGGCGAAACTGATCCTCAGCTTGCTTGACGGTGTATTCCGCTTGAATCACTCCCACACGCCGCGATGCAACCTGTGATTCGGAGCGATAAATATCTAGCGGAGGCAAGGCCCCCAGGCTCAGCGCCTTTTTGTCGTGGTCGTAACTCTTCTGGGCTTCATTCAGCGATTTTTGCTGCACTGCGAGAACTTCTCGAGCAAGTACGACGTTCCAGTAATTGCCAACAATCTGTTGAATGATGTCGCTCACTTCTCCGAGAAATGAAGCGCGAGCCTGTTTCAGGTTGCGCTGCGCGATCAAAATCGGTGCGCGGTTTGGAAAGAGTCCGCGGTTTCGCAAAAGAGGTTGCGTCAAGGTGAATTGCAGCGTCGTCGCGGTTGCAGGATTCAGAGTATTGAACGAACTGTTGGTCGAACTTTTGTCCGCGATGAACGAACCCTGAAAATTCGTGCCCGTTTGAAAGGCTTGCGAGTAGCCAATCTGCGTTTCCTGAGTCAATACATTGAGGATAGACGCCCCTGAGAGTTGCGTCGACGTCGGCGACTTGGCTCGCTGATCGGTGAAACTTGATGTTAGCAATGGATCAAACGGCGCGTAGACACGCTGAAGATTGTTCTCCGCCGTGTCAATCTGGTTGTGGTCCAGGTGGATGTCGGTGTTGTTGGAAAGAGCCAGCCGAATGCAATCGTCCAAAGAGAGTACGAGCTTTCCGTTGACGACGTGATCCTTCAGGTCCTGCGGCGCAAGCAGCGGCTCTGCGGGCTTTTGCTTGCCGCCGATTCCCAAGTACCTTTCCATAGGCGAGGCGTTCTGCGCCCTCGACGAGACTCCACTCACCGCCATCAATGCAAAATATGAGATCGCAACACGGAAAGAGCGCACCACTTTCATGATCACCCCCGACAGGATCCGCTGAACGTAAATCGCTATTCGTACCGAATGGCCTCGACGGGATCGAGCCGTGCAGCCTTCACCGCTGGATAAATCCCGAAAATTAATCCCACAGAAATGGAAACTACAAAAGCCAGGAGGATCGAACTGATCGTAACCACTGTCGACCATCCGGCGAGCCAGGCAATGAGTTGCGACATGGCGAACCCCACGACCACGCCCAGCAGACCGCCCGCGAAGGAAATGAGCGTCGCTTCGATTACGAACTGACGAATAATGTCCCAGCGCCTTGCGCCGATCGCCCGGCGAACTCCGATCTCGCGGGTGCGTTCGAGAATGGCGGCGAGCATGATGTTCATGATTCCGATTCCGCCTACCAAAAGGGAGATGGACGCAATGGCCACCATCACGGTGTTGAAGAGTTGCTCTGTCCTTTTCTGTTGCGCTAGCAATTCCGCGGGCACAATGACGCTGAAGTCGCCCGCATCATGATGCGAGGAATTGAGAATGCCGCGCACCACTTCCGCATCCGTGAGGCTCGTGTCCGTCGATGCCAGATGGAGGTACAGCCCGTCGATTTCGTCTTTTAGCCAGCTTTGGGAATCTTCCAGACGGTAGAGGACGGAGTTCAACGGGGCATACACCAGATTATTCATGTCCTCGGTGCGAACGCCGGACACGTCTGATTCGGGAGCGAGTTGCGGTCCCGCGATGCCAATCACATGGCACCACATTTCGTTGAGCTTTATGTATTCGCCGACCGTCTGAGACGCGCCAAACAAGCTGTCTTTCGCCGCCGCGCCCAAAACGCACACCGGTGCGGCTGCCGCGTTGTCGGAAGCGTCGAAGAAGCGCCCTTCTGTCACTCGCAGATGGCCGATTTCCAAATAGCTTGGTTCCACGCCGTAAACGACGGGCGTGTCCTGCTGAGGCTTTGGAAGAATCTTCGTCGGCGTGAAGCGCTTGCGCGGCGTGGCATCCTGAATGTCTCCTACATTCTGGCGAATAATCTGATAATCGCTGAGCGTGAGGCCCGGCGAATTTTTTCGGATTTTCTGAAGCTCTTGCTCGTTCCGTGCTTCTTTGGCTTCCACGATCAGATTGCGCACGCCCAGCTGTTCGATGAAAGCCATCACCTTCTGTTGTGCTCCCGCGCCGATCGAGAGCATCGCTACGACCGCTGCGACTCCGAAAATCATTCCGAGCATGGTCAGGAGAGAGCGCAGCTTATGGCTTGCCAAATTTTCCAAACCAAAAGCAAGATCAGGCAGCCACTGTTCCAGGGATCTCGGTTGAGCCATCGAACCAGGTTTCATCGCTGCCCTATTCGTCTTAATTGGAACTTGCACCCAGGCTAGGAGTTGCGCTGCTGCTTTCTTTGGGCTTCCCAGAGCGTTTCTTGTCCGGATTTACGAGCGCAACAACCGTTCCGACTGGGATGCCTTCCAGAATCGCTCGTCCTTCGCTCAGTGCACGGACTCTGACTTCTTGCATCTCGAATCCCCGGCCACGCTCGCAATACACAATCTTCTTCCCGTCGTGCTCAAACACCGCTTCTGCGGGCAGAGATACGGCCCGCGCAAGGTGATCTCCAAGAATGCTTAATTGGGCCTCGAAGCCCGGACGCAGACGCGGATCGGCGCGGTCCAGTTGGATGGCCACGTCGAACTTATGCTTTGCGTTGTCGTCCCAGAATTCGCGGGCCGTGGCGCCGCCAACCGTTCGCACTTTCCCGGCGAAGGACTCGCCGGGAAGCGCATCTACCCTTATCTCCACGGACTGTCCGGTCTTGAGATTCGTGCGGTCCTTTTCGCCGACCTGCGCGGAAATCTCCAGGTGAGAGCTGTCGATCACTTCCGCAATCGAGCTGCCGGGATTTACCTGGTCCCCGACGTGGTAGTCCGGAAGCGTCATGCCGTCCATGAAGAATCCTCCGGTGGAATCGCGGTTGCCATGGATGACCATGAGTCCATCGATGGGGGAAGTTATCTTCATGTTCTTAATGTTTAACTCCGCTTGATCCATTTCCAGCCGCGCCTTGTGATGCTTCTCTTGGCTGATCGCTAGGGCGGCATTATTGGACGCTCCATGCGACCGGATGTCTTGTTCGAGTTGCGTTAACGCGCGCTTTGCTTCTTCCAGTGCGAGCACGTTTTTTTGTCCATCGATCTGGCTCAAAAGTTCGTTTTTGCTGACTTCGAGTTCCGCCTTGCGCACCGCGTATTTTGCTTTCAGAAGCGCCGTCTGGTCTTCCGCCGTCTGAACCGCCGCATCTGCCTTGGCTTTGACGATCTCCTGATCGGCTTGCTCGAGGTCGCTGCGGTTTTGCGCGAGGTTGTATTCCTGCTGGCTCGGGTCAAACTCCAACACGACGTTTCCTGCACGCACCTGCGCTCCAGCGGCGGCCAGCTGGATGATCTGCAACGTGCCTCCGGCGATGGGTGGCGCCGAAACGACTCTCGATTGCACGGTATGCAAGGCGCCCTTCGTGAACACCTTGAGTTGGAGATCGACTTCCTTGACCGTGGCAGTGGGAATTTCTGCATCGCCGGCCAGCACGGTGGTCTGACGGCAGGCAATGCCGCTTCCTCCCAATGCCAGCGCGAGCAGAAAGGCCAACGCAGGCGTACTTCCTTTGCTTGACATGAAGTCTCTACTTTGCAAGCGTTGGATCCTTGAGCGCCAGCCGTTCGCCCGGTTGCAACCCTTTGGCAATCAAAGCTTCATCGCCGCTCTGGCGCGACACCTCCACGGGAGTTTCTTCGAATTTCGATCCCTGCCGCACGTAGGCCACGGTTCGGCCTGCTTTCCTAAAAAGAGCGTTTGTGGGAATCACAATTCCATCGGGAACGCGAGCCACGGCGATGCGAACGGTCGCTCCCATTCCAGGCGTGAGCCGTGCATCGCTCCCTGCCAAGCCGAGTTCGACCGCAAAATTTCGCGGCACTGGCCAACCGGAGCCGAAATCCAGGCTGGCCGTGGGACTGATCGTGTCCACATGCCCGTCGAAGCTGCGATCCGGAAGCGCATCCAGCCGCACGGTTGCGGACTGACCCAGCTTCAGTTGCCCTCTTTCCGCTTCTTCTACCCGTGCCGCGATCTTGAGCGCGGAACCATCAGGCAGCTCCGCGATCGCCGCGCCGGGCCAGGCGCGGTCGCCGGGTTTGAACGTGGTGGGGCTGCCCTGAGGCTGCCAGTGATTCTGCAGCGCCACGACGCCGTCCAGCGGAGCGCGCAGAGTGAGGGACTCCAGAGCTCGTTGGTCGAGCTCCACTTGGAAAGCGGCTTGGTCGTGCTTCTGCTGCTTACTGGCAAGATCGGACACGGCCGCCGCGCGATCCGCCTTCAACTTGGCTTCAGTCTCCTTCTGTTTCTGTTCCGCATCCGCGAGTTTCAGTTTGGCTTGCTCGCCTTCGATGACCGAAAGTATTTCCTGTTTGCTGGCATCCATGCGGGCCTTCTCGGTGTCGTACTTCGCGGTCATGGCGTCGGTCACGTCCTGTTCTTCCTTTAATCGCGAAGCCGCGCGTGACTGCTGGATTTCCGCTTCCGCGGATTTGACGGCGGACTGATCTTCCGCCAGTTTTTGTTTTACAGTGGTCGCGTCAAACTCCACAAGAAAATCGCCTTTCTTCACTTTTGTTGCGTTGTC
>DATDHE010000245.1:0-30151 GCA_036521695.1 Candidatus Acidiferrum sp. | reverse complement strand
GAGCTTTGGCCGAAGAATCAGGGCGCGTCCGATGCCGTTGCGCTGCCGCTGCCCGCCGGAAAACTCGTGCGGATAGCGCTTCAGGGCATCCGCCGCAAGCCCCACGCGTTGCAGCATCGCCGTTGTTCGCTCGTGCTTTTCTGTCTTGCTCAATTCCGAATGATGGATAGCCAGCGGCTCGCCAACAATCTCTCCTACGCGCATCCGTGGATCGAGCGATGCGAATGGGTCTTGAAACACCATCTGCATTTGCCGCCGCTCCGCGCGAAGCGTCGCGCCGCGCAGGCTGAGCAGATCGCGGCCTTCAAACTGAAGCTCACCCGAGTCCGGTTCGACGAGCCGCAGAAGCAGCCGCGCCAAAGTGGTCTTTCCGCAGCCGCTTTCGCCCACCACGGCAAATGTTTCGCCGCACCGCACCTCGAGACTCACGCCATCGACTGCGGTAAAGCGCGGCCCTTCGCGGTCGCGCGAAAAAACACCGCCGCCGCGACGGTACGATTTTCTCAGTTCGCGCGCTTCGAGAAGAACCTCGCCGTCGCTCATTTTCGTGGATGCAATCTCAGGATTCCGCATTTGGTTCGTTACACCAGGACGCAGCGTGCGGTGTGGCTTGGGTCCGCGGCTCGCAACTCCGGGACTGCCACCACACATTCTGCGCGCCGCAAGGAGCAGCGCGGCTCAAAAGCGCACCCGGAAGGCAAAGCGGTAAGTTGCGGAACGGAACCAGGAATCGGCGACAACTTGCCGCGCTCCAGCGTCGGCGAAGCCTTCAGCAGGCCTTGCGTATACGGATGACGCGGCGCAGCCAGCACTTCGCGGGCCGGCCCTTCTTCAATAATTCGCCCGGCATACATCACGGCCACCCGATCCGCGACTTGCGCAACCACGCCAAGATCATGCGTAATAAAAAGCAACCCCAGCCGCAACTCGCGCCGAAGCCGGTCGAGCAAATCCAAAATCTGCTTTTGCACAGTCACGTCCAGCGCCGTCGTAGGCTCATCCGCGATCAGAAGCCGCGGCCCAGCCGCCAAAGCCATCGCAATCATCGCGCGCTGTCTCAAACCACCAGAAAGCTGATGAGGAAACTGTTCCACACGAGCTTCAGACTCTGGCACTGCCGCGAGTCTCATCGAGTCAAGCGCCTTGCGTTTCACCTCATTGCTGGCCAGCCGTGGCTGATGTGCGCGAATCGCTTCTTCGATTTGTTGGCCGATGCGCATCACCGGATTCAACGAAGTCATCGGCTCCTGAAACACCATCGCAATCTCGCCGCCGCGTACGCTACGCCACTCGCGCTCGTTCAGCGCAACCAAATTCTTCCGCGCGCCAATTCCCGATCTGCTTCCTGCGCTCTTCTCCTTTACTTCCTTTATTTCCTCTAGCTCATTTACTTCCTTGCTCAACAGCGCTTCACCCTTCACCCTCGCCCCCGCCGGCAACAATCCCAACAAAGCCAGCGCCAGCATCGTTTTCCCGCTGCCAGATTCCCCAACCAGTCCTAGCGATTCACCCGCATCGATATGCAACGACACGTCGTTCACCGGCCGCACCCGACCGGTTGGAGTCGGCAGTTCCATCGTCAACTCACGCACATCCAGCAAAGAAGTCACACAATCATATTAGGGCTGAATTTCGGAACTCGAGAAGCAAAACTACGCGTTTGTGTTCTGTGATGCTAACGCTTGTCGAGCGGAACGACAAATTTCAGAGCGGTGTGCGATGAGGAAAACCCGACAACCTTTACATCCTTCAAACCTGTCTTTCGTCCAGCGGCAATCACGTCGTTCTCCGTGATACTCTTTTGCCCCTTGGGATAGACGATCCAAAACGCCGTCGCGCCCTTCAAGGACTTCGCGATTTTCGCGACTGAAGAAAGCTCTTTCAACGAATCGGCAGCGAAGAAAACTGCATCGGCCTCAGCTGGAACTTTATCCTTGGTCGCCGCCGCGTCGAACGACTTGAGCTCATCGAAAAAGTCTGCCTCGAACTTGCCAAGCAGAGAGACCTTCGCTCCCGGTTTCACGCCAATCTTCTCGATGCGCGTTTTCGGATGAAGTATCTTCTCGCGCCACTTCTCCGCGGCAGGACCAATCTCGAATACAGCCAATCCGTCAGTGGTCTGCAAACGCAGTTCCCCGTCAACCGCCCTCACCGACTTGATCGAAGCAAACGGAATTTTCAGCCGAAACTCGCCACGAAACAGAACTTCGCTCGTTTCCAGCAGCGCCTTGCCTTCCGACACTTCCTTCCCAAACCGCGCCCTGCATTTCAGTTCGTTCCCCATAAATCCCGCCCTCAATTCCCCGGACGTAAACAGATGCAAACCGCCCTCTTCTCCGTCCGCAAATCCGCGGGCCTACGATAGTAAGCTAGAGGGCTCCATGGCAACCGCAACGACACCCCGTGTGGACTGGACGCTGATCTGGGCGCAGCGCGGCTTCCGCTTTTTCTTTGTTGCCATGTTCGTCTCGCTCTTCGGCAGCGGCATGAACTTCGTCGGCGTCAGCTGGTACATCATGGCTGCCACGCATTCCACGGTGAAAGTAAGCCTGCAGATCATCGTCGTAACGCTGCCTGGCCTTTTCATTCCGTTTCTCGGCGGCGTGCTCATCGACCGTTTCGACCGCCGCTACCTCGGCGTTTGCCTCGATATAGCCCGCGGCTTCTTTGTTCTTGCCACCGCATACATCGCCTGGAGCGGCCACCTCCAGCTCTGGCATCTCTATGCCATGACGCTCATCACCGGCATCGGCTCCGCCATGTACTGGGCCACCGTCAACGCCCTCGTGCAGGAAGTCATTCCACCGAGTCAATTCACCGGCGCCAACGCCGCCGTCCTCGTCGGCGTGCAAAGCGGCATGCTCATCGCCGGCTCCTTCGTCGGCTTTCTCTACGACCGCACAGGCATAGCGGGGATTCTCATCATCGACGGCCTGACCTACTTCGTCTCCGCTTATTGCCTCTACTGCGTGCGCAAAGGCTACGTCTCACCCCGCGACCATCTGAAATATCCGCGCGAATATTCTGAAGCCACGGAAGCCACCGCGGAAGCTCTCGAATCAGGGGAAAATCCCGAAGTTGCCGAAGCAGGACTCTCTCTCGCGGTCTACTCCGATCTAAAAGAGGGCTTCGCGTATCTGAAGCAACAACCGCTCGTGCGTTCGCTCGGCGTAACGCACTCGATCATGATGGCCGGCGTCGTCAGCGGTAACGTCGTTCTCGTCGCGCTCGTGAATGACATTCTGCATGCGGGCGCTCGCGGCCTCGGCTTTCTCGAAGCCGGCTGGGCCGTTGGGGCCATCACCGGCGGCATTATCGCCAGCCAGCTGCGCAACTCATTTCGCATGCCGCTTTATGTCGCCGTTTGCGCCGTTCTTGCCGTAGGCCACATGGCCACGCCGTTTGTGGCGTTTCTCATAGGCGCGGTCGTGATGCAAGCCATCTTCGGACTTTGCCGCGCGATCGGCGGTGTTACAGCGCAGTCCGGGCTGATGTCCATCGTGCCGCGCCACTTCATGGGCCGCACGCAATCTGCCATGGCCATCTTCACCACCTGCGTTCAACTCACAATGAGCATCGCTCTCGGCGTAGTCGCGCAAGGTGTCAGTCTTGTCGCAGGCTATGCCCTGCTCGCACTCCTCTACGCTGGCGCCACACTCTCCGCCTCCCGCGCTCGCCAGCTCATGCGTTAAACTTCAAAAGCAGTTCCGCTAATGTGCGAGGCCCCGTGGAGATCAAAACCATTCAGCCATTTCTGCATTATTTCGGGAACGTTCGCGAACGCACCATGCGCGTGGCGCGCTGCATTCCGCCGGACAAAATCGATTGGACCTACGCGCTCGGCAAATTCACGCTTGGAGACATCCTCCGCCACCTCGCCGTCGCGGAACGCTACATGTGGGCCGAAAACGTGCAGTGCCGCCCCGCTCGCTACACCACGCACGGTAAAGAACTCGCCGACGGTTGCGAAAACGTGATGGCCTTTGTCGAACGCCTGCACGCCGAATCCATGGAAATTTTCGCGCGTCTCACCGACGAAGACCTTCAATGCAAGTGCCAGACTCCCGACGACGCGACCATCACTATCTGGAAATGGCTTCGCCTCATGCCAGAGCACGAGATCCACCACCGCGGACAGATCTATCTGTATCTGGCGATGCTTGGCGTAAGAACGCCGCCCCTCTACGGCCTGACCTCGGAAGAAGTTCGCGCACGCGCCGTCACGGATTGAGAAGTGGCCGGGGGTTTTCCGTCTTACCGCTCGGGCAACAGTTTCAGGCGTACGGCATCAAGCCGGCTTTGAAGCCGGCGCCGCCGATGGCGCTACAAAGCCCTGACCTAGCAGGTCGACCGCAGCTTGATTTAATTTCGCCCGCATCTGGTAGCGTTCATTGGCCCGCGTGATGTATCTCACCGCGATTTCGACGCCGCCCGCGACCGGCTTCACATTGATTGCCGGCGCGGCGGTGAGTGTATGCGTCGTGTCGCGCGAGCGCATCACACCCTGCCATTCTTTCTCTGCCTGTTTCGCCGTCTCCGCGGTCGCCTCCAGCACGATCTTCTGGATGGCATCCACCATCGGATAAGGATCGCGTCCCGCCGGCAAAACCACTTGCAACTCGTCCCACAGCCACTGCCCCGAAGTCGAAAAATTAAAGTAGTGCCCTTCGATCGCGAAACTGTTTGTAAATGTCACGCGCCGCCCGGTGGGATGACCAGAGTCTGTCCAATTGCCGGTCTCCAGTAGCACCGTATGAAACATTCCGAGCTCGACAACTTCCCCCGTCACTCCGTTAATCTCCACCCAATCGCCCAGCCGGATCCCATTCTTCCCCATCAGCACAAACCAGCCTAGGAAGCCAATGATGAAATCCTTCAACGCGACGGTCAAACCTGCGCCAGCAAGCCCCAGAAAAGTCCCAAGTTGGCTAGGTGGACCGAAAATCACCAGCAAAATAAACAGCACCGCCAGCACCTGGATCGACACGCGCGCCACCCCGCGCAATGTCTCCACCTGCCGGCGATCCAGCGAAGTCTTTCCTAGCAGCATTTCCAGCCAGCTCTCGAAAAACACGCCTACCAATAAAATACCAAGAATGACTATGAAACCAATCAGAGCGCGATGAACGACCGCTTTCTGATTTCCTGCCAAGACCTGAATCCACTTCCCGTAGTTATCGGCGAGCTGTTTCTGGTCGTCCATCCTTTTGTCGAACGACGCCAAAGCTTTCTGCTGCGCCGAGCGGCTCTTTGTCTCTTTGAGCAGCACCGCTGAGTCTTCAGGGCTCAGCTTTGATGGAACCGCGCCGTTCGCCGATTGTGTGCTCGGGTTCGCCGGTCCATTCGCTTGCGCCGACTTGGTTTTTCTGGCGTTGATTTGTGACTCGATTTCATTATGTCTCGCCGACAGCGCCGCTGCCGCCGACTCCGCCGCTTGTTTGGCTTGCCACAAGAGCAACTGCTTCTGATGGAGCGTTATCCATTGCTGGAACCGGTGAATCAATCCAGCTTGGTCCACGGCGGGGGCAACGTTCACTCGCAATGCATCCGTAGCCTCCGAAGACGCTTTATGCTCCTGCATCATGGCTTCGATGCGGCTCTTCGGGTCACCCCCGGCGCGCTCTAGGTCCGCCTTGGCATCGTCCACTTCATCTTGATGCTCTTCCTGATGCGCTGTCGCCAACACCAGCTGATCGTCCAAGGCATCTTTCTTTGCTCCCGTAGCCTTCGCGTCGTCGGCGGTCAAGCGCGCCACTAACGCATTGTCGGCATCGAGCGTATCTTCGGCGCTTTTCAATCGCGCTTGAATTTCTTTTGCTTGCGCGCTCAGCGCGGGCGGGCGCTCTTCTGCCTCACGCTCCGCCGCAGCGTAGGCCAAATCCATCTGATGGTCCGCAAGCCGGAGCGCTTCCTTGGCAAAGGGCTCCTCCTCGGGACTGTTCGGCATTTTCGCTAGGCGCTGTGCCGTCAGCAGTGGTGATTGATCCACCAACGGCGCCTGCGTAATCGGAGCGCCGTTCGCCACGCTTCCTGCGGGCGGTGTTCCGGCGGGCTGCCCCGTGTGCAGCAACCCAAACACGCTCGCTGCCAAAAGCAGCACTAACACCACAGCAAAAATCTTTTGTATCGGTTTCATTTTTGTTTTACGGCTGGGTTTATTATCTTAGTATGCTTCGCGCCCGCCACAAACAATTCCTTCGCGAGTTCTTGCGATCGGCAATCTCGATCTCCTCCTCGAGGTGCGAACCATTTCACAATCCCCAGTTGTACGCGAACCAAGAAGCGAGGCTTGCACGGTTCCCGATATGACAAACGGCGCCGCGCGCCGCTTGCTGGCGTTTGGCCGGACTCGTAAGCTGGTCGCAGAGGACTCCGTGCAGGATTCAAAATTGCCCAGAAGCATTTTCATCATGCTCGCAATTTTCGCGGCGCTTTATTTTTCGTCGTACTATCCGCGTCTCCCAGATGAGCTCGCGTCTCACTTCAACAGTCGCGGCCTCCCCAACGGCTGGCAATCCAAAACAATGTTCTTCGCATTTTTCGTTGGGGCCCTGGTGATGGCCACGGTTCTCGCATTCGGCCTCCCGCGCATTCTTAAGAGCTTGCCGCCGCAAGCCATCAATCTCCCCAACAAAGCCTACTGGCTCGCTCCCGACCAGTCTGCGGCCACACTGGAATTCTTCAGCACCTGGTTTGCCTGGTTCGGCTGCGCAGCTCTCGTACTCCTTCTTTTTACGTTCAGTTACGCGGTCCAATCCAATCTGCATCCCGACCACCGCCCCGATGCCGACCAAATGCTCTACGCCGTCCTATGTTTTGCCGCCTTCGTCGCCGTCTGGATCACTCGCCTAACAACGCGCTTCGCCCGCATCCCTCGGGACGATTTCTCACAAAAATGAAAGCACGGGTGGTCCGCCGAGTTGCGCCGTTATAGAATTAAGCTATATTGGTAAAAGTGGAAGTCTATAACGACGGTGACTTTTGGTGCGCCCCGGGAATCGGCGAAGATATCTTCACGCAAGGCAAAACCGTCGACGATCTCTACAAGAACATCCGCGAGGCTTTGACCCTTCATTTTGAGGATCGCGTGCCCGCCAGTGACATCGACATCCTCGTCGATTCCGAATTGAAACCCGTTCATGCCCCGGCTTCCTAGACTAAGACTAGTGGCCGCTCGCTCATCCGGGTGCTCGTCTCGCTTGGATATGAATTGGTCCGTCAAAAAGGAAGCCATGTTCGCGTCCCGGATGCGCGTCGAGCGTTACTGGAAGGGAATAAAATTTGGCGAGATCCATGCAGAGACAGACATGACGGGTTGTGGCCCCTACTTCAGGGAGGAGACAAATTCCTGGTCTACGGCATGGGAAGACGATTAAAGACTGCCTGTTCCGGGACGAGTAAGCTGGAAGAGGCCGAAGAGGATTTGCAAGCTCTTGGTCGCTCTAAAGAGTTCAAGACTAAATAAAAACGCCCCGATCGCTCGGGGCGTTTCGACTCTCCGATTACGATTTTCCGATCTTTCTACAGATAATCGCGGGATGGCCCTTCCAAAAACGCGCGGAGCTTCCGCGAACGCGACGGATGCCGCAGCTTCCGCAATGCCTTCGCTTCAATCTGCCGGATGCGCTCGCGCGTCACAGCAAACGACTGCCCCACTTCCTCAAGCGTATGTTCGCTGCCGTCATCCAAGCCAAACCGCATCTTGATAACCTTTTCCTCGCGCGGTGTGAGCGTCTTCAAAACCGAAGACGTCTGCTCCTTCAAATTCAAATTGATCACCGCGTCGGACGGCGAAACCACGGCCTTGTCCTCGATGAAATCGCCGAGATGCGAATCTTCTTCTTCGCCAATCGGCGTCTCGAGCGAGATCGGCTCCTGCGCAATCTTCAAAATCTTGCGCACCTTGGACACGGGGATGTCCATGCGCTTGGCAATTTCTTCCGAAGTCGGCTCGCGTCCAAGTTCCTGCACCAACTGGCGGCTCGTGCGCACCAGTTTGTTGATCGTCTCGATCATGTGCACGGGAATACGAATCGTGCGCGCCTGGTCGGCAATCGCGCGCGTAATCGCCTGGCGGATCCACCACGTCGCATACGTCGAAAACTTATACCCGCGCCGCCACTCGAACTTGTCCACGGCCTTCATCAAACCGATGTTGCCTTCCTGAATCAAATCCAGAAACTGCAACCCGCGGTTCGTATATTTTTTCGCAATCGAAACCACCAACCGAAGGTTGGCCTCGATCAATTCCTTCTTTGCCTGCTCCGCTTCCGCTTCGCCGCGGTGAATAAACGTCAGCGTCCGCTTCAATTCGGTGAGCCCGACCTCGCTCGCCTCTTCGATATCCTTCAGCTCGGTCCGGCGAGTGCGCAATTCCTTGCGCGCTTCCGCGGCAACGTCGCCCTTCGCGGCGTCTACGCGCCGCTCCAAACGCCCCGCTTCGCGCTCCAGCGACTGCAGGCGCTCGACCGTCCCGCGCATCTTGTCGATCAACCGCTTCTTCTCAAACGGATTGAAATCAATCCCGCGAATCTCTACCGAAATCTCCACGCGCGTCCGCGACAGCGCCCACTTCGCCTTCATGTACGGCTTTTTCTTCGCCTTCGGCGTACTATCGAGCTTTTCCGCTTGTTTCAGCGCCAAATCGTACAGCTTCGCAATCTTGTCGATGTACTTCAGCGTCTGCTTCGTCTTGTTCGCGATTTTTTCTTCGGTCAGCTCTTCATCGTCAAACTGCACGATCTCTTTGATCGATCGCGCGCCTTTGCGCAAATCTTCGCCCACCGCGATTAATTCCTTAATCACAATCGGCGACCGCGTAATCGACTTCATCACCACCAGCTGCCCGCGCTCGATCCGCTTCGCGATGGTCACTTCGCCTTCGCGCGTCAACAGCGGCACAGTCCCCATCTCGCGCAAATACATGCGCACCGGATCGTTTGTCTTTTCGAGAGACCCCGGCGTCAAATCCAGATCGCCGCCGCCTTCATCGGAATGCGCATCGTCCTTGACGACCGCATCACGGTCGCCGGCCTCCGTGGACACTTCCACCGCTCGCGCCGCCTTCGCCGACGCCTGGTCCTCGTAAATCTCGATGCCATTCCGTTCAAATGTAGTGAGAAGGTCGTCGATCTCTTCCGAAGAATGCACTTCCGCCGGAAGCGAATCATTCACTTCGTCGTAAAGCAGATACCCGCGCTCTTTGCCCACGGCAATGAGCTGCTTTACCGCATCATATTTTTCTTCAAGACCCACTGCTGCCACGAATTCCTCCAGCCATTAAAGCCACAGGTGCGACCGGTCAAAGCCGACAAAACTTTTCCCCCGCAAAGGCGCAGGCAGTATGCCGCGCTTGCGCAGCCAACTCCTCTGCGGTCACCGAAACGAACTGTGGGGAATCCCCCACCAGATCACTCTTCTTTTTGTGAATTCCTTTATGGTGCGCCGCGCCGCCAGCTTGCCGTTCGCCCTGTACTTCGCCCGTTGTGCGCTCTCAGAGTACGTTCCCGCGCCTCTAAGTACATCTATATAGATGCAGTTAGGTGCGAATCCGTTACTCGCGAAACCCTATTACGCTACACGCTTAAGTCCGCCCCCGTCAACAATTTAATCAGTGGAAATCTGTGGAAGAAGTTTGCCCCAGACCGCTTATTTAGAAGCGTGAGGGCGGGAAATCCTAAATGCCTTGTCGTCCGTTGCTTTCCGACGTACGCGCTCTAATAATTGCCTCTCAGTTGGGCTACAGCTGGGCTTCAAGATCGAAGTAACTTCTGCCAAACGTTTCGGGAACGACCACAAGAAACAACAACGTGGAAACTCGAATACGGTCTAATTCCAGATCCACCTTGACTGCACTTTCGCGTCAAGTGTAGCCCTGGGTGCCTGAATCGTTCTCTCAGCCCTTTTGGCAGATAGAAGCTCGCGAGATCATTACACTTCAAGTAGAGCATTAGAAGCTGCTCAAAAGGAAACCGTTTTGGCGCACGCAGATCGGCCGGCTTACTTTTGATAAGCCGATTTATCAGTAGTTACCCAAAATCTCCGCCGAAACGGAATACTCTCGACGGGGGACGAGCAACCCAGGATTGAACAATCGCGAGGACTGTCACAAGTTACAGTGGACTTGCTTTTATGCTGGTCCTATTATTTCCGCCAAGCGTCAAGTTCACAATGACATTAGAGACGACTGGTTTCAACAGGAGAAATGACATGAAGACTTGCAAAATCAATTGTCTACTGTGGGTTTTGCTTCTGTGTCTTATGTTTTCACCGATAGTTTGTGCTCAATCTTCGAAGGGCGTTCCCGTTTATCAGATCACCCCCGTGCAGAGCAAAGTCGATTTTTCCGTCCACGCGTCGATCGCCCTGGAAGGAACCTTCGAAAAGTGGAATGCCACCTTGACGTTTACTTCCGACGATGTCTCGACGGGTGTTTTGGACATCAAGATCGATGCGGCCAGCGTCAATACCGGAAGCCACATGAAGGACGACAAGCTAAAGAGTAAGGATTTCTTTGATGTGAACAAGGATCCTTACATCACGTTTCATTCCACCAAGATTGTCCAGACCGCCCCGAAGACTTTTGATGTTCCGGGGACTTTCACCATTCGCGGTGTCTCGAAACCAGAAACACTCGTTTTCATAGCGGATCGTGAGGCGCCTGGCACGGGCGAGATCAAAGGGACCATGGCGTTTGATCGCAAAGAATTCGGCATGGACAGCGGAATTCCTTTCATACGAATTGCCGACCGTGTGGCGGTCACTATCGATTTCAAAGCGACGAGAACAAGCGGCCCACCCTTGCTCTTCAAGCAATAGCCACCATTGCGAATTCGTCGAGAGGAAGAACGTGGCCCTTCAATTCCAGCAGACTTGAAGGGAGAAAGGCGAAGGCGAACACACCCGCTCCATCCGCCACAGCGAAGAACCAATCTCAGAAACCTTCACTGGGCAAGGGGAAGGCCACTGCAAAGAGCATTGCTCCGTCGTTATACTGGACAGAAGAAGTGGACATTCACGATGACGGCAGTGCGGAAACCACCAAATTCCTTTATGACGCGCAGCGCGGAATCGTGTACCCATACGGGGAAGATGACTTCACCTGCGCCAATGGGAAACCCGAACGGGCCGGAATTCTTGAGGCTGTCTACGCTGCTGGTAACAAAGCAGGCAATCCCGTGGGCTCAGGGTACTCTATTTCGGATGATCTTGCGTGAAAAATTAAATATCCCGCGAAACTTTGCATGGAATAACAAAAAAAACGACGCAAAACTCTGAAATATCGATATTCTTATCGAAGCAATTTTTTAACTTGCTGAAGCGCAAGGAACATAGAATTACCGATCTTAATGAATGTCGCCATTTTGGGACTGCCAACGGCAAATGGCAGCGAGATTCCGCGTCGTACAACCGAATAAAGAATATTGTCTTCAACCAAGATTAAAATTGTGCGCCAGGTTGGGTCAAAAGGCCCAAGCGGGAATTTGGCACGAATCGCTAGGCAATTAGCCGCCTGGGCTAGGGCAGGGCGTTTAGTGCCTATTCAGTCAACCAGTTGACCGAATCCACCCGCACGTGCGCCGGGCTGCCGGACATCGACTATCCCTTTCACGACAAAATCATCGTGGTCACCCGCTGCGGACGCATTTGTCTGGGCCGCAAGAAAATTAATTTCAGCACCGTCGGCATCAAAGAAGTGCACGACGACATCTGGCTGGTCAGCTTTTTGGATTATGATCTGGGATACTTCGATTTGGAAACGCGAGTGCTCGAACCGCTCGAAAATCCGTTCGGCCCAAAAGTGTTACCCATGTAGCCGGTACGTTCTGTTACCCATGTCTCCGGGCTGGACCCTGTATACTCCGCCCATGCGGCAAAAAATCTCGATCCTCTCTTGCTTACTGGTTTTCATTCTTGCCCTCGCAGGCGGCGTGTCCGCCCAATCCAATCCTGACTGGACGGAACCCTTCCCACCGTTTCGCGTCGCGGGCAATCTCTACTACGTTGGGAGCAGAGGGCTTGCGACCTATCTGATCACCACCCCAGAGGGCAACATGCTCATCACAACAGCGATCTCGAAAGCCAACGTGCCAATGATCTCCGCGAGTATCGAAAAACTCGGTTTCCATTTCAAGGACACAAAGATTCTTCTCATTAGCCACGCGCACTGGGATCATGATGCTGGCAGCGCCATGATCATGCAGATGACCGGTGCAAAGTACATGGTAATGGACGCGGACGTTTCCGTGGTCGAATCCGGCGGCAAAACCGATTTTCAGTACAACAGCACACCCAGTTCTCTTTACCGGCCCGCCAAAGTCGGCCGCATACTTCACGATCACGACGAAGTGAAGCTTGGCGGCACGGTCCTGGTCGCTCACCTCACTCCCGGCCACACCAAAGGCTGCACCACGTGGACGATGAAGGTTACCGATGGCGGCAAAACATACAATGTGGTGATCGTTGGCAGCCCCAATGTCAATCCTGGCTACAAACTTGTTAGCAACCCTGCCTATCCGCAGATCGCCGAAGACTACGAACGCATGTGGCGCGTTCTGAAGTCATTGCCCTGCGACATTTTCCTTGGTGCCCATGGCAGCTACTTCGGCCTCGACGAAAAGTACCCTCTTAGGAAAGAGGACGGCGCAAACCCGTTCGTTGATCCCGATGGTTACGAAAGGTTTATCACCCAAAAGGAACAAGACTTCCGCGCCGAATTGGCGAGGCAAAAACTCGCCGCCAAATGAACCGCTCAGCGCACAAAGAGGCTCGCTGATTTTTCTTGACAAAACGTTACTCCATGCTATAATATGCTTTGGGTAATCGTTTGCTCGTTCTCCGTCCGTAGCGCTGGCGTTTTTGCCTTTAAGACCGGCTAAAGGCTCAAGCCCTTTGCATGCAAGACTTGCGAGCCACTAGACAAAGTTGCCCCGTTTCAGTGCAACTTCGCACGCCTAAGTCATTTAGAATGAATACTTCCAAGAAACTCCCACAAGTATTCATTCTAAACAGCTTACAGGAAAAACTAAGTCCCTTAGTATCTGCACTTGCGAAAAAAGGGGAGAAGGGAGGGGAGTAAACGAATAGTTACCGCTAACCGATTATTTTGTAGAGGACTTCCCGTCGG
Source organism: Candidatus Acidiferrum sp. (assembly GCA_036521695.1). Taxonomy (GTDB): domain Bacteria; phylum Acidobacteriota; class Terriglobia; order Acidiferrales; family UBA7541; genus Acidiferrum. The sequence continues at coordinate 17,025 of DATDHE010000245.1, read as the reverse complement.
GTGTTTACCTAGCCGCCGCGAGCCGCCGCATTAGATCCTGCTTCTTCTCCAGCAGCCCGCGCATTTCCCCCACGGGAGGATTGGCCTCGATGCTGCGCTGCACCTCGGCCAACTCCCGCTCGGCTTGCCGGTGCTGCAACGCCTCGACGCAGCTTACCGCCTCTTCCCACGTGGGCTCGCTGGCTTCTTCGAAGAGAATCTCGAAGAGCATCCGCCGGTCCCGTTCTTCGAGTTTCGTAGCAACTTCGGTAGCTTGCATCGGCACATCGGCTAGGCACGCAACAATTAAGGCCGCGAAAACTTTCTCGGTCTCGAGCCCGTGATAAAGCTGCGCCGCCTGAAGCCGTTGCGCCAGCTCGCGGCGAAATCCCTGCGTCTCCGCGAGCATGCGAATCAAGCGCCGCTCCACCGGCTTCGCCGAGCGGCCCACCAGTTCGGGCTGAATCTTTAATTCGCTGTGGCGCTGCGTCGCCGCTTTGCTTAGCGCGGCGCGCAACACCGGCTCGTCCAGGTGAAGTTGCTGCGCGATTCGTGTCGCCCATTCCGAGCGAAGGATGGTATTTGGAATTTTTTGAACGTAGGGCAAGAGAAAATTCACCGCGCGCCGCTTCCCTTCTCCTGTCGTCAAATCCATCTTCCTCGCACGGGCAATCAAATAGTCCACGTATGGTGGAGAATCCTTCAGCAACTTTGTGTATTCCTCGACGCCCCGTTCGCGGATGAACAAATCCGGATCGGCCTTCTTGTCGCCAACGGGAGGCAGCGCCAGCACGCGCACTTCGAAATCCTGTTCGAGCAAAAGCGCGACGGACCGCTCTGCCGCCAACTGGCCCGCATTGTCCGGGTCGTAATTGATGATCACGCGCTTCGTAAAGCGGCTTAATAACTTGATCTGCGGCTCCGCAAGACTCGTTCCACAGCTTGCCACGACGTTGCTGATTCCCGCGCGCGCCACGGCAATGGCGTCCATATAGCCTTCGACCAGTACCGCAAAATCCGACCGCCGCAGCGCTTCCTTAGCGCGGTCCATGTGATACAGCACGTTGCTTTTCGAGTAGATCGGCGTCTCGGGCGAATTCAAATATTTCGGCTGATCATCGCCCAGCGCCCGCGCACCGAACGCCACAATCTTTCCCGAGTCGTTCGCAATCGGAAAAGTTATGCGCCGCCGGAACCGGTCGAACATTCTTCCGCCCTGTTCGCCGCGCGAAATCAATCCGGATTCCACCAGCAATTTCTCCGGATATTTCTGCTTCAACACTCGCAGCAGGGCGTCCCCGTCGCTCGGCGCATACCCGATTCCGAACCGGTCAATCGCCTGGTTGTCGAGCCCGCGATCCTCGAGGTAAGCCCGCGCCGCCTTGCCTTCGAGGGACTCGGAAATCTGTTTCGTAAAGAAAGCCTGAGCCTCGCGATGCATCTCCACGAGCGCGGCACGCTGCTGATTCTCCTGCCGTTCCTCTGGCGAACGCTCCCTGGGCCGTGGAATCGTGATCCCGCATTTCTCCGCAACGGTCCGCACCGCCTCCGGAAACGCGGACTTCTCCATGTCCATCACAAAATTAAAAACGTCGCCACCCTTGCCGCATCCAAAGCAATAAAAAATCTGTTTAAGCGGCGACACCGTAAATGAAGGAGTTTTTTCTTGATGAAACGGACAAAGCCCGCTGAAATCTTTCCCGGTCTTTTTCAGGCGCACATATTCGCCCACCATGCGAACAATGTCCGCTTGCTGCTTCACCCTCTCCGCGAATGATCCCGCTTCCGCCATCTCTCTACGGAAGCCATTCTACTACGCGGAGCAATCGGCGTACTCTTTGGCCGCGAGGTAGAGCCAGTGGCCGAGGAGCGCAGCTAGCAGAGGCTCGCCGATGAAGACGATCAGAGGGAGCCCCCATGCGTAGCCAAACAACATCGCGAGTGGCTCGTTCTCAACATAGCGCATGCTAGGTATTGTCGGGAATTTGAGTTTCTGTTGAATGATCGCAGCCAGAATATCGCCAACGACCGCCAACGCCGACAGCGTGACAGCCCAAAGAAAAACACGGCGCGGCCAGAAGCGAGTTGCAAAAGCGAAGGCCAGGGCCAGGAGCATCGCAGCTACCACAACAATAAACCACACGATTCCGCCGAAAACGACGAACCCGAACAGAAACTTGAGCGTGGGATGCGCCGCTGCAGGACTGGAATCGGCGCTCGCTGTAAAAAACAAGATCATCACCGCGAACACTGTAACGGCGAGCGCTGCCGGATAGACAAAGATCGCGAACAGAGTGCCGCCGGCAATGCGAAGCCAGGAAAACGAAATTCCTGCGGGAAGAAGACCGGCCCTCCAAATGGCCAATCCGGAAAGCAGCGCGGCGGCTGCGAAAAAGAGGCCCGGAATGAAGACGAATTGCACCGTCGTCGACGAGGTATGCACCTCATGGATCGTCGTGGACTGCAGGTTTTCAGTGAAGGCGCACGTCGGAACCAGCGCCGCGACGCCAAACAGAAATGCAATCAGGACGGCCGAAAAATGGCGGGCGCGGTCATCCATTCTCGTACTCTCTTATCCTCGCAGATCTACAACCGTGACGGCCTTTCCCCCGTGCTCTTCGGTCTCAAACGTGGTGCGCTCCACAAGTGGATGCGTTTTCAGGAATTCCGCGAGACCCTTGCGCAGTGCGCCGGTTCCGTGTCCGTGAATAATTCGCACGCGCGTTTGATTGGCGAGCGCGGCTTCATCGAGGTATTTGTCCACACGCTCGGTTGCTTCTTCCACGCGCATGCCAATCACGTTTATCTCGCCGCAGGCCGCGCCTTCACCGGGCTGTGCGGTGACGGTCACGTTGGATCCCCTGGAAGCGGGAGATGCTGGCTTAGACGCAACCGAAGCCCCTTCGACTCCTATGATTTCATCGACAGCCACCTTCATGCGCAGAGGGCCCGCTTCAATCTCGGCGGACGAACCATCCAGCCGGCGGAAAATGACGGGCTTGCTGAAGCCGCGGACGCGAATTCTGGCCCCGGGCTGCAACGTGTCCGCGCGAATCGGTTCCTGGCCCGCGGAGGCTGAGCCCAAATCCGCTTGCGAATCGGAGATGGTTTGCACGAGAGCGGCGTTAAGTTCGTCGCGGGCTTCGCTGCGAATATCCTGGCCTTTGCGCCGCGCCATCTTTTCGAGCGAGGCGCGAAGTTCGCGTTCTTTCACGGCTTCGGTCACGCGCGCAACGTTTTCATCAAAGCGTTTCTGCATCTCGGCGAATTGCGCTTCCAGTTCCTTGATGCGTTTCTGCTGCCGTTCGACCCATTCGGTCCGCAATTTCTTGCGTTCCTCTTCGAGCGCGTGGCGTTCCGCCGCCATTTGTTGCTGCATGCTGTCGAGTTCATCGCGGCTGCGATGCAGATACGCGATCAAGTCGGCGGCCTGGCGCGATTCCGGCGTCAGCAAGGACCGCGCCCTTTCGATAATGGAGGTCCTAATGCCCAGCCGCTGCGCGATGGCGATTCCGCTCGAGCCGCCCGGCACGCCGACCATTAGCCGGTACGTGGGCCGCAAATTGACATCATCAAATTCCACCGCGGCGTTCACCACGCCGAGTGTCGTCGAAGCGTAGGTCTTCAGCCGGTCGTGATGTGTCGTCGCCAGCACAATGCAATTCTTAGCGCGAAACTCGTCGAGCAGCGCCACGGCCAGTGCCGCGCCTTCTTCCGGCGCAGTTCCTGTGCCCATCTCATCGACGAGCGCCAGCGATCGCGGTGTCGCTAATTCCAGCATGGTCTTCAAATTCAACATGTGCGCCGAAAACGTCGAGAGGTCGGCTGCAATGGACTGCTCGTCGCCGATGTCCACCAGCAAGCGGTCAAAAATCGACAGCACCGCGCGTTGCGCCGCCACGGGAATCCCGGATTGCGCGGAGAGCGCCGCAAGCCCCGTCGTTTTCAGAGCGACGGTCTTTCCGCCGGTGTTCGGCCCGCTGATGACCAAAACCTTTTCCGCGCCGCCGAGTGCCAGCGTCATCGGTACGACCGCGCGACCTTGCCGTCGCAACTTGTCTTCGAGCACAGGATGCCGCGCATCCACCAAACGCAACTCGCCAGAGTCGGAGAATTCTGGCATCGCCGCATCGAAGTCGCGCGCGAAGCGTCCGCGAGCGAAAATACCGTCAAGTTCCGCGATGGTCTCCGCTGCAGCGAGCAATGGTTCGCGAATTATCTGCAGGCGCTCGGTTAGCTCGCGCAACATTCTCAGAATCTCCGCCGCTTCGTCCTCAGAAAGCTGCGTGAGTTCGTTGTTCGCTTCTAGTGTTTCAAGCGGCTCGAGAAAAACAGTCTGCCCGGTTCCACTTGCACCATGCACAATTCCCGGGACGCTGCGCCGGTTTTCCGCACGCACGGGAATCACAAACCGTTCATTACGAAGCGTGACGTAGTCTTCGCCGGCCTCTGCATTGCGTGACCGCAGGATTTGCTTGAGCGTTTTCTGAATCGATTCCCGGGTCTGCGTGATGCTCGCGCGGATGCGACGCAGCGCCGACGACGCGTCGTCGCTGATCTCGCCGTTCGGCAGAACGCACCGCCGAATCGCCGTCAATGCTTCTCGAAAGTCCGCCAAGGAGGCTACGCGCGCAGACAATAGAGGACATTTCGCCGCATCTTGCCTAAATTGTCCCCGCAACCATCCCGCTGTCTCGAGCAGCGACGCAGCGGCGAGAATTTCCTTAGCTTCGAGAACGATTCCCGGCCCCTCGATTTTCTCGAGCCACTCCTGCGGATCGGCGAGCCCGCCAAATCCCAATTCCCCGCCGCCGCGCAGCCATTCTCGCGCTTCGCGAATCAACGCAAACGCCGCCTCAAGTGCGTTGCGATCCGTTCGAAACTCCAGCGCGTCCACTGCCCGCCGCCCCGGCGCGCACGTCGTCCGCAGCCGCAGCAACTCCCGAAGCTTGTCAAATTCAAGTACGTCTTGTGCCGTCCGCGACATTTTGTTTTCTTACTATTCCAGGCTGCTTTCTTGGCACTTCATTTTTGCTTTTCGTGATCACGCGCGGGCGCGATCGTCGCTGCTGCTTCATCGAAATCTTCGATCATCGCCACACAGAGACCGTTCAACGCATCGGCGGCTTCGTGGCTTTTTCCGCCCTGGTTGTTGCTCAGGAACGAAAAGAGTAGCCGCCGCCCGCCAGGTGTTTCCGCGAAACCGGAGAGAGTCCTCACGTGCTCGACCGATCCTGTCTTCGCATGGATTCGTCCCGCCGCCACTGTGCCCTTCATGCGGTCCTGCAGCGAACCGTCGATTCCCGCCACCGGCAGCGAAGCGTAGTACGGCGCAAACCACGTCTGCCCTTGCGCGTACTTGAGTAGAGTCACGACGGCACGCGGCGTGACCAAATCGTGGCGCGAGAGTCCTGAGCCATCCGTTTGCATCACGTCATCCGGCGCGATTCCCGCGGCGGCATAAAAATCCTGCGGAGTCTTCAACATTTCTTCCGGTGTGCTCCACAAACCGTTTTGCCGCGCCGCGGTGCGTAGCAGCATTTCTGTGTGCAGGTTTTGGCTGATTTTGTTGACGAGCTTCACCGAATCGCCGAGGGGCACGGATACATGTTCCGCAACAACAGCACGCGGCGTTACATCCGCCTCAGGAACGTGAACCGCGCGGATTTTTCCATCGAGTTTCACGCCGCGCTCTGCCAAAAGCCCCGCCAAAACCGACGCCGCGTGTTGCGCCGGTTCTTCAATCGCCAGCACGAGTTTCCGTGGCGCGCTCTTTGCCGGCAGCGTGCCTCGCACCACCACGAGACTCGCACCTGGCTCGCGCGTCAGCGTCAAATCCGATTTCACTTCCGCGGCCGACGTGGTCACATCGTTCTGCAGCGCAAAGTCTGGAGTCAACGGTGTCACCGATGCCTGCACCGGATCTCCGGTCTTTTCGCCAGGTATCAGGGTCACCGAAACGGTGTTGTCGTCTACCACGATCGCAGAAATCGCGGCGCCGTATTCCCAGACCATGTCGTCGATTTCCCAGCCGTTCGGATAGCGCTCGCGCGGAAAGTAACTGTCGTCGCCGATCACATCGCCGGAGATTTCTTTCACGCCGCGCGCTACCAGCGCATCGGCAAGCTCGATAAGCACTTTTTCCGGCAGCCCATCAAACTCCTCCTTTAGTTCGTAAGGAAATTTGCGGTTCGAAAGATTGGGGTCGCCTCGCCCGACCAGCAGCAGGTCGCCGGAAAGTGTGCCCCCGGGTGATATCGTGCCGCGCGTTTCGAGCGTAGTGTGAAATTTGTAGTCCGGCCCCAGCTTGGCCAGCGCCAGCGCGGTAGTGAAAAGCTTCATGTTCGAAGCCGGCACAAAATAGCTGTCAGCGTTTTTCTCAAAGAGCGTTTCTCCCGTCTGCGCGTCAACGATCAGAAGCCCCCAGTCCCCTTTGCTGGAAGGCGCGGCTGCGAGCAGCGTGTCGGCCCGCGCGCTAAACCGCGCCGCGGCGGCGCCACGCTTGGGAGAACGCTCCTCCCGCTTCCCGTCGTGCTTCGCCGTGCAGCAAGCCTGTTCTCGTGTCTGATCGGATTGTGCGCGGCCGCCGGTCGCGGCCAAAACACCGAGTGCCGTCAGCAGCGCCAAGGTCAAGGCCGGCGATCCAAGCGATCTTCGTAAGCCCATGTTTCCTCTGCCCTAAAATCTCCCGCCTTAAAATCTCCGCAGGTGAAAGTATAGTCGAAAGAGTGCACAACATTTCTTCCGTGGTCCGCACCTATTAGATGTATCGAATGGAACAGGCCCGCTCAAATAGTCCTGATAAACTGGCGGTTGCGTACAGACTCCGGACAACCTATCATTTCATTACCCGGACCTGTAAATTTCAGCGAGGTGAAATTTGATCAAGCGAATTAGTTCGTGTCTGATGGCGCTGGCGATGGTCGCCCCGCCGCTGTTTTCACAAGAAAAGGAAGCTGACCGGCTTGAAAATTGCGGCACGGTCATTAAGGAAATTATGGATATCCCCGATGACATCCCTCAGGATCTCATCGACAAAGCGGAATGCGTCATCATTTATCCCTCGGTCTTGAAGGCGGCATTTGTCGTCGGAGGCAGTTACGGGCGCGGCGCGATGACTTGCCGCACAGGCGAACATTACACTGGGCCTTGGAGCGCACCTTCGATGATGGCGTTGGAAGGCGGCAGTGTGGGCCTCCAGATCGGCGGGCAAGCGACCGATTTCGTCCTGCTGGTAATGAATCCGCGAGGAGCGCACTCCATTCTCAAGAGCAAAGTGAAGCTCGGCGCAGACGCTTCCGTAGCGGCTGGGCCAAAGGGGCGAACAGCCAGCGCCGAATCGGATGCGACGCTGCGGGCTGAGGTACTCAGCTATTCGCGCTCGCGAGGACTGTTTGCCGGCATCTCTCTTGAAGGTTCAACGGTTCGCCCGGACAATGATGCCAACCAGCGTGTTTACGGAAAGAAGCTAGGCGCAGAGGCGATTATCTTTAAGGGCGCGGTCGCGGTGCCCCCGCCGGCTCAAAAACTGGTCAGTTATCTCAATCGGAAGTCTCCCAAGAACATGTCCGATCCGAACTCCTTGAAGGAATAGCGCTGGACAGCATTAAGGATTGCGCTAGTGCGAAGGCCCCGGCCGCCGGGGCCTTCGTGTTTTTGGATGGGGAAAAAGAACCAGAATGGTGTTGACATCTCGGAATTTCTGACCTATAGTCATTTATGAACAATGGTCAAGAAAGCAAAATCGGAGGCTTCAAGAACGCGTCGTTCTTCCGCTGCCCCTTCTCGGGGCCGCCGCGCGCGCCGCACCGTTGAAACCCGCGAACGCCTGTTTCGGGCAGCCCTCGATCTCTTTGCCAGGAAAGGCTTTACCGAGACGACGGTGGAAGACATCACCGAAGCCGCGGACGTCGGCAAGGGCACCTTCTTTAACTACTTTCCGAGCAAGGACCACATCCTTCTCGCCTTCGGCGAAATGCAGCTAGCAAAACTGGAATCCGCTGTCGAGGAAGCCCGCCGTACCGGCGAGCCCATGCCCCAGTTTCTGCGCTCGCTGGGTGTCCGCATGACACAGGAGCCCACTCGTCATCCGGGCATCATCCGGACGCTGCTCCAGGCGTATCTCTCGACGACTCCCGTCCGTGCAGCGATGCTTGATTTGCAGAAGCGCGTGCACGCGCTGCACACGGAGATTGTCCACCTCGGCCAAGAGCGCGGCGAGATCCGCAGAGACCTTCCGGCGAGCGAGATCGCACACGTTTTTCGGCAGACTATTTTCGGAACTCTGTTGATCTGGTCGCTGAATGGCGACGCGACTTTGCACGCGCGCATGGAATCCGCGTTCAACGTGCTTTGGTCCGGATTGGCTCCGCGTAACGACGGCGTTTCGCAACCGGAAACGCCGCGGGTCGAAACAGCATTAGCCGGAGTTCCCTTATTTACTTGTGGAGATTGATTCATGACTCGCAAGCGTGTGTTCGTTCTGATTCTCGTCGCCGTCATCTTGGGCGGCACTACGGTTTACGCTACGTGGTTCCGGCGCGATAGCACACTGCAAGGCTCGGGCACGGTCGAAGCGCGTGACATTCGCGTGGGCTCGAAAGTAGGGGGCCGCATCGACAAGGTTCTGGTGCGCGAAGGCGATCGCGTGCAGCCTGGCCAGACTTTGATTACGTTCGACGACAAGGAATTGCTGGCCTCGCTCAATCAGTCCCGTGCCGCGGCCGAGAAAGCAAAGCGCGGCTATCGACCCGAAGAAATCGCTGAAGCGCGTGCCGCTGCCGAGCAAGCCAAGGCCGACTATGAAATGCGCCTGAACGGCTACCGGAAAGAAGATGTCGAGGCAGCACAGTCCGATGTTGAGCGTGCTGCCGCTGACGAAGTTCGCGCGCGCCTGGATTTTCAGCGTTACCAAGCGCTGGCACAGAAAGATCTTGTCTCGAAACAGCAGCGCGACACGGCCGAGGCCAACTGGAAGATGGCGCTGGCGCAGCAGCAGAACTACCAGCACAAGCTCGATGTGCTGAGGCGCGGCTACCGCCCGGAAGAGATTGCCTCCGCGGAAGCCCACTACCGCGAGACGCAAGCCACGCTCGAAAAATTTGCAAGCGGCAATCGCCGCGAAGATGTTGAACTCGCAAAAGCTGCGTATTCCTATGACGAAGCGCGCTTCCGCGAGCGCGAGGTGACGGCGCCCTCGGCCGCTACCGTTGAAGTTCTCGATGTCCGCCCCGGAGACATCATCGCGCCGAACACCCCGGTAGCCACGCTCCTTGAGCAGGATCAGATTTACGTGCGCATCTATATTCCCGAGACCGAGCTTGGCCGCGTGCACGTGGGTCAAAAAGCGGAAGTGCGCGTCGATTCTTTTCCCAAGACAGTTTTTGAAGGCATCGTCGAACAGATCAATCAGCAAGCAGAATTTCTTCCCCGAAACGTCCAAACGCGCGAAGAACGCGTTCATCAGGTCTTCGGCGTAAAAATCCGTATCAACGATCCTGCTGGACATGTTCTTGCGGGCATGGCCGCCGACGTGAAATTGAAAGCCGGAACTTAGCTCGTGGCCACTGCCTCGCAAAATCCAGGTGAACAGGCTATCTCCGCCGAACATCTCGTCCGGCGCTTCGGCCAGGTAACCGCGGTCAATGACGTGAGCTTCCGCGTCGAGAAAGGCGAAATATTCGGCTTTCTCGGCCCCAACGGCAGCGGCAAGACAACCGTCATCAAAATGCTCACTGGGCTTCTGCCGCTCACTAGTGGTTCCGCTCGTGTGGAGGGACTGGACGTGCGCGTGGATTCCGAAGTCGTCCGCGAACGCATCGGATATATGTCGCAGAACTACAGTCTGTATCAAGATCTGACGGTCGCAGAAAATTTGCAGTTCTATGGGCGCATCTACAGCCTCGAACCAGCCCGGCTGAAACGGCGTATCGAGGAAGTCGTCGATAGCAACGGACTCGGGCCGTACATGAATCGCTTGTCGGCAAAGCTATCTGGCGGATGGAAGCAACGGCTGGCGCTCGGCTGCGCCATGTTGCATGAGCCCAAGCTGCTCTTTCTTGACGAGCCCACCGCGGGAATCGATCCCGTGGCACGCCGCCAGCTCTGGGATCTTCTCTTCGAACTTTCTGGACACGGCATCACCTTTTTCGTGACCACGCACTACATGGACGAAGCCGAGCGTTGCAGCCACGTTGCGTACATTTATTACGGCAAGATCATCGCCGACGGCACGCCGAATTCGCTTCGCGAACTTCCCGACGTTCAACCGCCGGGGACGATACGCGTGGAAATTACGACTCCGGAAGTCACGCGCGCGCTTCGCTTCGCCCGGCAGATAGCCGGCATTCGCAGCGCGACGATTTTTGGTCAGTCCATCCATGCTCTTATCAATGACGACCTCGATATTCACGCCCTTCAGGAACAGCTTCTAAAAAACGGCATTGCCGTCGCCGAAATTCGTCCGCTGGCCCCCAGCCTGGAAGACGTTTTCGTGGAACTCACTTTTAAGCATCAGGCCATCCTGGAGGCGTCGCGTGCCTGACCTGTTCCGCGGTTTCGGCGCCATTTTCTACAAAGAGGTTCTACATGTTCGCCGGGACGCGGGAACGCTGTTTTTCTCGCTGACCATGCCGCTGCTGCAATTGTTTCTTCTCGGTTTCGGCATCGACACGAACATCCGTCAGATTAATACCGTCGTCTACAACGCGGACGGACGGCGCGAAAGCCGCGAACTGCTTGACCGCCTGAAAAACTCCGACACCTTTCATATCATCCGCTACGTCGAGAATGACTACGATTTGAACGATATGATCATCGCCGGCAAAGCGCGCGTCGGCGTCAAGATCCCCGTGGATTATTCCGACCGGCTCATCCACAACATGAGCGCGCAGGTGCTCATTCTGATCGATGGCTCGGATTCTTCGGTCGCCGGCCAAGCCATCAACGTCACCAATGCCATCGGCCTCGATGAATCTCTCCGCCGCGTTTTGCAAGACCGCGCCGCCTTCGCGGTGGACATGCGCCCCAAGCTGCTCTTCAATCCGGACTCTCGCTCAGCGAACTTTTTCCTTCCCGGGCTCACTGCCATCATGCTCCTCAACGTCACTACATTTCTTACAGCCTTCTCGATCGTCCGCGAGAAGGAGCGCGGTACTCTCGAGCAGCTCTTCGTTACACCGGTTCGTCCTTTTGGCCTTCTTTTGGGTAAATTGCTGCCCTACCTGGGCATCGGCTTTTTCGAGCTGAGCCTTATTCTTTTCTTCATGCGTTTCGTCTTCCTGGTTCCCATTCACGGTAGCGTGTTTCTTCTCGCTTTTCTTTCGGCGCCTTATCTTTTCGCGGCTCTATCGCTGGGAATCCTCATCTCCAGCAAGGCTAAATCGCAGGCCGAGGCCATGCAGCTCGCTTTTCTGCCCATTCTTCCGAGCGTTTTCTTCTCGGGATATATTTTCCCGCGCGAGACGATGCCCGCTCTTTTCTACCCCATCAGCTATCTCATTCCCGCCACGTATTACATCAACATCACTCGCGGAATCATCCTGCGCGGAGCTGGCATCAAACATCTGTGGACCGACGGTCTCGCTCTTTTCATTATCGGCACGCTTCTTTTGATCATCGCCGCCCGGCGCTTCCGCAACAAAGTCATCATGGCGTAGACGCGAATCTCGGCTTGCCCTTCTGAACGGCCAGGCACTACTATCGGCGTTCCGGCCCAGAGCTGAGGTATCTTTCGTGGAAAACCGTGTATCTGGTTGGGTGATTTTTCTGTTTATTTTGGTTGTCGCTGGTGTTTGCGCGATGCACAAGGGAACGCCTGATCCGGTAGCCGCTTCCGCATCGCAGGAGGTCTTCTCCGCAGACCGCGCCCTCGTTTATTTGAACGTCTTCGCAACCGCGCCTCATCCCATTGGATCTGCCGAGCACGATCGTGTGCGCGATTATCTTGTCTCGCAGCTCACGGCGCTCGAACTCGCCCCGGAAGTACAGCGCGCAACTGGAGTTACACCTCGCTACGAAGTTGCCGGGACCGTGGAAAACATTGTTGTGCGTTTGAAAGGCACCAGCGGTAGGTCGGATGCCGTCGCGCTCGTCGCGCACTACGACTCTGTTCCCGCTGGGCCTGGCGCAGGCGATGACGGCGCGGGCGTCGCTGCTTTGCTCGAAACCCTTCGCGCTTTACGAGCTGGGCCTCCCTTGCGCAACGACATTCTTTTCGTGATTACCGACGGCGAAGAGGATGGGTTGCTCGGCGCTTCCGCGTTCGTCACGGAAAATCCCGCCGCCAAAGATGTGCGCGTCGTGATCAACTTCGAGGCTCGCGGGGATGCCGGTGAGTCGCAAATGTTTGAAACGAGCGCAGGCAATGGCCGGCTCGTGCAAATTTTCGCGCAAGTGGCGCCGCATCCTTCTGGTTCTTCGCTCACTTACGAGATCTACAAGCACATGCCGAACGACACGGACATGACCGTGTTCAAAAAGTCAGGAGCCGCTGGACTCAACTTCGCGTTTATCGGTCACTGGGAGGCATATCATACGCCGCTGGACAACCCGCAAATGCTCGATCGCGGGAGCCTGCAGCAGCACGGCGAAAGCGCGCTTTCTCTCGCCCGCAGCCTCGGCAACACGGATCTCACTCAGCTTGAGGACCGCGACTCCGTGTACTTTTCGCTGCCCGGAAATTTCCTCGTGCATTATTCGAGCCGCTTTCTTTGGCCTCTCGCGCTTGTCTCCGGCGTGCTGCTGTTTGGCGCAACCTTTTACGCCAACGGCGCCTGGCAAACGAGTCTTTTATCTATTTTCGCCAGCTTCTTCCTACACTTGGTCATCCTTCTTGTGTTGTTAATGATAGGGCTCGGCTTTGTTCTCGGCGTGCACGGGCTTCACCTCCACGCGCTTCCCGAGGGCGGGCTCGAACAAAACGCTCTCTACGTCTTCGGTCTATATGCTTTGCTGGCTGGTGTTCTGACTTTGCTCTACTCGCTGTTTCGCAAGAGGATCACGCCGCCCGCATTTTTTCTTGGTGGTGCGCTCCTGATTTTTGTCCTGATCCTTGTAACAACGAAATGGCTCCCGGGCGGTAGCTATCTTTTCGTCTGGCCGCTGCTCGCCGGCCTTTTTGCAACCATGACTGCGGCCTTTCGCCCCGATCGTCTCTCGCTTCTCGCCGTCCTGCTTCTCTGTGTGTTGAGCGTGCCCGCGCTGGTTTTCTATGTTCCTCTTCTACAAGGCTTCTACACCGCGCTCGGCTTCACTTCTCCCGGTACACAACTGCTAAGCGTAACTTTCGGCGTGTTCTTCTTTTTCCTGTTCCCATATCTCGATCCCGTGCTCGAATCCGGGGGCAAGCTTTTTCCGATCCTTGCCTTTGCCGCCGCGCTCGTTTTGTGTATTTTCGCTGCAAAAGCTACGCGTTATTCTTCGACTCATCCTAAACCCAGCCTGCTCTCCTACGCCCTCGACGCCGATACAGGCAAAGCTCTGTGGACAAGCTCCACGAACCGCGTAGACTCTTGGACCGCTCAATATCTGGGTAACTCCCCATCTCGAGGCAAGCTTCCGGACTTCGTTCCCGACTGGTATCCCATCGATTTTCTCCAGCATGAAGCGCCAGCCATCGCGTTAGCGCCTCCGCAAGCGGAGCTGCTCGAGAATTCAGCTGACGCTGCAGCGCGCACGCTTCATCTCCGCATTACCACGCCACGCCACGCGCGCACGCTCCACGTCGGCGTCGTCCAAGCGGAAGTTCTCAGCGCGAGCGTTAATGGACACGACCTTGGCAAGCCGTCCGACGCCCGCTGGCATCAGGCAGGCCACTGGAGCTTCGACTACACCAATCCGCCCGCCGAGGGCATTGAAGTGCAGCTGCGCTTGCAAGCCTCAGGGCCGGTGACCATCGTGTTGGTCGATCGTTCTTCCGGCCTACCCACGATTCCCGGAGTAAATCTTCCTCCGCGTCCCTCCGATTCCATGCCCATTCACTCCGGAGATCAAACCATGGTGCGCCGCAGTTTTGTCTTTTAGACGTTTTGTCTTTTAATCGTCGGCGAGTTACTCTGCTGTTTTGTCTGTGGGTCACTGGGAGCCGCTGTGTCCTGTCCGATCTGTGAAAAGCGCAAAGCCGAAAGATTCTGTCCAGCCAAGGGCGAGAAAATCTGCGCCGTGTGTTGCGGCAAGGAGCGCGAAGTTTCGATGGACTGTCCCTCGGACTGTTCTTACCTGGTCGCAGCACATCGCTACGAGGATCAGCATCAGCGTTCGCAGCCGGAGGACACACCGCTCCTGGACATCAAAGTGCCGCAAGATGTGATCTACACTCACCAAAATGTGCTTTCTGGACTGGCCTTCACCGCCGCGATATTTTCCGCCGCGCATCCCGCCACCAGCGATCCCGATGTTCTTGCCGCGCTGCAGGCTCTCGCCGAAACGTACAAAACGCTCGGCTCTGGCATCCTTTACGAAAAACCTCCGGATGCTTCGCTGCCACGCCAGTTGTATGCTGCACTGGCCGCTTTCCTAAACGAATCCGAGCAGCAAGACACGGAACGTGGCAGTGCCCCGCCAATAAAGGATTCCGAGGTTTTCACTCTGCTCGTCTTCCTCTATCGCATGGGTCTGCTGCGCACGAACGGCCGTCCCCGCGCGCGCCGTTACATCGAATTCCTACGCGGCCAATTCCCCGCAGCCCCCGAACTTAAGCGCGAGGAATCCCGCATCATCGTTCCGTGATGTCACTTTGTTGGCAGGCCTACAGGCGGTCGAATCTGGTAGTGTTTTCTTCCACCATTAATCAACGGGGGGACAAGAATGTTTCAAACGAAGCCAGGATCTTTAACCTCAAATAGATTGGCGAGAAAAAAGGACAGCTTCCCAGCAGCCGCGCTATTCGCTCTCGGCTTCGTGGCGGCAATCCTCGCACCTCTCGCAGTTCATGCAGATGAACGAAGCTCCGCATCAAAGCTAGTCGCCCGCACAATGGGCAGCCCGGAATTCCGCGTGAAGACTTTTCGCGAGGGCACGTGGCTGGGGAACGGAGATTTCTATCTCGCTATAGCGCCCTCAGCCACAGCCGGCGGCACCGACATCGTTCGGTACCAAACGACGACAGGCGCAAGGGAAATACTGGTTGCTGCCAGCCGGCTGATTCCGGCTGGCGAGAAAATGCCATTGCCGGTCGAGGATTACACAATGTCTTCCGACGGGCGGCAGGTTCTGGTGTTCACGAATTCTAAAGCCGTTTGGCGGCAGAACACGCGAGGAGATTATTGGGTTCTTGATTTGAAGAGCGGCGCGTTGCGCAAACTCGGTGGCGATGCTCAGGCATCGAGCCTGATGTTTGCCAAATTCTCGCCGGACAACACCAAAGTTGGCTACGTCCGCGAGAACAACATTTACGTGGAAGACATGGCTAGTGGGAAAATTGTGCAACTGACACGCGATGGCTCTGACAGCGTCATCAACGGAACTTCCGACTGGGTGAACGAAGAAGAATTTGATATCCGCGATGGGTTCGCGTGGAGCCCGGACAGCCGCGCCATCGCTTTCTGGCAATTCAACATCACTAGCGTCGGGAACTACACGTTGATCTATGATCTGGGCGCTCCGAGGGGTGAGATCGTTACTGAAATTCCCTATCCCAACACGGGTCCCTATCCGCAAACGCTGCAATATCCGTATCCACTTGCTGGAACGCACAATTCAGCGGTTCGCGTTGGCGTCGCGAACGCTGGCGGTGGACAAGTCGTCTGGATGCAGACGGTGGGAGATCCGCACAATTTCTATATTCCTCAGATGGGTTGGGCAGATTCGAGCCACGTTTTGCTGCAACACATGAACCGGTTGCAGAACAAGAACGAGTTTCTGCTCGCTGATGCTTCGTCAGGCGTCGCGCAAATTGTTTTTGTGGACGAAGACCGCGCGTGGGTTGACGTGAATGCCTTAATTTTGTGGATCAATAAGAGCCGCGAGTTCCTGGTGCTGAGCGAGCGTGACGGCTGGCGGCATTTGTATCGCGTCGCGCGCGATTCCGGCAAAGCGGAGCTTGTCACGCACGGCGAGTTCGACGTAGTAAGCCTTGACCGCGTGAGCCCGGATGAAAAGTGGATTTACTTTATGGCGTCGCCGGACAATCCAACCCAGCGCTACCTCTATCGGGCGCGGCTGGACGGCTCGGCAGCACCGGAACGCATTACCCCGAATCAGCCCGGCACGCATTCCTACACGATTTCGCCGAATGGCGAGTGGGCCTTCCACAGCTACTCTTCGTTCGATGTGCCGCCGACATTTGAAGTGGTACACCTGCCCGATCACCGAATCATGAGAAACACTGCGGACAATTCCGCGCTTGCCGAACGTGTGAAGCCGCTATCGGGCGCACCGGCGGAATTCGTGAAAGTAGACGCGGGCAACGGCTTGATGGTGGATGCGTGGCTGATGAAGCCGCCGAATTTCGATCCTGCGAAAAAGTATGCCCTGATTGTAAATGTCTATTCCGAGCCTGCCGGACAAACAACAGCGGATCGCTGGCCGTCCATGTTCGACCGCGCACTGACCAGCGCCGGTTACCTCGTGGCAAGCTTTGACAATCAGGGCACGCCTGCTCCGCGCGGCCGCGAATGGCGCAAGGTCGTCTACGGAAATGTAGGCCCGCTGTCGTCGCAGCAGCAGGCGGCTGCGTTGCAATCGCTCGAAAAAATGCATTCTTATATTGATGCGAAGCGTATTGGTGTTTGGGGTTGGAGCGGCGGAGGAACGGAAACGCTCAATCTCATGTTTCGCTATCCCGAAATTTATAACGTCGGCGTGTCGGTCGCGTCCGTGCCCGACCAGCGCCTCTATGACAGTATCTATCAAGAGCGATATTTGGGATTGCCGCAGGACAGTCCGAAGGCCTACGAAAAGAGCTCCGCCATCAATTTTGCAGATGGGCTGCACGGAGACCTAATGGTGATGCACGGCTCCGGCGATGACAACGTGCACTTCCAGGGCTTTGAGCTGCTGGTCAACAAATTGATCTCGCTCGGCAAACAATTCGATATGCGCGTCTAC
>DATDHE010000244.1:0-33679 GCA_036521695.1 Candidatus Acidiferrum sp. | reverse complement strand
GGTTTGGCCGGCGTGCGTTATTTCTTTGGCGCGTTGGTCGTTAGCACCGCGCTCGTTCAGGTTTGCTTGTGGGCCGCTAGCTCCCGGACCAATGTCCGCGCCAAGTGGCTGATGCATGCCACCGTACTGCATATTCCAATGCTTCTCGGTTTGATGATCTACGACAAAATTCCGCGCTGAGCTGATTCTGCCGGGAAGGACATTGGCACACCTATGTTTTCACAGGCCGCGCTCAACGCCTCTCTAAACGGCACCAGCGCCATTCTTCTGGCGTGCGGTTACGCCGCCATCCGAAACGGCAAAATGAAAGTGCACAAGGCTTTCATGATCGCCGCATTTGCAGTCTCCATTGTTTTCCTGATTTCCTACGTTGTCTACCACATCCGTGTCGGCCACATTGTTTTCCAGGGTCAGGGGTGGATTCGTCCGGCATACTTCGCACTGCTGATTTCGCACACCGTGTTGGCCGTTGTCATCGTGCCGTTGATCTTGATTACGCTGCGCCGCGCATGGCTCGAACGATTTGATAAACACCGCGCGATCGCGCGTTGGACGCTTCCGCTGTGGTTCTACGTTTCGGTCACCGGCGTGATTGTCTACATTCTTCTGTACCAGGTGTATGCGCCGAGAGGGGCTTAGCGGCAAGCATCCAAGTCAACGCCCACTTATCGCTTGATACAAAAGCGAAAGCCTGCAAAGCACTTCAATGTCAGAAAAGATTAGCTTGTTAGTTTTGCGGGGGAATGTTGGAGGTCTTTCCGGGCTTCACGAGCGACCCGGTCTGCGAAGAGCGCACGGCCTGCCGCGTCCCCGCCTTTGGAAAGACCACATGCCAGAAATCACTCCGGGCCGTAACAAATCCTACGCCAATGAATCGCCGGTCCTGCTTCTCGCGGACGGAAGTGACAAAGCACTCCACGGACTCTGACGTCATTTCGTTGAACAGCCGAACCGCTTGGCCCGGCAAGAGCGGAGCATCCATCACGATGAGTGCGCCGTGCGCGCTGACAAACTGCGTAAACGCCTTTAAATCAATAGCTTCGCCTTCCGGCATCTGGCAACGCACTTTTAGGGGAACTTGAAGCGTCATCCGAACTGTGCGACGCCTTTCAGGATACCTCGACCGATGCATTCACCCCCCTTGGAGGGGACCACTAACGGTCAGAGAATGCCACGATTGAGCAAGAATAACAAGGGTCTACGAGCGCCTGAGTCGCCCAAGCGTAAGAAATGTGGAGGCAGGGAATTAGCTCGGGCGAAGCGAAGAGATGACCGCTTCGGTGAATTCGTCCGTGCCAGCCTTGCCGCCCACGTCCTGAGTGACGTGCTTGCCTTCGCGATGCACTCTTTCGAGGGCTCTCTCGATCCGGCGGGCCGCGGACCTTTCGCCAAGATGGTCCAGCATCATGATGCTGCTTAGTAAAAGGGCTGTCGGATTGGCCAAGCCCTTTCCAGCGATGTCCGGCGCGGTTCCGTGAACGGCCTCGAACATGGCCGCTTCATTTCCAACGTTTGCGCTTCCCACCACGCCGAGTCCGCCGACAAGTCCCGCGGCGAGGTCACTCATCACGTCGCCATAGAGATTAGGGAGCAGCAACATGTCGAATTGCTGGGGATTCAGCACCATTTGCATGCAGGCGTTGTCCACGATCATCTCTTTGTATTCGATGTCGGGATGTTGCGGGGCGACGTTGCGGATGGACTTCAGGAAAAGCCCGTCCGAGAGCTTCATAATATTGGCTTTATGGATGGCGTGAATCTTCTTTCGGCCTTCTCGTTTGGCGTATTTGAACGCGAATTGCGCGATTCGCGTGGAAGCTTTTTCCGTGATGATTTTCAAGCTTTCTACAACTCCCGGAACCACTTCGTGTTCCAGGCCGGAGTACAGATCTTCTGTATTTTCACGGATTAAGACGACATCGACGTTCTCAAACCGGGATTTCACTCCAGGAAGATTCTTGACTGGCCGGACGTTTGCGTAAAGGTCGAGAGTCTTTCGTAACGCCACGTTGATGCTGGGCGCTCCGCCGGCCACGGCTGTGCCCATCGGGCCTTTGAGCGCGACACCGTTGCGCCGCACGGATTCGACGGCACCTTCCGTGACAAATTGCCCCGTGGCCGACGCCTTTTCAGAACGCGCCTGGACCTCTTCCCAATCGATTTGCACGCCTGCGGCTTCCAGGATGCGCCGTGCAGCTGCCGCCACTTCGGGACCGATGCCTTCTCCGGGGATCAACGTGACTTTATGTCTCATGGCTGCATCTTATTGTATGCGAAGCACCTAGGGTTGTCGAAACGCGCTCGATTGGGCAGTTTCCAGACAAGAAATTCCATGCTCAAGTGCCATGTGCAGTTGTGGAAAAGGTTTGCTATACTTCAGTTGAGAGTTGCATCGCGGCTTACCTGCGATGCGGAGGCCAAAGGAACTTATGATTAGTCTGACTCCCACTGCCAGCACCAAGGTCAAGGAAATCATGGGCATGCAGAATCCTGTACCGGTGGCGTTGCGCGTTGCCGTCGTCGGCGGAGGCTGCTCTGGTTTCCAATACCACATGGCTTTTGAAAACCAGACCAATGAGACCGATGAAGTGGTCGATTTTAACGGGCTCAAGGTCGCGGTCGATCAGATGAGCTCGATGTATCTGGAAGGCGTCGAGATCGATTACATCGAGACCATCGAAGGCGCTGGCTTCAAGTTCAATAATCCGAACGTTAAGAGCACTTGCGGCTGCGGCAGCTCCTTCAGCGTCTAATCAGACCCGGTCGCGTGATGCGACTTTTGACCAGAATTCAAGGCTCTTGAACGCACCGTTCAGGAGCCTTTTTTTATGCCCTCCAACGCAGCCGAATGGGACGCCCGTCACCGCGATTCCGCACTAAACTCGCCTGCGGAAGCCGCAAGCATTGTTTCGGAATGGCTGCCCTTGCTTCCCCGCGGGCCGGCGCTGGATCTAGCTTGCGGTACCGGGCGCCACACGCTCTTGCTTGCTGCGCATGACCTGCCGGTGACGGCTATCGATTGGTCGGGAACAGCTTTGGACATTCTAGAAAACCGTGCGCGAAAGGCAAAGCTGCGGCCTAGTCGGGAAGATGTCGGTCACCTGCCGGATTCACAAGCGCGCGGTATCCGGCTGATTCAGGCAAATCTTGAGGAGATTCGGCTTCCGGTTGCTTCGTTTTCCTTGATCCTTTGTCTTCAGTATTTGCTGCGCTCTCTTTTTCCGCAGATGGTGCGTGCGCTATGCCCTGGTGGTGTGCTGTTCTTTGAAACCTTTACGTGCGCGCAACTCAACTACGCGGGAGGGCCGCGCAACAACGCGTATCTACTTGAACCTGGAGAGCTGCGCACGGCTTTTCCTGAATTGCACGTTTTGTTTTACCGGGAGCTGAACGCCGGGCAGGGAATCGCGAGTTTAGTCGCCCAGAAGCCACAGAAAGATGAGTAGCGCGCAGTGGCAATAAACCGGACACAACGCATCGAGCCGATGTTTGCAATCTCGCGTTTGCATCCGTATTCTAAAGTGCCGGCATGAAGATAGCGCTTGCGCAGTTCAATCCCACGGTAGGCGATTTTGCAGGAAATTCGGCTCGCATCCTGAGCTTGGCGGAGAAAGCCAGGCAGCGAGGGGCCGACCTCGCCGTTTTTTCTGAACTTTGTTTGTGCGGGTATCTTCCGCAGGACCTCCTCGAGCGGCCTGCCTTTATCGATCGTAATCATCAGGAATTGAAGGATCTCGCAGCCAAGCTGCCTCTGCCCGCCATCGTTGGATATGCGGGCCGCGTCAAAAACGGTAAGGGAAAGTCCATTGCGAATAAGGCCGCGCTGATTTGCAGCGGACGCGTGGTGTTCGAGCAAAGCAAAATGCTCCTGCCGACCTACGATGTGTTTGATGAATCTCGTTATTTTCAGCCTGCAGGCAAGCAATTCGCTTACGGATTTGGCAGGGAGCAGCTAGGTATCACGATTTGTGAAGACGTCTGGAACGACAAAAATTTCTGGGCCGAGTGCCGATATGACCGCGATCCCGTAACTGAGCTCATTGGGCAGGGAATTACGGTGCTGCTCAATATCTCGGCCTCGCCCTACACCATCGACAAGCGCGCTCTGCGCCTGGAAATGCTTCAGTCGATCGCTGTGAATCAGCACCGTCCCATCGTCTACGTCAATCAGGTGGGCGGCGACGATAGCTTGATTTTTGACGGCGCCAGCATGGCCTTGACCGCGGAAGGAAAGGTCGCGGCGCAAGCTTTGGCGTTTGAAGAAGATTTGGTCCTTTTCGATACCGTCACGGGTGAGGGTGAGATTCACAGACAGCCGCACGAAGAAATTGCATATGCCTATCGAGCGCTTATCACCGGGACACAAGATTACGTCCGCAAATGCGGTTTCAAGAAAGTGCTGGTTGGCCTTAGCGGAGGAATCGATTCCGCCGTGGTGGCCAGCATCGCTGTGGACGCTCTCGGCGCCTCCAATGTTCTGGGCGTGTCCATGCCAGGGCCGTACTCTTCAGAGGGCAGCAAGTCCGACGCGAAAGGCTTGGCGCAAAATCTGGGCATCGAGCTCATCACTCTGCCGATTGGCGACGTCTTTGACGCTTATGAAAAGGCTCTTGCGCCCGCCTTCGCTTCAAAGCCGGTTGACGTCACGGAAGAAAATATTCAGGCGCGCATCCGTGGAAACTATCTGATGGCCATTTCCAACAAGTTTGGATCTATGGTTTTGAGTACTGGCAACAAATCCGAACTGGCTGTAGGTTATTGCACGCTGTACGGCGACATGGCCGGAGGGCTTGCGGTGATTTCAGATGTGCCAAAACTGATGGTCTACGAACTGGCGCAATGGATCAATCGCGAAAGGGAATTAATTCCCCGCTCGTCCATCGAGAAGGTCCCTTCCGCGGAGTTGCGCCCCAACCAGAAAGACGAAGACAGCCTTCCGCCCTATGACGTCTTGGACCGAATCCTAAAGGCTTATATCGAGGACCTGCATAGCCCTCAGGAGATCGCGGACCACTATGGCTTCGACCTTCAACTTGTGCGAGACATTGCCCTGCATGTCGACCGGACGGAGTACAAGCGCAAACAAGCCGCTCCTGGGCTGAAGATTACGTCGAGAGCTTTTGGTTTTGGCAGACCTTTCCCGATTGCCCAGCGGTTTATTCCTTAGAGAATTGAGGTCCAACGTGAAGAAATCACTGCCCCTTACAGGAATTCTCGCCTTGAGCGTTGTTATTCCGGCCGCGCGCGCACAACAGCCGCAAGCTACGGCCGCCGCTGCTCCTGCCTCCGCCGTGCAGTCACCCATGCAGAAGACCGTTGAGGCTTACCTACGAAATCTCTATGCGTTCGGGGCTGACACCGTTGTGAAAATTGGCGCTCCAAAAGATATCGGAATCGAAGGACTTCTGGAAGTCGACGTAGCGGTCAAGCTTGGGGAGAATGAGCAAACCGGCAAAGTCTATGTGACAAAGGATGGGAAATATATGTTCCGAGGGGAGGTTTCGGATCTCTCCAAAGATCCCATGGTGGAAACCCGCGCCCAACTAGAGACGAAAGACAGCCCCTCGCTCGGTCCCGCCAATGCTCCCGTCACCCTGGTTGAGTTTTCGGACTTCGAGTGCCCTGTCTGCCGGGCCTTGCATGACGCCTTGCGTGGCATGCTCCCGAAATATCCCCAGCTCCGTGTGATCTTCAAGGACTTTCCGCTCGAACAGATTCATCCCTGGGCGCGGACGGCAGCCCTGGCCGCGCGCTGCGCTTACCAGCAGAACCCTCCTGCGTTTTGGAAAATGTATGACCTCATCTACGACGGCCAGGACCTGATCTCGCCGGAAAACGCCTGGGGCAAAATGACGGACTTCGCCAGCCAGTCCGGCCTCAACGCGGAAGTGTTCAAGGCTTGCATGGCCAGCCCGGAAGCTGGATCCGCGGTTGATGCCAGCCGCGCCAACGGTATCTTGCTCGAAGTCGGCAGCACGCCGACGATGTTTGTAAACGGCCGGCGCATTGTCGGCGCGGATCCTCACACGCTCGAACAGTACATCAAGTACGAGTTGGACCACCTCAAAGTACAAAAAGCTGCCAGCAAGAAATAGCTGTCGAGAGCGGATGGGAAGGGAAAGAGGCGACCCGGCAAGTGCGGTTCCAGGAGGCACAGGGGTCGGAAGAAGTCAGCCAGATTTTCTAGTTAACATAATATTACTTATCAGACGCCGTGTCAAGAGGAATCTTTCGCCTCAGCGTAGGGTCCCAAGGCCTTGGCTTGGAGCTCAGGGCTCTCGCGATTATTTCCAAAATGACTTGCGCAAGGACAGCAGTCCTTTTTCAGTTTCTGAGTCTTCCACGTCAAATCCGTTGACAGGAAAGCCACTTCCCTGCCAAATTCTAGCCGGAATCGCTTACCCGACCGTCCTATAAGCCAACTTTAAAACCTGCGACATCTTGCGACACCCTTCCGAAGCCCCTGTCTGACGTGCCTTGTCGCTTGAAAGGCCATTGGTTTGGGCGAATGCTGCGTGTCTCGCGGGATGCCTGTATCGCGGGTGGTGCTTTCCGGGTTTTGATTGGGGCTAACCGACGGCGCCTTGTTGAAGCGCGTTCTGGCAGCTGCCAAATCAGGCGGCCATGCCAGGCGCGGGAGATCGTAGAACGAAAGGACGGTCATGAAATACATCGTGAGCTCTGTTTCTTCGGCTTCTAGCAGGTTGCAGAGTGTTTCTCGGCAATGGGTGGCGCGCTCGGTGCTCTTCAGTTTGCTCTGTTGGCTGGGAGGGCCCACGCCATCCGCCGCGCAGTCGTCATGGAAAGACAGACGTGATCTACGAGTGATGACCTACAACGTGAATGAAGGCACGGACTTCTTACAGATCCAAGCGGCGACGGACCTGAATTCGTTCTTGGTCGCTGTAGGGCAGACGATCACGCAGGTGCGTGAAACCAACCCACCCGCGAGAATGAGAGCGGTAGCAAAGCAGATTATCGACGCTGACCCTACGCTAGTAAGTCTGGAAGAATTGGACGAGTGGTACACGTCGTCGTTTAATCCGGTCACGGGCACGTGCGGTTCGCCAACACTGGAATTTGCCATGCTTCAGGAGCTTCAGGATGCCTTGGCAGCGCAAGGGGCGCACTATACGGTCGCCGAGGAAGCACAACAGTACGCGTTCCCCCTGATACCAGGCTTCATCGCTCCAAGCACGTATCTATGCGTCTCGCTCGTCAATCACGTGGCGATTCTGGCGCGTACCGATCTTGAGCCGGAGAGATTTCAGTGGGGCAATCCGCAATCGGCCCAATACGCCACCATTCTCCAGTTCCCTTCACCGATTGGGCTGCTGCCGCTGCCGCGAGCCTGGGTGTCTGTGGACGCAACGTTTGACCACAAGCCATTTCGATACATCGGGACGCATCTGGAGTCCGTGGTTCCAGCCATCCGCGAAGCGCAAGGAGCCGAGCTGCGCTCCGGTCCTGCAAACACGTCGCTGCCCGTGATTCTTGCGATGGACTCCAACGCACAGGCCGCGCCGCTGCCGCAGGACCCGACCTACATGGATTTTATTGCGGCGGGCTATGACGATGGGTGGGCTGAGATCTTTCCGTTTGTTCCGGGGCTCACCTGTTGTCAGGACGAGCTAGATAACAATCCGGTATCACAGCTCTATCAACGTATCGACCTGATTTTGACCTTGGGTCACGTCAAAGTGCGAAACATTGCGCTGTTTGGCGCGGATCCCAAGGAGAGGATCATCGGCGGACTCTGGCCATCGGACCATGCCGGAGTTGCCGCGCACGTGATGGTCGAACGGGAGTAGCACAACCATCTGGACAGGAAGTGCTGCTATTGCGCCGGGATTCCGCGTGCACGCGAGGAGTCCTGGCGCAATGATTTAGTGCACGCCGATCTTTGCGAGGAGCCGCGCGAAGCGAGGATCGGAACGAAGCGGATCGGCCATGGGTTCGGAACCTAGATAAACGAGGCGGTCGTTGCGCTCCGTGTAGGCACGATCAAGCCAGTCGAGAGCCGTGCGGTTTTCACCGAGGCCGGTGTAAACAGCAGCGAAGTAAAGCGAAGAAACGTAGCGCGACTGCGCGAGGTGCTGGAGATCGGCAAGCGCTTTGCGCGCGCCTGCGGCGTCGCCAGAGAGACCAAGCGCATGACCGTACAAAGAGATCATGACGGGATGGTCGCCGGAGAGTGTACGCCCCTTTGAAAACTGCTCTAGAGCTTCCTTGTACATTTTCTTTTCGCGAAGAGCAGAGCCGAGCCAAATATAGGCAAGCCAATAGCTTGGATATTGCTCGATGGCACGGCTTGCCGTAGTGATAGCCGCGTCGTAGTTGCGCGCGTGGTAATAGATCTCCGCGCGGTTGGTATTGAACAGTGGAGAGACGGGCTCGATCTCGAGCAGTCGAGAGTTTTCCTCGAGCGCCTGCGGCAGGCGGTTGCGCACAATGCAGTAGTGGCTAAACCAGAGATGCGGAGTGGGGTTGTTCGGACTGAGGGCCAGGGCGCGCTGAAATTCATGCTCCGCGACTTCGAAATTCCAATCGTAACTGAACGCCACATTGGCGAGGACGGCGTGACCTTCGCCGAGCAAGGGGTCCAACTGGAGAGCGTGCTCGGCAGCCGCACGGGCTTTAGGTTTGGCCTCGAGCGGCGACATATCGTCGTAAGGCACCTGCCCAAGCAGAGCATAAGAGCCGGCAAGACCGGCGTAGGCAAGAGCGTACTGCGGATCTTTCTGGATCGCCTGCTGGTAGGCCTCGATGCTCTTGTGGAGGTCGCCGCGATTGGTCCAGTAAAAGCGGCCCGAGAGATAAGCATCATACGCTTGTGCGTTGACAGAGCGCTTTGCGAACCTAGAGCTGCTCATTTCGGTAGTGGTAGCTAACGTCGTGCGAATCTGACTCGCGACGGCAGCGCTGACGTCGTCTTGCACGAGCAAGATGTCCGTAAGGTCGCGGCTATAGGAATCAGCCCAAAGATCGGTTTGGTCGTTGACCTGGATAAGATGGACATCGATGCGCACCTGATTGCCTTCGCGGCGCACGCTACCTTCGAGGGCATATTGGACGCCAAGAGCCCGGCCAATCTCCTTGAGAGGTTTCCCGGACTGTGTATTAGAAGATGCAGCTGCAATCACGCCGAGACGCCGCGGATCGAGACTGCCCAGCCGCGTGATCATCTCGTCCGTCAGGCCTGCACTGAAATAGTCCTGCTTGGGATCGCCGCTGAGATTTTTGAAAGGCAGAACGACGAGACGGACCTTTTCGGGTGGCGGAGTCTTGGTTTGGATCAACCGGTAAACTGCATAGGCGATGAAACAAAGAACCACGAAAGCGGCCAGACCAAGAGCAACCTGCTTTCTGATGTTGGGAGGCGGTTTTTCCGGTTCCACGGAGGGAAGATCTTCGCGCTCCGCATAAGGAACCTGGACGACAACCGGATGGCCTGCGCCACCATTCGCTTTTTCCGAAAGGGTGTCAACGTCTGGTTCGGGGACGAATGCGGCGTCGGCTTCGGGATCGTCCGCCGGCTGGCGCTTTTTGAACCACTCATCCAGCTCACTCGTGTAGGCGTAGACAGTCGATTTTTTCTGGTGCTCGTGGCGCCGAATGGGTAGCCCTTCGGTCTTCTCCCAGCGCTGAACGGTGCGAGTTTCGCGGCCGAGATGGCCGGCAATCTCCTTCCAGGAAACCAGTTTCTTGCCGGGAAGGGGTGACCCTTCGGCACCGGGATTGGCTCCGCTTGCCGGAATGTCGGCGAGAGACATTTAAGCGATTCAGTGCGCGGATTATACCCTAGAAAACTGTCTGGTTTGAAAGCACGCAGTCGGCGCTTGCTCAGCGTCAGCATCAGTGGGTGGCCTTGGCGGCTACGGATCTGGCGGCGGCGCCTTTCGCGAACCACTTTGGGGCTCGGCTGATTCGGCGCAGGACGCTTCCTCCTTTGGCGGCGCGGACGGCTGCGTCTTGGTCCTTGCTTGATGCGGCGGATTTGGTTTTCTTGTCGGTCAGGTCGCTTTGAGCGGCGGCCAGTTTGGCCTGGCAGGCTTGGCAGTCCAGTGCGAAATCGTAGAGGGGCTTTAGATCGGCTGCAGGAAGGATTGCGTCCGCAGCTTGGACTGATTTAGGAGTCGGGTTGCTTGGCGGTGCCCGGGGATCCTGCCTGGAAATGTTTCGGCCTGAAACGCGATCGGCGCGGGAATCGACAACGAGCTTGGAAAATCCTTGAGGATTTGCGCCTGGCGGATGCGTCGAATTTCGTTGCGCCGGGCGACGATGCCCTCCTGGCGATATTGCCGAACCAGTTCGCGCAGCGAGTTCACTTGTTCCGGCTTGACGTCGTCCAGGCGCTCGTTGTTCGGGCCGAAGTCTGCGATCGCGTCGGCCTGTGTAGCGCAGCCCTTTAGGGCGGCATCTTGCCTTTCGTGGGGAACGAGCCTCTTCAACGGATGCCGGGCTAAAACCCGGCGCTACGCCAGTGCCGAGGCTTTCGCCCTGCGCGCCATTCGGGGCGTAACTTCCGTCCGCCGGTGCAAGAAATCCTGGGGAAATCGTTCCAATCATGTTGTCGTCGTCAGCGCTCATTCGGCAGTCCTGGAAGGTCTTATGATTTCTTCAGCTTTGTTACGCCGCCGTCTGATGGCCACTTCGCTGCTCTTCTTTGTCATGACGGTCTCCGCGGAGCGGATTTCTGCGCAGCAGAAAACGAAGCCTCTTGAGCCAGCAGATCTCGAACTTGTCATCTCAGGCCCGCTCGAGGACTTTCCTGACCGGCCACCTCGCGAGTACCACGCTCGCATGTTCAAGGTGGCCTTGCTCAACCACTCGTCGCGTCCGGTGGTCTTCGGGCCAAACGCCCTGGAAGCTATCCGCAGCTACGAAACAACCGATTGGCGAGTGATGGACGCTAGTGGGAATCCTGTTCCCTATCGCACGCTGTTCATCTGCCGGGTTAGCTCGGTTAGAGTTTTCCAGGCCCGCCCGCTCACCGACGCGGATTTGTTCGTCATCCCTGCGGGCGCAAGCCGCGAGCTTGCCGATCTTAATATTTCGATGTGGTTTAAATTGAGCGAACCGGGGGAATACAAAATCTACCGGGAATTTTCCTTCTCGCCGCCCCGTCTTTCGCAAGTCACCATCGGCGGCATGAAATACCCTTCGCAATACGATGCATCCGCAATGAGTCCCGAGAAGCGTCAAATACTTAGCGATGCGATCGGATTCACCATCAGATCCAACGTATGGACCCTGGTGATCAAGTGAAGCGACGTGACAAGGATGGCGCTCCGTAATGCGAAGAGGAAGAAAACTTGATGCGCAAAAATCTTGCCTGCACACCGTTCACGGTGCGGCGCCCAGAGGGAGCGCCGCAAAGCAGCCCTAAAATGCAAAACGCCCCCGACTGGCTCGGGCGGTACTTTTCTACGGGGCGGGGTATACCATATCTGTAAAGTCTATCAAGATAAAGCTTTATATTTTTTCACTTTCTCTTGACTCCCTTTGTTTTCAAGAGCATAGTCCCCTCATTCCCAGGAGAAATTCCCCGGAAGTATTCCCGCCGCACCTTAAGGAGATCACCATGCCTCTCTATTGCCACCAAGTCAGCTACACCAAGGAAGCCTGGGCCCGGCTCATCGCCAATCCGCAGGACCGAATCGAGGTCGTCAGAGTTCCCATCGAGAGGCTCGGCGGAAAGCTGCAGACGGCGTATTTTGCGTTTGGCCCCTATGATGCCCTGGTCATCACCGAAATGCCTGACAATGTTTCGGCGGCTGCCATCGCCATTGCTTTCGCAGCCGGCGGTGCGGTTGCCAACATGCAGACGACACCACTCGTGACCGCCGCAGAAATGGTGGAAGCCCTGCGCAAAGCCGGGACTTGCGGCTACAACTCCATTCTCGCGGACAGCTCGGCCGCCGCAGCCAGCGCCTGATTGCCCGAATAGGGCACCAGCAAAATAAGTTCAGCTCACTCAGAGCGCCCGAATTTCGTTTACTCTGACGCGAGAAGTAAATGTGGGAGATGCGAGGCTCTCCGCCCGGACGAGCCTCCATCAGGCATTCGCATGTTGCGCTTATTCTCCTGGCGGCGGGCAGCACTGTCGATTTCGACGGGCTGCCCTACTCGTCCGGACAAGGCGACGCAACGTGCAGATTTCCACAGAAGAAGAGAATGTAATCTCCTAGACTAACAACTATTCGATAGTTTATAGTCCAGTCACTCCAACTCGCACCCAGCCTGTGAGGCGGAGTGGTTTCTGTAAGGAGCTACCGATGATCATCGGCGAACGCTTGCGCGTCCTGCGCGAGGAAAAAAAACTCTCCCAAGGTGATATCGAGAAACGCACCGGCCTGCTGCGCTGCTACCTTTCGCGCGTGGAAAACGGCCACACCGTCCCTGCTATCGAAACGCTGGAGAAATTGGCTCGAGCATTGGAGATGCCGCTCTACCAACTTCTTTACGATGGAGACCAGCCGCCCAAGCAGGACATTCCAGCCGCCTGGACCGAATCTGGCAGCAATGCCTGGGGCAGTTCGGGAAAAGACTTACGATTCATGCGAAAGCTTAGACACCTGCTAAGCAAAATGGACCCGCAGGCTCGCTCTCTGTTGCTCTTCACGGTGCAACAGATGGCCAAGAAGAAGAAATCACCAGCGGCGGCCGCTGCTTCAGCCGACTAGGTTGGGCTCAAGGCTGAGGTATAGCCGAAGTCCGCGCATCATCTTTTTTATGGCTGGACCTTTTACTTTGGGCCCATTCTTTGGCCCAGTATCCGATCTGAACGGAGTCATCTTCTCGAAGGAATGCGTTACCGCGTCTGTGATGAAGAAGTATCATCGAGCAACTTTGCTCGGCCGCACTTCTTGCATGCGGCGCTCTGCTAAACTCTACCTGTGGACTCTCAGCGAAAGACGGCGCGCCTTGCGAATATCCGGCTGCACCCCATCAAAGCCCTCGATCCCGTCTCAGTAAACGAAGCCCGCATTGGGCCGAACGGCGGCCTTGAGCTCGACCGCGTTTGGGCTCTCTACTCCGCCGATGGCCGCTGGGTCAATGGCAAGCGCACCGCCGCCATACACCCCATCCGCGCAGCGTACGCTCCGAACATCAGTTCCGTGACGCTTACCGTTCCCGGCGACAGGCGCAACATCCCCGCGATGACTTTCGCGTTCCCTGCTGATACCGAAGGGGCTGCGGAATGGTTCAGCATGTACTTCGAGCAGGCTATTCAGGTGCGTTACACGCGCGAGGGCTTTCCCGATGACGGCCTTGCGCCCGGTCCAACGATTGTTTCCACCGCGTCACTCGAGGCTGTGTGCGAGTGGTTCCCCGGCATGACGCTGAACGAAGCCCGACGGCGTTTCCGCGCCACGCTGGAGATCGATGCAGCCGGCTCCGCCGGAACGGCCGAAACTCTGCCGCCATTCTGGGAAGATCAACTCTTCGCCGAATCGGAATCCAGTGTCGTGCGTTTCAAGATTGGCGATGTCGCCTTTGAGGGCAGCAACCCCTGCGCGCGTTGCCCCGTTCCCGCCCGCGAATCGCAAACCGGGATTACGAACGACGGCTTCCAAAAGCGCTTCACCGACCTGCGCCGCGCTAAGCTGCCCCCGTGGGCGCCCGCCGAACGTTTCGACCATTTCTACCGTCTCGCTACGAACACCCGCGTCCCCAACACCGAATGCGGCAAACTCCTCAGCCTCGGCGACTCGCTTGCTTCCTTGTAAGCTAACAGTGAAGACTGAACATGCCTCTCCTCGATCCTGCTTTTGCGCACCGCTCTCTCAAACTCTTGGAGGATCGCAGTCGTCATGTTTTTGGAGCGGCTGACCATGAGCTTCTTCTGAACACTGTGCAAAGCGAAGCTAAAGTAGAGTCTTTTGAGAAGGTTCGCTCGATCACGTTGCCGGCCGACTATCGGAATTTTCTCCTTACCATCGGAGATGTAGGCGCCGGCCCGTACCATGGCGTCTTCCCACTTGGCAAGATGGACGATGGGTTCAAACTAAAATCATGGAAGGAAGACGACGGGTTCATCAGAAACCTTTCACAACGCTTCCCACATGTGCGTTCAGCGGTGCACGCCAAACGCACTTCCCACTCGTGCTACTTTCTCCAGCGCCAGAGCTCCCCAGAGACTGCATCTCGCCGTCGTATGCGAGACGCATCGCATCCTCCCGTGACCAAACCCCAGTGCAGAGTTAGGTCTTGGCTGGTTTATATGAGTTATAGGGCGCACCTCGCATGGGAAGACGCGCTCCAAATAGGCACGCAAAAATAACGCATGCATCTAAACGGAAGGATTCTCGATGATTCTAGTCTCCCGTCTCTAAAGTTTCTTTATATTTGTTCACCTTCCGGATGATCTTACTGGCGCTGGCGACCCACTGAAACGGTTGTGGGTTCCGGTTGTAGCTCTGGATGTAATCTTGGATTGCCTTGGTCAGGTCACGAACACTGCGAAATGTGCCTCGGCGAATTCGTTTCCGTGTGATTTCGGCGAACCAGCGTTCGATTTGATTGAGCCACGAAGAACTGGTTGGCGTGAAATGGACGTGATAGCGGGGCCGCACTGCCAGCCACTTCTTCACCGCTGGATGTTTATGCGTTCCGTAGTTGTCGAGCACGAGATGGATTTGCAGATCGGAATCGACCGCCTCATCGATCCGATTCAGGAACCGTAGGAACTCTTGATGCCGATGCCTCGGTTGGCAGGCAGCGATCACCGTCCCCTCCAAGACGTTGAGCGCTGCGAACAGTGTGGTCGTTCCGTGCCGCTCATAATCGTGTGTTTGTCGTTCTGGCAAGCCGGGGCGCAACGGAAGAATCGGTTGCGTGCGGTCCAGCGCCTGAATCTGGCTTTTCTCATCTACGCTGAGGACGATCGCCTTATTCGGTGGGTTCATATAGAGCCCTACAATGTCGCGCACTTTCCGAGCAAATTCCGGATCGTTACTGAACTTGAAGGACTCCACTCGATGGGGCTGCAGTTTGTGCTTCTTCCAAATCCGCTGCACGGTTGCGGGGCTGACCTTCTGGCTCGCCGCCATGCCCCGAACGCTCCAATGAGTGGCATCCTTCGGAGTGGTCTTCATCGTCGCGTCCACGATGGCTTCTTCTCGTTCTACAGAGATCTGCTTGGGGCGGCCGCTACGCGGCCGGTCCTCCAATACTGCAGCTAAGCCGCCGCTGTCAAATCTCCTCCGCCACAGCAATACTGTGGGCAGAGACGTAGACAGGGTACGTGCCAGAACGTGATTGGCAATGCCCTGGGCCGCGCCAAGGACGATGTCGACGCGGAGAACAATTCCTCGGGGCGTGCTGCGATGACGGCCAATCTCCAATAACTGCTTGCGATCTGAGTCCGTGAGGGACAGTTTGGGCGCGGCTGGAAGGGGCATACTGCCAGTATGCACCGTTCACTGCTATTAGTAAAGACAGTTAAGATACGACAGACTAGGACTCCGGTGTATTAACGCCCAGAGGTTGGAGCGACTGGCTGTTTTTCGAGGAGCTGTTCTTTGCGATAAATCAAGGAATTGATGTCGTACGTGGCGAGCTCAAAACCGTGTCCGTGGGTAATTGCGTCCGTCGGGCACGCTTCGACACAGTAACCGCAAAAAATGCAGCGCGAATAATCGATGTTGTAAACGCTGGCGTAGCGTTCGCCAGCGGAGATGCGGCTGGCATCGGTATTTTCACCGGCTTCGATGTAGATGCAATTTGCAGGGCACGCTGCGGCGCAGAGAAAACATCCAACGCACTTCTCGAGTCCGGATTCGTCGCGGTGCAGCACATGAATTCCGCGATAGCGCGGCTGAAAATGCACCGGTTCGAACGGGTAATTCTCCGTGACCGTTTTCCGGAACATGTTCCGGAAAGTGACACTAAATCCTTGCACCAGTGTGCTGAACGTTTCGCCGACTTCCCTGAAGATGGATGCCATAGGCTAGGAGTCTAACAAACGTCCCATGCACGGGCAAATCGTTGTGCCTGGCATAATTGCTAAGCAGATCGCGCCTTCAACGCGTCAATGATTTGCTTACCGTGAAAGCGACCGTTTTCGATGAAGATGTCGCCGGTGTGCCGTCCGCCGATGACCACACCCGCCAAATGGATCCCCGGCACATTGCTTTCAAGCGTATTGGGATCAAGTCGAGGCTTTCGCGTATCGGGATCGAGCCGCACGCCAAGGCTTTCGATAAACCCATAATCGGGATGATAGCCGGTCAAGGCGAACACCTGTTTCGCGGGCAATCGCTTCTCGCCAGCGCCATTTTGCACGACCACTTCATCTCTCGTGATCTGCTTCACGTGGGTTTCGAAAAGCGCTTTGACTTCTCCCGCCTTAATGCGGTTTTCGATGTCCGGCTTTACCCAATACTTGATTGACGAACCAAGTTCCGCGTTTCGATGCACCAGAGTGACATGCGCGCCGTTGCGAAAGAGATCCAAAGCAGCTTCCGCCGCGGAATTTTTCCCGCCGATCACAACAACGTCATGATTCCAGAATTCGAAGGGTTCCGTATAGTAGTGCGAGACGTGGGGCAATTCCTCGCCCGGAACGGCCATCACGTTTGGAAGATCGTAGTAGCCTGTCGCAACACTGATTTTTTTCCCTGTGTAACGCTCTTCCGTTCCCCTCTCCGTCCGCGTCACGACGGTAAAGTCTCCGTCGTGCCCGTCCACTCGCAGCACGCGTTCAAAAAGCCGCAATTCCAAGGCGTAATGCTCTGCTGCTCTACGGTAATACTTCAGGGCCTCAACGCGCACCGGCTTTTCCGCCGCACTGACGAGCGGCAGGTCGCCAATCTCGAGGAGCTCTGGCGTGGTGAAAAACACCATGTTAACTGGGTAGTGGTAGATTGAGTTGCACAAGCAGCCCTTGTCGATCACCAAAGGCTTCATGCCCGCGCGCTTCGCCTCAATAGCGCATGCCAACCCGGTCGGCCCTGCTCCAATACAAATAATGTCGTAAGTGGCCATGAGCTTTTTAGTGTGCCGGGAGTCTGCAAGAATTGCAAATTTCGACGCGAATTACTGGGTTGGCGACAATTCCAGAATGCGAGTCAGTTCACGTCGGAACAATTCCAATTCTTCCAGGCGCTCGCGTGTAGCCGCCAGCTCAGTCTTCTTCCAGACAAATACTTCGCCGGCGCCCCGCTTTAGCCGCACACTCAGGTTTCCATCGACAAGATAGGACGGCGGAGCAAGGACCCTTAGTCCGCCGTTAGGGATCGGTGACAGAATAGCCGCGCACTCGCCACGCCGCACGCACAGTGCACTTTCATAAGGAGGAATCGCGATGGGGCGAAAGCCCGCCGCGAAAAGCCTCTCCAGAACTTGCATCTGCTGAGGAATGAATTCGATCATGCGTTGGTGGAACAGACTTCAGTCTGTCCGCTTTGATGTTTTGCCGAGAGGAAATCAGGCCGCGGTGGAATCCGCCGCGTCCGACGAAGATCCCTCGAGCTGCCCAAGGATCTCACGCAGCGTCGAAATCAACTCATCCCGCGAAACATGGCTCTTTTTAAACTGAATGCGGAACCGAAAACTTTCGTTCTCCGGCTCAAACTGAAAGATGAACGGCTGCGGCCGCTGAGGGCCGCCCTGCTCATCGCGCCGCTCGCGACGCGCTTCGTCGCGCGTCAACCCGCCTTGCATAATGCGGTGCATCATCTCAATCATCTTCTTTTCAGTCGGCTGGCGCGCAATTTGCAGCAACAACGATTTCGAGATAATCCCATGCTCGACGCATTTCTTCCGCAAAGACTCCGGAATATTCCTGAGCGAAAGCGTTTCCGTAACCGAAGAACGCGCGCGCCCAATTTTCTTGGCAACATCTTCATGAGTGTATTCAAATTGGGTCGCCAGACGATGTAACCCGTCGGCTTCTTCAAACGGCGTAAGGTCTTTGCGCTGAATGTTTTCAATCAGCGCGATCTCCAACGTTTCCGCATCGTCCGCCATCTTCTCTATGCAAGGAACCTCGCGCAGTCCCGCAGCCCGCGAGGCGTGGTAGCGCCGTTCGCCAGAAATGATGTAGTAGCAGTCTTCGCGCGGCACAAAACGTACCAGGAGCGGTTCGAGTACGCCCTTCTCGCGGATTGAGTCCGAAAGATCGCGCAAATCTCCCAACGCTTTGCGCGGCTGGTCCGGATTGGGCCGGATCTGATCCACAGGGATCATCCGTCCCACTGCTGCTCCGCTATAACTCGTCAGTGATTCGACGTAATGCGCGTCATGCCGCATCTTCAGCGTGACGGGTAACCCGATCCTCTTCGACACGTTGGATGACCTCCCCTGCTAATTTCTTGTACTCGATGGCGCCTGGTGATTTCGGCGCAAACGTTAAGATCGTTTCTTTGTACGCCGGACTTTCTTCCAATCGTACATTTTTACTGATTTTCGTCTTGAACAGCACTTCGCCGAACACAGTGCGAATCTGCCCATGCGTGTCCCGCGAAATGTTCGTCCGCTTGTCGAACAAAGTGATGACCACGCCTAGCACTTTCAGTCCGGGGTTGGGCCGCGCGCGAATTCTCTCGTACGTTTCGAGCAGGTCGTCCGTTCCCTCGATCGCAAAATACGCTGCCTGAATTGGTACGAGCAAATGTGTGGAAGCCACCAGAGCATTGACCGTCAGAATTCCCAGAGAAGGAGGCGTATCCAGCACGATGTAATCGTATTCCTTCAGGATGGGTGCGAGTGCATCCTTCAATCGGTACGGCGCGTCGAACTGGCCCGCAAGCACTTGCTCAAGTTTGGCCAGCGCCAGCCGTCCCGGCCCAAGAAAAAGAATCGGATCCTTGGTCGGCTTAATAACGGACACCATCGTCGCTCGGCTCTCGCTGAGCACGTCGAACATGGAAGTCGCGATTTCGCCGGACGAGTAAAATGCGATCGTGGAATTCGCTTGCGGATCGAGGTCAATCAAAAGCGTGCGCTTGCCGCGATGCGCCAGAGCGGCAGACAAATTAATCGCCGTCGTCGTTTTTCCGACGCCGCCTTTTTGATTCGCAACTGTGATGATGGCAGTCATACTCTTCTGCCTCCGCCTATGCGCATGGTAAATCGCGCCGACGCGATCCAGCAACCGGGTCCCTATATGTGGGTGCTGCGTGCAGAAAGCCCCCTAGCTCTAGGCCACTTTACGTTCGTAACCTATTCTAGCGCAAGGGAAAAGTAGAAATTCACTGCGAGATCGGTGGAAATCTCAAAGGTTCTTTTCAGGAAAGCCTGCTAGACGCGGCCCAGAATCTTCAACTACATGCGTTTTGAAACAACAAGAAATGGAAAGACTAAGGGAAGGCGGCACAAACCCATGCTTCGAGTCCTCTAAAAATCCAAGCCCCAAAAATCCATCGAAGCCTCTTGAAGTTGGATTCCTAGTTCCCACCCCGCTCGCCCTGCGTGGCCTCGC
This sequence comes from Candidatus Acidiferrum sp., assembly GCA_036521695.1. Taxonomy (GTDB): domain Bacteria; phylum Acidobacteriota; class Terriglobia; order Acidiferrales; family UBA7541; genus Acidiferrum. Next base: position 14,250 of record DATDHE010000244.1, on the reverse strand, counting down.
CAAATCAGGACCGCTTCGCACGCATTCTTGTTTACCAGGTTGATCAGGACAAAGCGCTGGCCCACTGAAAAAGTTTGAGGAATAATGGCCAGGCACCCAGTCGTGCTGGTGTCCGCAGTGTAACCCTCCGCGCGCATCGCGCGGCCCGACTCCGCCCATTCCACAGCCACCGGGACGCGCGAATTTACGCGCACCCCAGCCCTGATATTCTGCGTTCGCGCTTCAAAGCTGGATATGTTCCCGATGCCCAAGGCTGTCTCCTAAGCTTGCCGGATCGCAAGCCGCGCCAGCAATTCCAGACTGCTTCCAGAAAATAAGCTTGGATCGCGTAGATCCACGAGCCTACGGCAAAACACACAAAAACAGCACTTTTCGCAGGCTACGCTGCGCCATTGTTCCGGTCAATGGGACTTCAGGTCTAGAACGACGTCGAGGTTACCGTTCCAGCTCATCGCCAAGATGCTCCTTTTCTTCTCAAACTCAAGCCTGTTTGCGGCTTTCTACAAGCCCGCTTAAACTCTTTCCACTCCTCTTCCGCCGATGACTCGCTACAAAACATTCCGCGCCGAACTTGGCCCTACGCTGCGGCTGGCTCTGCCGCTCGTTCTAGCCGAAGTGGGTTGGATGAGCATGGCCATCGTAGACACCATGATGGTGGGACGTCTTCCCAATAGTGCCGTAGCCATCGCTGCAGTAAGCCTTGGCGGAATTCTCGTCAATGTCCTCGCCATGTTTGGAGGTGGCTTACTAATTGGCTTGGACACCCTGGTCTCTCAAGCGTTCGGCTCCGGTCAGCGCGAAGACTGTCATCGCTCGCTTCTTCACGGGATCTATCTTAGCTTGGCGCTTGCGCCTCTGTTGATGGCTCCCGTCTGGTTCTTCGAGCCTATGCTTCGTGCCATGCGTATCGCGCCCGACGTAATCACCCTCGCGGTTCCCTTTTCGAAAGCCTTGGCTTGGGGAACGCTGCCTCTTCTCCTCTATTTCGCTGTCCGACGCTCCATGCAAGCCATGAATCTGGTGCGCCCCATCGCCTTCGCCCAGATCACAGCGAACATCATCAACGCAGGTGGCAACCTGATCCTCATCTACGGCAAGTTCGGGGCTCCCGCGATGGGCGCGGTGGGCTCCGGGTGGTCCACTGCTTGGTCCCGAATTTACCTTTCCGCAGTCCTGGTGGGTTATCTTCTCTGGTACGACCGGCGTCACCGCACGCGCCTGCTTCACACGCCGGTCGAACCTGACTTGCCGCGTATCCGGCGTCTGCTCGCTCTCGGCCTGCCCACAGCTATGCAGATCACTCTCGAGATCGGGGTTTTCGCTGTCGTCACGGCTCTGATCGGCCGTCTCGGCGCTGTTGCTCTTGCCAGTCACCAGATCGCTCTCAACACTGTTTCGTTCACCTATATGGTTCCGCTTGGCATCTCGTCAGCCGCAGCGGTGCGCGTTGGCCAAGCGATTGGCCGCAAGGACCCCCAAGGTGCCGGGAACGCAGGTGGTACCGCTATCTTTCTCGGTGCCGCGTTCATGGCTGCAGCGAGCATTGCTCTGCTCCTATTCCCGCGTTGGATTGCGCGCGCCTATACGCCCAATGAAGCCATCATCCGCAGCACGATATTTCTCCTCGCGGCTGGCGCCGCCTTTCAGCTTTTTGACGGCATTCAAACAGTCGCCACTGGCGCCCTGCGCGGCTTGGGAGACACACGGACCCCGATGCTCTGTCATTTCACAGCGTATTGGATTATCGGTCTGCCGCTCGGCGCGTGGCTCTGTTTCCGCCGCGGCTGGGGAGCCTTCGGCCTCTGGGCTGGGCTGAGTCTTGCGCTGATTCTTATCGGGATTGTCCTGCTGCTAGTGTGGCGGCACCAGGTCCGCCAATTGACCCTGTCCATCTCACACGAATGATCTCGCGTTTACGAATCTGCTTGGGCTGCGCACGCTGGAAGGCTCACATCTTATAGCGGCCGAGGTCGTCGTCGGAGAGTCCTTCGAGCCAGTTACGCAGTTGCTCGTTTGTGCTGCGTTCTGTAATCGCGCTCGAGACTTTCGAGTTTTTCAGCACTTCTTCGTCCACGAAAATCGGACAATCCACGCGCAGCGCCAGCGCCAAAGCATCGCTCGGCCGGGAATCGATGGTCATCATCTGCCCCTCGCGCTCGACCCAAATCAACGCGTAAAACGTGTCGTCCTTCAGGTCGTTCACCACAATCTTGTGAACCAGCACATCCAGCCCGAGTAGAACATTTTTCAGCAGATCGTGAGTCATCGGCCGCGGCGTCTGCACCTTCTCGATCTCCAACGCAATGGCATTGGCTTCATACACGCCAACCCAAATCGGCAAGATCGCCTGGCCCTGCACATCCTTCAGCACCACAATAGGCATGTTTGTCACGGGATCCATCATCAGGCCGCGGATTTTCATCTCCACTTCCATGTGACCTCCCGGGTAGCACAGACGTCAGTCCGTGCCGTCAAAATGTCTTTGCGCCTCAAACCGACGCCGCGAGTCGCTGCTCTAGAGAACCTGCTCCCCCGCCAAACCGTTCGGCGTAGCTCCCGTCACCCGAACCTGCACGTACTTTCCCAGAAGTGCCTGCTCTTGGGAAGCGAAATTTATGACCCGATGACAGGAAGTATGTCCCGACCACTGATTTTCGCGCCGCGATTTTCCACTAACCAGCAGTTCGAACGTCTCCCCAACCATTGCCGAATGCCTCGCCGTCTGAATTTCCCGCTGCTTTTCCTGCAAGACAGCCAGCCGCCGGCTTTTCTCTTCCTCAGAGATAACGTCATTCATCTTCAGCGACGGGGTGTGCGGCCTCGGTGAATATTTGAACGAGAATATTGCATCGTATTTCACCACATCCAGCAAACTCAGCGTTTCCGCAAGGTCTTCGTCCGTCTCGCCAGGAAACCCGACAATTATGTCCGTCGTAATGCTGATGGTCCGCTTTGCCCCGCGAATCATAGCAATCTTTTCAAGATACTCTTCGCAGGTGTAGGTCCTCTGCATGGCTTGCAGGACATTTGTCGAACCCGATTGCACAGGCAGGTGCACGTGATTGCAAAGTTTCGGCTGCGCGTCGATGGCATCTACGATGTCTCGCGAAAAATCGCGCGGGTGAGAAGTCGTAAAACGCACGCGCCGGATCCCCGGCTCGTCGGCCACGGCCAGAAGCAACTCCGAAAATCGCATCTTGCGCGCTGTCGGGTCCTTATAGGAATTTACGGTCTGGCCCAATAGCTGCACTTCCGAGTACCCCAGCTCCGCAAGCTGCCGCACCTCGCGCAAAATCGAATCGCTAGCACGGCTGCGTTCGGGCCCACGGGTATAGGGAACAACGCAGTACGAGCAAGCCTTGTCGCAACCTTCGATAATCGTCAAATACGCGCGCCAGGGATTGTCACGCCGCGTCACGGGCGTCTCAAACGTCTCGTCCGTATCGTTATCGAGACCGGTTACGCGCTGATTCCCTGCCTCGACCTGTGCCAGCAGCTCCGGCAGTTTGCTATAGCTCCCCGACCCGCACACCAGGCTCACCCACGGCGCACGTCTAAAAATCTCTTCGCCTTCCTGCTGCGCCACACAACCCAGCACGCCGATAATCCGGCCCTCATCCTGCCGTAGACCAAACTCCCCAAGTCTGGAGAAAACTTTCTGCGCCGCTTTTTCCCGTATGCTGCACGTGTTGTAGAGGATCAACGAAGCCAAATCTGGCGACTCCACTTGCTGGTAACCCCGAGAAAGCAGGAGGCCTGCGACCTTTTCCGAGTCGTGATCGTTCATTTGGCAGCCAAACGTCTCCAGAAAGAACGTGCCCCGCGAGGCGCCCTGAATCGCATCAAGTTCCGATGCCTCGACTCTTACGCCGGCATGCGTAGTGCTGCCGTCATTCTTTGTGATGATGGAACTGCCGATGGGAAACTCGGAGCCGCCCGTCAGTCTCTCCAAACCGATGTCGAACGTTTTGCCCATGCTCAATTCGCAGTTTAACACACCTGATTGTCTGCAAAGTTCCGCTCGGCCGCACCAACATGGGCCAATCCAGCCCTCGCGCTGCTTAATTGTTTGTATCCAAAGAGGCAGCACCATCTTTACGTTGTGCATCTCATTTGTTTGACCACTCTGTAGGCGTGTGCTACGTTCCTGAAGTCAGGAAAATTTACTTCTAACTGAGGGGTTGCACCATTCTTCTGTTCGCCAGCGTTTTTGTCGCCGATCTCGGTAACATTCTTGGACAAACGGGTTGGGTTGCCCGCGGCATTTTGCTACTGCTCGGAATTTTTTCTGTCGTTTCCTGGGCCATGATCTTCCAGAAGCTCGGCCTATTCGGCCGCGTTCGCCGTCAAAGCGATCAATTCCTACGCATCTTTCGCGCCACCAAGGGTGTAGCCAACCCGCAAGCGCTGGCTTCCGCAGGATCGCCGTTCGCCTCCGTTTATGCCGCCGGCTATCGCGAACTCCTGAGCCAAGTCGGCACCGGCAATCCGCAACCTACTGGAAAACTGAAGAGCCTTCAGGCTGTGACGGTCAGCATGCAACTTGCTTCCGCAGAAGAAGTTCGCCGCGTCGAAAAAGGCATGTCCTGGCTGGCCACTACCGGTTCCGTGACTCCTTTTATCGGCCTCTTCGGCACCGTTTGGGGCATCATCGACGCCTTTTCAGGCCTCGGGAATGCTGGCGCAGCCAGCCTGCGCGCCGTCGCACCGGGCATCGCCGAAGCGCTTATCACCACCGCTGCGGGGCTTTTCGTCGCCATCCCGGCGGTCATCTTCTACAACCAGTTTTTGCAGAACATTCGTGATCTGGCGCAGCGCCTCGACACCTTTGCACTGGAAGTCGGAGCCCAAATCGAAAAAACCTTTACTTAGATTTTTCCGGCGGACAGCCCACAGCCGCCTTATAAGAATATGCCGCAACTCTCCAAACAAACGCAGAGCACGCTCTCCGAGATCAACATGGTCCCGTTCATCGACGTTGTTCTCGTGCTCCTCATCATTTTCATGATCACTGCCCCGATCTTGCAGTCCGGAATTGAAGTCGACGTCCCCAAAACGAAGACCGTGAAGGAAATCAACCAGGACCGTCTTGTCGTTACCGTCGACAAAGCCCAGCGCGTTTATCTCGGCAATGAACCCATCAACGTCCACGAGCTTGGCCCCAGGATTAAATCGCAACTAAAAGAAACCAAAGAAGGTGTCTTCCTTCGTTGCGACGAAACGGTTCCCTTTGGCATCTTTGCTTCCGTTGTTGACGCCCTTCGCCAGTCCGGAATCGATAACATTAGCATTGTCACGGAGCCCATCACCGATCGCGCAAGAACGCGCTAACCATGTCCGCCTCTGTCGCCAACCCGCATGAGCGCTTCGTCGTCGCTTCCGACGACGAAACCAATTTCCGAAAGTTCCTCATTTATTCCATCGTCTTCCATTCTTCTCTCGCGCTTCTTATTGCGGCCTCGGTTTATTTTCGCTGGAACAGTCAGCAGTGGTCCGGCACCGGAAGTCTCGGCGACGCCATGCGCGTCGGGCTGGTAAGCAGTGCCGGCCTTCCTCTGCCCAAGCCCGCAGTCGTCGCCCCCACTCAGGTTGTGGACCCGACAAAGAGCCTTTATAGAGAAGAACCCCCGCAGCCGCCCGAACCCAAAACCGTCGCCACGCCGATTCCGAAATTCGACAAAGAAAAGCGCCTTCCTCCCTCACCCAAGTCCAAGATTTTTGAAAACAAGACGCCCCCTCCTCCCAACGCCGTCCCCGGCCATGGCGGCACCCCGGATATCCCATCTGGCCTCAACCAAAGCCCTGGAAGCGCTGCTGGCGGTGTGGCGACTCACCAGCAGGCAGGAGGAGAGTTCGAGTCGCGTTACCCCTGGTACATCGCGGCCGCGAAGCGCCGCGTTGCCCCCAACTGGAATGTCCTCTTCCTTGACCCGTCCGTGCGCAATTCCCGGACGTTGCACTGTGTCATTTCCTTTACCATCATGCATGACGGAAGCGTCAAAAATGTCCGCATTTCCCAATCCAGCGGGAACCTCTCCTGGGACAATTCCGGCCTACGCGCGATTCAGAGTTCAATCCCCTTCCCGCCACTCCCCAGCGATTGGACTGCTCCTGAAGTTTCCGTTCTTTGGGACTTTCCGGACGTGGAGAACCCTTGAACATGAGAAATCCTATTAGAAACTCAATTCCAGAAGTTCCTGGGAGGTCCATTTGAATTCCGTTCTGCGCCGCTTCCGTTTCTTGCTGCTTGTGGCATTTCTCTCGCTCGTCTCACAACCCGGGTTCGCGCAATCACAGGGATGGTTCCGCGCTGGAACGGGCCTTGGCGAAGTTAGCAAACCGCGCGTCGCCGTGGCCGACTTTGGCCCCCGCGTCGACAATGCGAAAACTCATTCCGCCCAATTCACACAAATTGTCCGCGACGACTTAGCTTTTAGCGGCATCATCGAACTTGTTAGCCCCAGTTTCTATCCCGCGCAATCCCCTACTCAGCCTTCCGAACTCCAAAACGCGGCCTGGACCGACCCACAGGTCAACGCCCACTACGTCGCCTTCGGCAATCTTTCAGAAACCACGGCGGAAGTCGCCATCCAAGCCTGGATGTATGACGTTGCGAATCCTTCGGCTCAGTCTGTCGTTGGCAAAATATACCGAGGCTCGCCCACCGACGCACAAGTGCGCAAATTCGCCCACCAGTTCGCTGACGAAATTATCAATAAACTCTCTGGCGGCGTAGACAGCGTCGCCTCCACGCAAATAGCTTTCGTCAGTTCCCGCACCGGCTCCAAAGAAGTCTGGGTCATGGATTACGACGGCGCCAATCAGCACCCGCTAACCTCCCTCCGTACCATCTCGCTCATGCCGCGTTGGTCTCCCGACGCCTCGCGCATCGCCTTCACCTGCTATCAACCCGTAAGCGGCGTCGTGAGCGCACAAATTTGCATGTATTCCATGGACGCCGCCAAGATTATCTCTTTTCCCCGTTTCCGCGGCACCAACAGCGCCCCCGCCTGGTCCCCCGACGGCACACAACTCATTTTCTCCTCCTCCATGGCCGGCAATCCCGAGCTCTACGTCACCGACATCAACGGTAGTAAACCCAAGCGCCTCACGTTCTCCAACGGCGGCAGCACTTCTCCCACCTGGAACCCCAAGACTGGTCAATCCGTCGTCTTCGTCAGCGATCGCGGCGGCATCCCTAAGCTCTACATGATGAACGCCGACGGCACCAACGTCGTAACCCTCGACCTCCCGGACAAGGGCTACCTCATCGATCCCGCGTGGTCTCCCAACGGCCAGCTGCTGGTCTTTAGCTGGCGTCGGCCCAGCGGAAACTACGACATCTACGTCATGGAACCCACTTCCCAGCAAATCGTCGAGCTTACCCGCGATGAAGGCCGCAACGAGCGCCCCAGCTGGGCTCCCGACGGCCGCCATATCGTCTTCGAATCTACCCGCACTGGCCCGCGACAGATTTGGACCATGCTCGCCGACGGCTCTCAGCCCCACCAGCTAACCGTCGACGGACACAACGAGTCCCCCAATTGGTCTCCCAAATAAAGACCATGGCGAATGCGGATATAGATTTGTCGAAACTTTCCGCGCCCGTCGTGCATCAGAACGGTTGGTTGGACGATTTTCCCTGAACGACATCTTTTTACAGTTGCTTCTTGTGATGATCTGTGTCATTTCTCTGTGTACGATGCATAATATATCGTGCTACGATGTATTTGCCTTTACCCAGCCCGCTAGTGATAGGATGATGGCGCTCGTGGGACGAACAAGGGATTCTTACGTTGAGGAGGATTCGAATGATTCGGGTTTCTAGCTCTCTCTACCGCGGGGCCATGCTCAGCACCATTCTTGCGCTCGCCTTTGTGGCAGGTTGCAAAAAGAAGGTTCCGCCGCCACCTCCGCCTCCGCCGGCTCCTGCCCCTGCGCCTGCGCGCCCGACAGTCTCGCTGCAGGCTAACCCAACCTCCATTAGCGCTGGCGATTCGACGACTTTGAGCTGGACATCCACCGCTGCCACTCAACTCACCATTTCGCCGGGGATTGGCGCCGTCACGGCTCAGGGCTCGACCAAAGTCACCCCGTCGGATTCCACGACGTTCACGATCACTGCCAGCGGTCCGGGCGGCTCGGCTGACTCTAGCGTCCGCGTCACCGTGGCTGCGCCACCGCCGCCACCTCCTCCACCTCCTCCCGGACCCACGATCGACGAGCTGTTCCTGCGGGACGTGAAGGACGCCTACTTTGACTTCAACAAAGCAGACATTCGCGCAGATGCTCGCGAAGCGCTCGCAAAGACCGCCGAGTTCCTCCGCAATCACCCCGAGGTCAAAGCGACCATCGAGGGCCATTGCGACGAACGCGGCTCAACTGAATACAACCTGGTTCTTGGCGATCGCCGTGCCGCGGCCGTCAAGGCCTACCTCGTCTCCCTCGGCATCTCCGCCGACCGCTTGAATACCACAAGCCTGGGCAAGGAGAAGCCGTTCTGCATGGAAAGCAACGAGGAATGCTGGCAGCGAAACCGCGTCGGCCACTTCGTCCGTGTGCCATAGCGCCGAGTACAACCACGTAACTGTTCGATGACTGTCAGAGCCGCGTGACCGAGCAATCTCTTGCTCGTGCGCGGCTCTGCCGTTAAAGTGAGTAAAGAGCCGCCCGGTTCCAGACAAAACCGGACGCTCAGCGGTTATACGTTAGAGCGCTCTTCCTTGGCCTGAACATTCGTCTAAGAAGCAGTCGCATCTGAGGAGGTTTTTTTCATGAAAGTCCGCACCATCGTACTCTTTGCCGCCGCTATTTTTGCCGGGGCGCTCGGCGGCAGCCTCGTCGGGCCGCGCCCGGCGGAGGCCGTCGCTCGGGAAATCATCGACCTACAGCGTGATGTCACCACGCTTCTTCAGGGTCAGAAGGACATGTCCACGCAGATCACCACGGACCACACTGTCCTTAAGACTCTCGTCGAGCAAACCAGCGACAACGTCGGCAAGCTCAACGCCACCATGGGCAGCGTCCAGAAGTCCGTGCAAGACGTGCAAGCCAACTCTGGCGCCCGTCTGGACACCATGTCCACACAGGTCCAAGGCCTTTCCGACAATCTTGAAGAGATTAAATCCCGTCTCGGAAAACTAAATCAGCAACTCGTCGATCTACAAAGCGCCGTCCAGAGCATCGACTCCAAAGTTTCCGGCACCGCCCCGGCCGGCGCCGTTCCCGGCGCAAACCCGAGGCCAGCGAATGACGGAAACTCCGCTGCTCCATCCGCAGGCAATGCCGCCTCTCCTGCTCCCTCCGCCGACATGCTCTATTCCAACGGGCTGCGCGACATCACCAGCGGCAAATACGATCTCGCCCGCCAGGAATTTCTCGACTATCTCAAGTACTATGGCAGCACCGACCTCGCCTGCAATGCCCAATTCTATCTCGGCGAAATTGCCTACCATCAAAAGCAGTATCAGGACGCCGTCGCGGAGTACGACAAGGTGCTTACGCTCTACCCGAAAGGTTTCAAGCTCGAACCCGCGCGTTTAAAGAAAGGTATGGCGCTGATTGAACTCGGCCAGAAAACTGCCGGCGTTCGCGAACTCCGCGAAGTTATCCGTCGCTACCCCGGAACGGAAGAAGAACGCGCAGCCCGCGCCAAACTCAAGGAACTCGGCGTAGCAGTCGCCGTCGCCAACTAGCGGCAATCCCTTCCCCGCCCCCGCTCCAATCCCCCGCCCGCCATCGCTTAGTTCGAGAGCACCGCACCCTCTCAGGTCCCTAGCTCCCGCTAATCAACAACCGGTCTATCCGCCGGCTTACATCGCGTAGATACGCCTCGTCGCCGCTATCCAATTCCGCAATAGCGCTCCCGGCATAACCAATCTCCATGAACGCCTGGCGCACCGCCGCCCAATCCACATCCCCATCGCCCAGGTTTACCCAAGCGTATCCATTCTCTTTGCGTTTGAAGTCTTTCAAATGCACCTTGTAAACGCTCTTCCCCAGCGTTCGAATCCAGTCTTGCGGATACCCATAAAGCACCACATTCCCCACGTCAAACCACGCTTTGATCCACGGGCTCTCAAACTCGCTGATGTACTTCGCCATCTCCAAAGGACTCAGCAAAAACTTGTTCCACACCTCCTCGATGGCGATCACAACTCTCAGCTCCGCAGCCAGCGGAATTAGCTTGCGTATCTCCGTCTGCGACCGCGTCCAAGCGTCCCGGTAAGACGTCTGCGCATTCACCACCGCCGGAACCAGCAACACCGCGTCCGAGCCCCACAGCTTCGCGTTGTGCAGCGACGTCCTCATCCCCTCCATGCTCTTCGCCACCACCGCGCTATCACTCGACGACAGCGGATATTTCCAGTGGTCCATGTTCATCACGGAATCGATCCGAATGTTCGCCGCGTCCGCAGCCTTCTTAATCTCTTCGGCCTCGTGCTTGTCCGGCGCAGTCGGCGCCTGTACCACCTCAAATCCCACGTCCCGCGCCAACTTAAGCCGATCCGTATAGCTCAAGCTGCTAGGCAGCATGTCAAACACAAGCCCCTTCTTGATCGGAAGTGCCGCCGTGGCCTGAGGCGGAGTGGCCGGCGAACTCAACGTCGCACCTCGCGCCAGCCCGTCAGCTTCGGCAGCCAACTCTCTCGCCAGCGCCTCGCGACTAATCCCCAAACCACACGCCGACGCCACTCCCGCCTTAACAAACTCCCGCCGCGTCGTTCGTCTCATTCTGCTTTCCTTTGCCCTGACGATATGTATCCACAACTCAGCGATTAGCAGCCACAAGTCAAATTGTCATTCCGAGCGAAGCGAGGGATCTGCTTGTGCTGTTGGCTGTCGGCTGCAAGCAAGCTGTCAGCTCATTTTATTCAAATCAATCTTCGAATCCCAAACCTCGTGCGACTTCATCTGTTCATCCCACGTAACTTCCCTTCCCGTGTACGCCGCCGTCCGCGCCATCATGCACGAAATCGCCGTCTCCGCGCCTGTCGCCGCCTGATTGTGGAATTTCCCGCTCGTAATGCTCTCCACGAACGCCTTTTTCTTCTCCGCATCCGCAAATTCCAGATTCGAAGTGAATTTTCCCGTCGCGGAAAATCCCTGCGCATCTTTCTCCGGAGTCTGCGGCGTCTGCCACGGCTCATCGCCCCAAATTCCCAGCGGCCCCGAGTACGGCGACTGCGACGTCCCCTTGGTCCCAAAGAATCGCTCCGTAACGTCCCACCAACCCTTCGCAAATTGTGTCGAGCTGAACGTCACATCAACTTCTCCCGGATAAGTAAACACCACGTTGTAATTTCCGTAGACATCTCCATCCGCAGGCCGCCCCAACCGCCCGCCTGCCCCCGAACATTTCACAGGATGCGCCTGCAAGATCCAATTGCAAATATCAATCACGTGTATGTTCTGCTCCACGATGATGTCCCCGGACAAAACTCGGTCATAAACCCAGTTCCGCAACCGCCGCTCGGTCGGCGAAGCCCCGGGCCACGCCGGTCTGTCCAAATATCCCGAAAGGTAATGCGCCTCCCCGCAAACGATTTTCCCCAGCGCCCCGCCATGAACCCGCTTCACCAGCTCCACAAACGGCGGACAATCCCGAATCTGAAATCCCACATCTAAACTCAGCTTCCCTTCCGCCCGCTTCCCAATCTCCACTACCTTCTTCGCCCCCGGCACGTCCACCGCCACCGGCTTCTCGCAATAAACGTGCTTCCCGCCAGCCACCACCGCCTCCAAATGCTGCGGATGGAAATACGGCGGTGAAGCCACCACAATCGCATCCACTTCCTTCGAAGCCGCGATCTTCTCGTAAGCCATGGGCCCGACAAAAAGCTGCGCCGCATCAATCGCCGCATATCCTTGCGCCGCCTGTATCTTGTCGAATTCTGCGTGCGCCTTATCCAACTGATCCTGAAACATATCTGCCAGCGCCACGACGCGCGCTCCGCCAGTCTCCACAAGGTTGGTAGCGTCCTCCGTCCCACGCCCTCCGCAACCCAGCAACCCCACCCGCACCGCCGAGTTCGCCGCCGTCCCCCACACCCGCGCCGCCGGAATAAACATCACCCCTCCCACCGCCGTTCCAATGAATTCTCGCCGTCCGACTTTCTCTTTCATCTCTCCGCCTTTCCCATCAGTATCATTTCACGCGACTTACGCTTCCTTTGTTTTCATAGTCTTACGCACTCTTTTGCACTTTCGATTTCGCTATCCCCAATCCTTTCATTCGATTCCGCACTCTTTGCGAAAAACACTCGCGGTGCGGTGGGGTTACATGCCGTTCTTTCGTTTCTTTCCGAAACTTTCGACTTTCAACTGTCGGCTTCCTCTCTTCTCATCCAATCAGCCTCTCCAAATACTCCTTCGCCCCTCGCACATCTTCCATCTGCTGCGGCCCCGAAATCTCCCGCTCAATCGTCACCGCTCCCGCATACTTCATCTCCTTCAATCGCGCAATAACCCTCGGAAAATCCACCTTGCCCTTCCCAATCGCCACTTCCTCCCCCAAATCCTTCGGGTTTGTAGGCCACAACCCGTCCTTCGCATGAATCCCCTGCACATACGGCCCAAGAATCTCAATCGCATCCACCGGATTTGCCTTCCCATACAAAATCAAATTCGCCAAATCAAAATTCACTCCCTGATTGTCCAGCCCCACGTCCTTCATCGCTCGCAGCAAGGTAATCGGCGTCTCCTGCCCCGTCTCATAACGGAAATTCTGCCCGTTCCTCTTGCAATACTCCGCCACCTCGCGCATCGCCGTCACCGTCTCTTTGTACAGCGCCTCGTTCGGATTCTCCGGAATAAATCCGCAATGCGTCTGCACCGCCGCCACGCCGCACTCCTTCGCAAAGTCCGAAGCTTTCTTGATATGCGCAATTCGCGCCGCTCGCGTCTCCCGTGGCACAAGCCCGATTGTCAACGGTCCCTCATAGAAATCCCACACCTCTTTACCCGGCCCACCAACCACGATCGACGTCGCCTCAATCCCGTACTTCCCTAGCGCCTTCCCCAAACTCCCCACAAGTCCCGGCGAAAACTCCGTCACATACACCTGGCAAGTCGGCAATCCAAGCTCATGCACTTTAGCTATGGCCACGTGCGGATCGTTCCCGATCCCAATAATCAACCCCAGCCGCAGCGGCTTCTTCCCCTCATTCCCAAACGCTTTCTGGGCACTTTCTCCTCCACTGCCCCTTGGCGTCAACGCTTCGGACTTTTCTCCACCCATAAGAGCCTCACGCCCCAAGCCGAAACTCGCCGCGAAGGCCACCGCCGAACTCTGCAAAAATCTCCTGCGATCTCGTTTCTTCATTTTATTTTTTCAACCACACCTGTTTCCGGCGCGTTCTCCTCAATCGACGGTCTGTGCCCTATGAAGTTCGCACTCATTTTCTGGAATCGCTCGGGGACAGTGAGGAGGGTACATCATGCCTGGTCATTTCCGCGCCGGTGATCACGGCGTTGCGGATCTGGCCAAAGAGATCCGTCAACGTGTTTGGAGTATGCGGTATCAATACGGTGTTGGTACGATCATTCGCGGCGATGTCCTTTAGAGTGTCGAAATACTGCGTCATCAGCACAAGTTGCATCACGTCCTGGGGCGTGGAGCCTGGAACGGTCTTCGCGAAGTCTTCCACCGAGTCTTTTAAGCCGGAAATGATGGCTTTGCGTTGGTTGGCAATGCCTTCGCCCTGCAGGCGCTTGGACTCGGCTTCTGCTTCAGCCTGTTTTACCAAAAGCAACTTATTCGTTTCCGCTCGCGATACTGTGGCTTCGCGTTCGCGCTGGGCCGAGTTGATATCGTTCATCGCCGCTTTCACTTTTTGGTCCGGCACGATGTCGGAAATCAGCACTTTCACGATCGAGTAGCCGTATTCCTTCATCGAGCCGTCCAGGCTGTCGCGCAAATCATTGGCGATCGCTGCCTGATTCAGGAAAGTGTCGTCCAGCTTCATTTTCGGGACGTGGCCCAGCACCACATTGTAGACCATGGATTCGATCTGTTTGACCGGATCGGTCAGTTTGTAAAATGCCGCTTCCACGGAGTCGGGTATCACTTTGTATTGGATGGAGACGGGAATTTGCACAAAGACGTTGTCCTGCGTCTTGGTTTCGACTTTCACGTCGAACTGCTGCACCTTCATGCTCATGCGCCGCACCACGGCCTCGATGAAGGGCGTCTTCCAATTCAGCCCGGCCCGCGCGCGTCGTAGCGCGAGGCTTCCTCGATGCGAAACG
>DATDHE010000243.1:0-12358 GCA_036521695.1 Candidatus Acidiferrum sp. | reverse complement strand
ATTCTGTCGCGCTATCCGACTGCGGCATCGTTCCGCGGCGTCTCGGTGAAGAAGCTTGCGCGGATCGTTTATGACGGTTCGCACAAAATCGGCCAGGAGTTGGCGCGCAATCTGATCGAGGCGGCCGAAAAATCCGTCGGGGCCCATCATTCTGAGCCGTATCGGGTGCGGATTAAATACCTGTGTGAGGATCTGAATGTGCAAAGGCGGCGACTGAAGGATCTGGCGCGGGACGTCGAACATAAACTGGATGATCACGAGGTGGGTAAACTGCTGATGACTATCGAAGGCCTAGGCCCACTGACTGCGGCTTGTCTGATCGCGGAGCTGGGAGATCCCGCCCGCTTCGATAGTCCAGGCGCGATCGCGAGCTACGTCGGCGTGATTCCGCGCATCCGCCAATCGGGTAAGAAACGCTTCACGAAAGGGCCGGCGATCCCGTTGGGGAACGCTCGCTTGCGCAAATCGCTCTTCATGGTGGTTCTACAAATGGTGCGGCGTAATCCGTGGCTGCGGCAGTACTATGAGCGGCTCCGGGCCGCAGGCAAGCCAGGCAAAGTCGCAATCATCGCGGCGATGCGTAAGTTACTCGCGGCAGTGTGGAGCGTGGCGACTCACCGCAGACCCTTCGTGCCCATAATGCCGGCGCCGATCACGAAAAGCACCTGACGGAATCCAGGGTGTTTAGCACGTTCGCGAGAGTTTTTTTAGTGTGGCTCAAAGAGGGCCCGCGGATTGTTGGGCTCCGATGGCCGTGGCTCGTTGAGATTTCAAGCGACGCAGGCGGCTTATGATCGCGCTTTGGTCCGATGGACTCAACTCCGAAATAGAGGTAGCGTTCGCTTCGATTTGTACGCTTGGAGCTTGGTCTCAAGGGAACATCGGGACCCGCGAACGGCGGATTCAGCGCAGACGACGCCATCTCAGGAGAGGGTCTGTTTCCACGGCTTGGCTGGGAGAACAGCGCAGTCGATTTCGGGCCTTTCTCGCCCGGAACGACCACGGGCGCAGAGCAGCTAGAGGGAGGATGGACCGTGAAGAGGGGAACCGAATCTGCCACGGCGCTGCTTTTGGCGCTCGCTGCGACCTTGGCGGTTGCACCTGTTTCCGCGCAGGAAAAGAACCCTGAGCGTAACGCGTATTTCGGCGAGACCCACGTCCACACCAGTTGGTCCCTCGATGCTTGGTTGGGTGGGGATCGCATTACCGGTCCTGGAGACGCCTACAAATATTTTAAGGGCGAGCCGATCAAGCACCCGTTAGGTTTTGATGTCAAGATAGACACACCGCTCGATTGGGCAGGCGTCACTGACCATTCCGAGTACGTCGGCGTGACCCGGCTCGCGAACGATCCCGGCTCACCCATCAGCAAGTTGCCGGCGGCGCAACCTCTGATTCTAAAAAACGACAGCGTGGCTGAGGCTACTCGAGTCTTCGAGTATTGCCTGAACAATATGCTGAGCGGGCACGTCGTCAAATCTCTTATGTCCCCCGAGGTCGCCGCCACAGTCTGGAAAAAAAATATCGAGCTGGCCGACGAGGCAAACGAGCCCGGGAAGTTCACAGCCTTCTGTTCTTACGAATGGACCGCGATGCCGAACAACATGAACCTTCACCGCAACGTCTTCTTTAAGGACTGCGAGAAGGTGCCCGAGATGCCTTTCAGCGCCCTGGACTCCTATCATCCAGAAGATCTTTGGAACTGGATGGATGGCCAGCGCAAGGCCGGCCACGAGCTGCTCGCCATCTCCCACAACGCCAATCTCTCGGACGGCCGCATGTACCCGACCGACGTGGACTCCAAGGGCCGGCCCATCGATGCCGCGTATGCTGCCTCGCGCGAGCGCAATGAGCCATTAATTGAAATCAAGCAGATGAAAGGCTCGTCCGAGACACATCCGTTTCTATCGCCCAACGATGAGTTTGCGAGCTTTGAGATAATGGAGTTTTTGCTGGGCAACCCGCAGGGCCGCATTCCGCATATCGTAGGGAGCTTCGCGCGCCAAGCCCTGAAGGACGGCCTCACGATGCAGGACACGCGGGGGTACAATCCTTACAAGTTCGGGTTCGGAGCCGCGTCAGACTCGCACAATACTGCTGTTCCCTACCGCCAAAACAACTTCTTTGGTCAGGCTGCTATGGCAGACGGGACGCCGCAACTGCGCCTGTCCGGCCGACTGACAGCTGGCATGGACCCGCGGGTGATCGGAACTGGCGGTCTGACTGGGGTGTGGGCAGAGGAGAATACACGCGCTTCCATATTCGATGCCTTGCAGCGCAAGGAAACCTTCGCCACCAGCGGTCCGCATATCAAGGTCCGCATGTTCGGTGGATGGGGATTCGCCGCGGACATGATGGCCGACAAAGATTGGGCCAAGACCGGCTACACCAAAGGCGTGCCGATGGGAGGCGATTTGCCGCCGGTCACGGCGACGACTCCGACCTTCATGGTCTGGGCGGTGAAAGATCCGACCTCCGGCAACTTGGACCGCATACAGATCGTGAAAGGATGGAGTGAAAGCGGCCAGAGCTTCGAGAAAGTCTTCGATGTAGCATGGGCGGGGGACCGCAAGCCGGATAAGCTCACGGGCGTCGTGGGACCGATAGGCACCACCGTAGACGTCGAGAACGCGACCTATACGAACACGATTGGCTCGGTCGAGCTGAAGACGGTGTGGAAAGATCCCGAATTCGATCCAAGCCTACACGCGTTCTACTATGCCCGCGTGCTCGAGATTCCGACGCCGCGTTGGACGACGATCCAGGCGCATCAAATCGGCGTAGCGCCCCCGGACGTGGTGCCCGCGACCCTTCAAGAGCGCGCGTGGGGTTCACCGATCTGGTACACGCCCAGCTCTGACGCTCTCAAGACTGCAAAGAGGGGCATCACAGTGGCCGATCTGAAGAAGCAAGGGGCCGTCGCGCTCGACAGCGAGCAGTTGAAAGAGCTGATCGTGGACAAGACTGTTTGGTTTCAAAACACGGTCACCGGCGAGAGATATGAGATACTATACGCCCGGTCGGGTAAAAACCCGTCTGGGAAGCCGGTCACTCCGGTCGACCCGGGGTATGTCACCGAGCAGTTTGCGGACAACCAGGGGCAACTCCAACTCCGCTATGTGGGAAGTCGGTTTCGGGAGCCGAGCCTCGTCAGCGATATAGCGAATGGCAGCTATCTCGGCGCCTCTAACCCCTACTACATAAACAACGGGAAAATTGTGACCACTCTCGTTGGTACACCGATTGAGATTACAGTTTACAAGTTGGGTAAGAGGTATCTAGGCGCCCGGAGCAATGAGTTCGGGTACGTCAATTACGAGATCATCCCTGCGGTGGAGGAACTGAGCCCGCTCAAGGGAGCGTTCGACAAGGCCTTCGATTGAGCCCCGGAGGCAGTATCGTCATGGCCGAAGTTCTATAGCTCTTCAGCAACAAAATGATTCGACGACTAAGCGCAGAAGCCGTAGTGGCGCCGACGTTTGATCGTACGAAGTCAGCGCCAAAGGCACAGTATTTCCGGCGCTGGCTGCGCGAGCCGTTGTTACATTTCATCGTGCTGGGACTGATGCTGTTCGCGGTGAGCAGTTTCGTTAATCACGGCCGCATCGGCACCGGGCAGTCCAGGCAGATCCAAATAACCCTCGACGACCTACGCCAGATGACAATCTATTTCCAGTCCCAGTGGGGCCGCCCGCCGACTCCCGAAGAACTGAGCAATATGGTGCAGGGCAAGGTAAGGGAAGAGATCCTTTATCGAGAGGCTTTGGAGATAGGCTTGGACAAGGACGACACCATCGTCAAGCGCCGGATGGCGCAGAAGATGCAGTTCCTTGCCGAGGATGCAGCGGACGCGAAGCAGCCGACACCCCCCGAGTTGAAGGCATGGTACGAGAAGCACAGCGATCAGTTCGCGTTCCCTGAACGCGTCAGCTTCCGGCAACTCTACTTCTCTCCCGATCGTCGCCACGCACGGGCGCATGATGGTGCGGAGAAAGCTTTGAAGCGGCTCGCCGGTCAGGCTGAGGATTCGAGGCTCGTTGCAACGCTAGCCGATCCGTTCATGTTCCAGGACTACTACCGCGAGCTCGCACCGGAGTCCCTAACCAAGGAATTCGGACAGCAATTTGCACAGGTCGTGGAGAAACTCCCGACGGGCTCCTGGCAAGGGCCGATAGAGTCAGGCTACGGCTGGCATTTGGTGTTTGTCGATGCCGTGATTCCTGGCCGCGTGCCTCCATTCGAGGAAGTGGAGTCCAACGTGACGAAGGCCTGGCACGACGACCAGGAGACTCAGGCTTGGGAAAAAGCCTTTGAGAGCATGCGCGCCAGGTACACAGTGCTTCTGCCGTCAGTACCTGACGACATAAGGACAACAAGCTCAAAGTCCGTTGCGCCGGACTTGAGTCCTGCTGCTTCCGATTTGCTGAGTGGCGGCCTACAGTGACTAGACGGCTAAGGATCGCGCCATTTGTCACCTTTCTGCTGCTGATACTGATCGTTCCACAGAGCGTACGCGCGCACGAAATACGTCCGGCCTTCCTCGAAATTAAACAGACCGCCTCGGATCGCTTCAACCTGCTGTGGCGCATCCCAATCATGGCCGGAATGCGCCTGCCGATAGTGCTGACTATTCCCGGTGCACGAAACCTGAAGCGTCCCACTATAGAAGAGTTTTCCGATTCGATCGTCGAGCGACGCTGGATCGATGTTGGACCCAACGGGCTCGCGGGCAAGCACATAGAGTTTGTCGGCCTTCAGTTGACGATCACCGATGTGCTCGTCCGGGTGCAAATGCTCGACGGCCGAGAGTGGACCAGCATAGCGCGTCCGTCGCAGCCGTGGGTGGAGATTGGCGCATCGCAAACCTGGCTGGACGTCGCCGGCACTTACATGGTCGAGGGCATTCGGCACATCCTTTTCGGCGCCGATCACCTGCTGTTCGTTTTGGGACTCTTACTGATCGTGAAGAATCGCTGGATGCTTCTCAAAACGGTAAGTGGCTTCACTGTCGCGCACAGCATTACGCTTGCAATTGCGACTCTCGGTTATGCCGAGGTGCCGGTCCTTCCGCTCAACGCCGCGATTGCGCTGAGCATCCTGTTCCTCGGTCCGGAGATTGTTCGCTCCTGGCGCGGTGAGACGAGCTTCACGATCGACCATCCGTGGGTCGTGGCCTTCGCATTCGGGCTGTTGCATGGCTTCGGCTTCGCTAGCGCCCTCACTAACGCAGGACTGCCGCGACACGAACTACCCCTCGCACTGGTCAGCTTCAATGTTGGCGTTGAACTGGGTCAGGTGGGCTTTATCGGCGTGATCCTCGCGCTCGAAAGTTCTTTCCGTGTGCTGGAGGTGAGTTGGCCAAGATGGGTGCAGGTGCTTCCCGGATACACCGTCGGCTCACTGGGAGCGTTTTGGACCGTGCAACGCTTGGCGCTGCTTTTCGCGGGTGGGCAATGAGAACTGTGCGAATGCGCAGCCTAGCCCCCGGGTTCGCGATGTTCGCATTAGCGATGCTGTGCGCGCAGCCGGCACTTGCCCATCCTCAGAAGGGTGCGGCGGTTGGCTTCGTGACCGGTTTTCTTCATCCGATCTCGGGTCTGGATCACGTACTCGCGATGGTCGCGGTTGGCCTGTGGGGCGCGCAGCTTGGCGCTCCTGCCATCTGGTTACTGCCGGTTGCGTTTCCAATGGTCATGGCGATTGGAGGAATGCTGGGACTAATGGGAATGCACATTCCCTGGACGGAATATGGAATTGCCGCGTCAGCCATCCTGCTCGGATGTGCTGTTATGTTTGAACTACGTCCACCAATTGCGTTGGCCGCAGCCCTGATCGGACTTTTCGCAATTTGCCACGGCTATGCCCACGGAACCGAACTACCACCTAACCAAAGTGCTTTGCTCTATAGCATGGGGTTCGTGGTCGCGACTGGTTGCCTGCACGGAGTCGGAATCGGTATTGGGACGGTTTATCGGTGGACTTGGGGGCAGCGGCTCGTACGCACCGCCGGTGCCGCGGTCGCGGCGGGCGGCTTCTTCTTCATGTGGCAGGCTATCGCATGAACAGTTGGATCAGAAAAGGAGCGCGGATTTGCGCAACGGCAGCCCTTGTCGCGACCTTCCCGGCCACAGCCGAAGCACACCTAAATGCGACCGGGATGGGACCGATCTACGATGGAGCGGCGCATTTCTTTATGAGCCCGGAAGATCTGGTCCCGGTTTTAGCGTTTGCGTTGCTAGCCGGTCTACGCGGTGTGAGCTATGGGCGAAGAGCAATGTTTGTGCTTCCGTGCGCCTGGTTATTGGGAGGTCTGATCGGCCTATCCCAATCTCCGGCTAACGGCAGTGGTGTCATAACAGCGATCTGGTTTCTTCTATTGGGCGGGCTATTAGCCGCAAATATCAAGCTTCCAATGTTGGGAACTACCGTTCTGGCTGCGCTGCTTGGCCTTTACAGCGGCTATTTGAACGGGACAGGGTTAGGACAGCCCGCGGTTGCTGTTCTCGCTCTGCTCGGGCTCGTTGCCTCCGTGTTCGTGGTGATTGCCCTGGTTGCAGCGTTTGTAGTTACGCTGCGCGCGGATTGGACGCGAATCGCCGTGCGCGTCGCTGGAAGCTGGACCGCCGCGAGCGGCCTCCTGATGCTTGGGTGGGTACTGCGCGCTAGGTAATCGCTAGCCGCACTGGTAACAACGGCCGTCCTCGGCCTTGAGCGTTTTCGGGCCTGTGTGTGGCGAATTACTGATTCAGGGGGTAAATCAGCAATTCGGCACACTGGTGTCTGGCTTCCTGCGCCAGGGCTGACTGGGGACCGAACAATCGACCTGAAGCCCGCATCACCGCTGGTCGTGGCAGGGAGACGTGTCCGTTGACGCAAGCGCGGCGCAATGAAATGTCACAGATGGGGAGAACGACAATGACAACACGAAGACTGAAAACCGTGATGTACTTCGCCGCGCTCGCCGGGGTCATGCTTGCGCTGAGCAGCTGTTCCTCGTCGTCGGATCCGTCGCAAGCTCAACAGGCTTCGCTGGCGCGGACTGAGCTACACTTCGATCTCAACAAGTGCCAAAGCTTGGGGGCCGGACTCTACAAGTGCCCCGCAGCTGACAAGCCGATCTGCAGCCCGGACTACAACGGCACCCTGGAATGCGTCCGCATCGGGCCAAAGGGCAGTGTGTTCCTTCAGAGCCCGAGCGCACCCTAGCCCTCAAAGGCTGCAGCCAAGCTGGTGCTCCTGGGCCCGGGACCCTCATGGAGGCAAGTCACATGGCACGTGACAGCCGTCGAGTTACTTACCCGATCGATCCTGCGTTCACCGCCTTGGTCAGCATCGACTTCCAAGTCGGATTCGGCCGTGATTCGTGGGAACCAGTACCTCACGCACATGCTGCGGTACGCAACTTTGTCCGCGCGGCGGACGTTTGGCGCGAAGTGGGCGGCAAAGTGATCCACGTTCATACCGCCTACACTCCCGAGCGCGGACCGACGGGGCGCATGACTGATTTCGCTTCCGATGTGGCTAGCGCGCTCGCCAAGGACTCGCCGAGCACCAGGTTTTACGAGGATGTGGTCAAGGAAGGCGATCTGTTGATCTCGAAGACCACCTTTAGCGCGGTCGCGAGCAATGATCTACTCGCGCAGCTCCGCGCGCGAAACTTTGATACCGCGGTAGTGGCCGGGCTCACGACGCCTATCTGCGTGCAGACCAGCGTCGATGGACTCAGCATGGCCGGCATCAAGGTCGTCCTGCTTGAGGATGCTTGCGCGTCGCAGTCATAGGCCTCTTCTCCGCCGATCAGGCCCATCAGATGGCGGTTGATAGGATGGGCTATGTATTTGCGCAGATCGAGACTACCGACGGCTTTATCACCAACGCCCGGGCAGCCAAGGGCCATCCGAAGGCAGCAGCGGAGTAGCCGGCGCGCTCAAATAGCTCTGCCGCAAGGCCCCAGAGGAAGCGGTCGAAAGTAAACAAGTGCAGCCGACCAAGCCGCTGACGGCGAAGAACGTGTAGCTGATGACGCAGGGCGAGATTCTCTAGTTCCACAACCGCCCGACTACGGAATCGGTGGGCAAGCCGAGAAACGATCGATCGCTTGAGCTTGAGCATGCCGGCGACACTACGGCGGTGATTATCAAAACTCTAGACTTTTCGCTGCTTTTAATTTTTGGTAGCCACAGGTGTCTTTGGAAATCGGAGGCGGGTGACCCGGATGGCGTTCTCAGCGCGATGAAACGATAGCGCTGAGCTCTTTGTCGCCAAGCCGAGTCGCGTGCGGAGCACGCGTCCCCTCAACTTGCGTTGCGGCGTTCGTTCGCCCTATAAGTCTGCAGACGGGAAGGGGTAAAAACGGAAATTCCGTTTAAGGATCCATCTCGCGGTTGACGGCAAGCTTGACCTTTCATAGTCAGGAGAATCTGATGAGCGCTCAGTCGGGAGGAAAACGAGTGAAAGGCAATCAAACAGTTCGTTCGCCGCTCGTGACGGCAACATTCCTGGTTGTAGCCCTTGGTATCGCTCAGTCGGCCGCTGCACTCAACTTCACCACGATTGATTTTCCCGGCGCGGCCGGGACCAATGCGTATGGCGTCAATGCTTCCGGAGATATCGTTGGATTTTATACTGATAGCAGCCCATCGTCTGCCGAGCATGGTTACCTCTTGAGCGGCGGCACGTTCACCACAATCGATGTCCCCAGTGCTACGGACACCAGGGCGTTGGGCATCGATCAAAAAGGGGACATCGTAGGTGAATTTGTCGACGCGGCTTCAATCGAGCACGGTTTTCTGCTTCGCAAAAACAACTCTCTCCTGACGATCGATGACCCTGACGCGGTTTCCTTCACTGATTGCTGGGGGATCGCGTTGGGAGAAAGAACCGTTGGGAGTTTCTCCGACAGCATGGCTCTAGCTCACGGCTACCTCCGGACCAAAAACGGCACTTTCACCACAATAGACTTTCCGGGCGCGACGGAAACTGAAGCCAGGGGAATTAACCCTCAAGGCACAATCGTAGGATTCTTCGCCGATGGCAGTTCGCCCGAGCATGGCTACATGAGGAGCAAGGGCGGCGCTTTAACTATGATCGATGTTCCAGGAGCGGTCTCCACCCTGCCCCAGGGGATCAACGTTCGTGAAGATATTGTAGGAAACTATTCCGACGCCGCTCTGGTGGACCACGGCTATTTTATGACCAGAACTGGCAGCTTCATCACAATCGATGTTCCCTCTGCTACCACAACGAGTGCCCAGGGAATCAATAACTTTCGCGAAGTAGTGGGTTCTTTTGTGGACTCTGCCTCGAATCATCATGGGTATAGGACTCAGCTGCCTTAGCACAAACCCTGACTTCGAATCCGCTCTCGTTTCCCGCGCGGGCGTCCGGGTGACCGTCAACACCGCGCGATTTGAATCCGACTGGTGGGCCCGCGTACCGGTAGCCTATCCAATAAAATATTGTTGCTATCTTGTAGTCGACTAGCACCTCGTCAACCACCTGTCTGTGGCGAATTACTGAATTTCCCTGATCCGCCCTGTAAATTCCCTGCTCTTGAGAAATAGTTCCCTGTTCGATCAAAAAAATTCCCTGCTTTGCCAGCGCCGAACGATCGTGTCGACATACAGCGGATCGAGCTCGATACCAAAGCAACGGCGTCCGGTGCGCTCGGCAGCGATCACCGTGGAGCCGCTACCCAGGAATCCGTCCAGGACGACATCCCCTCTGCTCGTGCAGTCCATTATCGCGTCAGCGATCATCGCGACCGGCTTGACCGTCGGATGAAGAGCCAGAAGGTTCCCCTCGTCTCCCGAACGTGAGAACGAGTTCGCGCTCGGATATCGCCACACATTTGTACGATTGCGTCCGAAGCTACCGAGTTGAACATTGTTACGATGTTTTTTGTGTCCACTTTTGAAAACGAAAATTAGCTCATGCTGGCTGCGATAGAACGAGCCCATCCCACCATGGTCTTTGACCCAGATGCACAGGTTCATGAACTCGGTATAGGCAGTGCTGCCAGCCGCCAGTATCTCCGAGATATGACGCCAATCCATGCACAAAAAGTGCAAGGAACCTTCAACACTGTGGCGCGCAAATAAAGAGAATGCCTTGGTCAGAAAAGCGGTGAATTGAGATTCGGTCATTTCGCCGGAACCCATCGCAAATTCTCGATGTTGAACGCTACCGAGGCCGCTCACGTTGCCTTGGATCGGGACATTGTAAGGAGCGTCCGAGACCACTACGTGCGCCAGCTCCCCGTCCATCAGCGTCGCGTACGAAGATTGTTCCAGGGCGCTGCCGCAATAGACTTTGCACCGCTCACCCAAGAACCACAAATCGCCGGCTCGCGACACCGGAGGACCCGTCGATAGACCGGACAGATCATCAGCCTCATCCGATTCGTCTTTGGGGTCGGCGTTCAGTTGTTCGATGCGTAGATCGATTTCGCCCATCTCGAAGCCGGTCGCCTCGAGGCTGAAATCGAGATCGAGGTCAGCGAGCTGTTCGAGTTGCTCCGCAAGGAGCTTCTCATCCCAGATCGAGAGCTCGTGTAGCCGGTTATCGGCCAGCATGAAAGCTCGAGCCTGCGTTTCATTCAGATGCGACAAACAAATTGTCGGCACCTCGGTCCAGCCCAGTTGCTGCACAGCCATCAGGCGGCCGTGCCCCGCGATCACCTTGTTCGAGGAATCCACCAGGACCGGCACGTTAAAGCCGAACGAACCGATGCTTCGCGCTAGTTGACGGATCTGCCTCCTGCCGTGGACCCTTGGATTTTTCGGATCGAGTTTGAGGTCCGCCATCGGACGATAGACGACCTCAATCCGACTCGTTCGCTCTCCCTTTTCAACACCACTACCTTCCTGCCGCCACATACCTTCCCCCTGCCTTTTTCGAGCGTTTCCCTCATTGACGAAGATCTAATTCCTCGCTATAAGATAAGCACGATATTCCGTCCTATCAGTTGGACGATATAGCGTGGCAAAAAATTCAACGGAGCCGATATGGGTTTTTCAGAACGCCTGAAGAAGATAACGAAGGAATTCGGGTCCCGTTATGCGCTGGCGAAGGCCACCAAGATTCCGGCCAGCACACTGCAGAGCTATGAAGCAGGCTCAAAACCCGGGCTGGACGCGCTTGCGACTTTAGCCCGGGTCGCCAACGTCGACATCAATTGGCTGCTGTCTGGCAAAGGTGAGATGCGCCCGGCGGGTCTGCTTCCCGGCGCCCTATTAGCAGATGTCCTGATGGTCGACCAATACGAACTTGGAACGTCGCTCCCCGCCGAAATGGTGATCGGACAGACTCCCTTCAGCCGCAATTTTCTCGAAGCCAGGCTACAGCTCAAAGAGCCAGCGCATGAAACGATGCTCGTCATCGAGGCAGGTTCGGATCTGTTCGAGGTCAATCGCGGCGATTTCGTCCTGATCGACCGAGGGCAGGCAAATCTTGGTAGGGACGGCATTTATCTCGTCGACCTTCCAGGAATCGAATTGCGTGGAATTTTCCGCCATCCCAATGGAACCGTTCGGGTCGTCGGACCCGAGCGTAGCCGTCGGTTTTCAGGCTCAGACGGGAATGGTCGAGACGGCCAACGGCAACGCTCACCGGAAGTTGTGATGAGCCTCGACGAGTTGCTGGGTTTCCGAGGGCGCGGTGGGTCGAAGATCATCGGCAGAGCTGTGTGGATCGGCCGCGCCTTGTAGACGTTGCCTACCTAGTCGATTCCTGGCTCCACTTTCCCTGTTATTTCCAGAAACTTCCCTGATCGTCCAAAATAATTCCCTGTTTAGTCAAATAAATTCCCTGTTCTGTTGCGTAGGGAATTTGCTCAAATTGGTCAGGTAAACAAACGACTATTCGGCTATTAGCCGGCCCAAAAAAGGCTCAATCGATGAAATTCCCTGTATTTTCCCTCATGATCAGGGAATTGGACCGGAGAGACGGGTTCGATCGAGACTGCTTCATCCGCCACACAGTCTGTAGTGTTTGCCTACACGCCGGAGACAACCCAAAATCCGCACCTGTCGCGGCCTTTGTGCGCCTTTCCTCGCTCTCGTACATCGCAGTCAGGGATTGAAATTTTTCAAACCGTTCCAGCGAGTTTTTCAGCCTGTACTGACGAATGCCATAAAAGAGAGTGATGACTCCAACAATCATTGTGGATGAATCTATCGCGGCGTTGAAATGCATTATCTTCCTCCCTGTTGGGACTGGGTGGTGTCGGTCAATTGGTGGAAAAGTAGTTGGCATCAGCTATCGACGAGCGAGCGGTTGAGTATGCAGTTGCTTACGCCGCCTCCATTTGTGAACTCGACAGATCCTGCCAGCCGACCAGGCGGCGCAGCCGCACTTG
>DATDHE010000242.1:0-4193 GCA_036521695.1 Candidatus Acidiferrum sp. | reverse complement strand
CCCGAACTCTGTCTTGTTGAGACCCAGTTCGAGCATCACTGCGTACACAACCGCCACGGAGGTCGTGGAAAGTGCCACGCCTGCGAGCCAACTCGACATGACCGTCCAATGCAGGACGTAATGTGCGACTGCCGTGCAACCTAAAAACGGCCCGAAGAAGCCTATGAGCCCAACGGCTGTTGCTTCCTTCCATTTCGTTCGGAAGATGATTGGATCGAGTTCAGCACCCGCGAGAAATGTCAGGACGATGGCGCCGGTTCCGGCAAGGAAAGTAATCCACTCTGACTTCGCCGCGAGGCCCATGGGGCCGACGATGGCCCCGATGATTAACTGTGCGACGGTCCCTACAACAATTTCTGACAAAGCGGTAGAGATTTTGAACCAGATCGCCAACAGTGTGGCGATGAGCGCCAATCCGACCCACAAGGAAGCCAGTGCCCAGACATTTTGCATGTCAGTTCTCGCTCCTGCCTATGTTTTGGGATCATTGCCGGGGACATGACTCCGCGACAAGATCCTTGTCAGGAGTCATCATCTGTCCCGGCTTAAAGGACAGCGGTTAGAGGGCGAACTCCTTCGCCACTGCACTTATGATACTTCGCGTCGTCAGGAAGTCAACAATGGCTTTTCTGAACTAAGTGCTGCGTACGTAAAAACCTGAACCTTGACTTACGTTAAGCGCCGACCGGCCTTTCGTTCTGCGCACGAGGTTTGCGTTTGAAATGGGAGATGCCGTGCTGTATTTGGAAGCCGAAATTCGTAGCGAATCATTCTTACCTTCGCAATCGGCCCGATGTCCTACTCACGCCGTACAATTCCCGTATAGTTGCGACATGAATGTTCAGAAGCATTCGGCCCGAGGGCCCGTTCCTCGTGGAATTACAGCCGTCGGCATATTTCTGCTATTTGGCGCCATAATGGCATCTCTTGCGGGAACAACCTTGGTCTGGCAAGGCAGTGCTCTTGACCGTATTTGGAGTCTTAATCCGCACGCTCACAAAGAACTTGCACCGTTTGGCAGAGTAGCGGGAATCGCGTTCTTGTTGCTTGCAGCTACACTAACCGTTGCTTGCGTGGGTTGGCTCAAACGTCGCTCTTGGGGATGGAGGTTGGCCGTGGCCATAATTGCCACGCAGGTTTTGGGAGACTTGGTCAATATTTTCATGGGAGATCTCCTTCGTGGCGGCATCGGATTCCTGATTGCCGGTGCTTTACTCTTTTATTTTCTACGACCGCGGTTGCGGTCCGCGTTCGCGAGTGGTGAATCATCGATTGGCAACTAGGATTCAATTTCGGATGACAATGCCTACATCTCTATGATGACGCCAACCTCAGGCATCGAATTTTTGGTTTGGCTGCTCATCGCCGCCGCGATCACCGCGATGCTGGCGAAACGCCTGAAGATTCCCTACACACGGTAGCCCTTAACCAATCACGGAATGAAAGTGTGCATCGGCCGTTTGTGGCGCTACCATTTGTTCGGCTTTCAACCGAATGGTTTGCGGGGGTCTAGCAGCAGATGATGCTTTTCCACCCAATAGAGTTACAGAGTTACCACAACTATAACTTTAATCAGGATAAAGACAGAAAAAGTAGTAGCAAGGCTCAAATCGCCGCATATTTACTGACGATTTTGGCTATGGCGGAGAGGGGGGGATTATATTGACGCGGTTTTCGCAACTCCGTTTGTTTCTATCACTTCACTCGTAATACCTGCATTTTCTGGTGCTTAAGGCCGAGTCTCAGCAGTCTTATCCGTCTCAGCAAGGCCCTCCAGTCTCTCCTATGGACATCGAAAGTGCTCAAAAAAAGTAACATGAGTAACAACCCAGAATTCCTTTTGTCCCAGCCTCGGACAAAGTTTTTCGAGCGCCAGGGAAGTGACGGCATACTACGGCTCGTCGTCTTGATCCTCGGTCGAGTGAAGTTCGAGCAGCATGCCCTGATGCAATTGGCGACGCACTGCGAAATCGAGCATTTCAGATTGACTGGGCGCCCGCGAGTCATGTTACGAGCCAACGATAACACATTCTCCGAGCAGTGGGGCTGACGAGTGATGCACAATGACGATTGAGGTACGCCCCGTGCCCCAAAGGAAAGCTAGTTTCCACATTGTTTGTTTTTGAGTCTTGAAAGAACAGCTATGCCCAGCCGAGTTCCTTCAGGGCGAGACCTGCGTTCCAAATCTTCGTCATGTGCGCGATTTTGCTACCGTCGAATTGCATCACGTAAACGTAATCGGTGCTGACTCGGCGACCCGTCGGCGGAACTGGTCCGCCCTGCCCCGTATGCGTCCCATGAAACACGCCGTAAGCTGCCACATTGTTCCGAGCGCTATCCATCGCGAACGACTTCACTTCATAACTGGCATCGGGTAGTACTGTCAGGATGCCCTTCATCCAGTCCGTGTACTGCGCGAGAGTTTTCACCTCCAACAACGGTTCGGCTTGTGCAGAAAATGTCGCATCGGGGGTGCAAAACGAGCTGCAAACCTCCCATCCCTTGCCCGTCTCGCATGCGTCGAAGAACGCTTCCGCCACGGCGGTGATTGATACTGTACCCGGTTGCATAACGCCTCCTCTCCGAACTGTCTGACCAAATTCCTTCAGTAGGCGGCGAGCATACCACAGTCGTACTCACGCTCCGTCGTTCCGAGAGTAGATAAGGCTTAGCAGCAGTTGCCATACAAGCCGCCAAGCTGGTCACAAACCCCTCCACCGCCTCGAAAACGCCATAGCCGCCTACCTTTGGTGTACAGTTCCCGGAATAGCTTGACCGTCCGCTCGCTCGTTTGAATAACAGATGGATAACGACACACTGCTTTCGGTGATTTCTGACCTGCAAAATCAAGCGGTTAGGGTGCAGTAGTCGGTGGGGTTTTTCGAACGCCGTGGCGGAAAGCCAATTTAGCTCACCCGGATGAGTGGAGTCGCAGCCGAGAGAGCGCGTGTTCCGTATTATCGGTACGGCGTCTGTCGCCGACCTGTGGGGATGCAATGTTCCTTTGAAATTCTGCTTGACTCTGGAACCATTCCACACCGGAGGATTCTCTTATGAAGCACTCTCCCGCCAAGGTTATGCATTCATCTGAATTGGCGCGGTTGGCTGGCATCAGCGTCGATACGCTCCGCTATTACGAGCGGAATCGGTTGTTGCCTGCGGCGCAACGGTCTTCTGCGGGATACAGATTGTTTCCGCCAGAAGCGTTCATGCGGGTGCAAATGATTCGCGGTGCTCTGTCTGTTGGTTTCTCGATCAAAGAGCTAGAGCAGATTTTCACTGTGCGAGACAACGGCGGAACTCCATGCCATCAAGTGCGAAAGCTAGGCACCGAGAAGCTCGGTTTGATCGAGTCGCAAATTAACGACCTACAGTCCAGACGTCGCGAATTGAAAAAGACGTTGGCTAAATGGAGCCTACTCCTGAAACAGACTCCTCACGGGAAACGCGCCGGATTGCTCGAAGTGTTCGCACAGTCGAAGGAGAAATCGACATGAGTCTTGTTGTTCTAGCAAGTGCACTTGCCCTGTTTTTCTGTCAAGACCCTGCCAGCAAGCCGAAAGCGCAAGACTGCCCGATGCACGACGCCCACGCGCAAATGAACGAACGCGGCGAAAATGCGATGGGTTTTTCTCAGACAGCCACTACGCATCACTTCTTGTTGAAGCCTGACGGCGGTGTGATTCAGGTAGAAGCCAACGACCCCAAGGACACCAGTAGCCGCGACAAGATTCGGATGCACCTTCGGCATATTGCAAAAATGTTCGCAGACGGCGACTTCAACATTCCGATGTTCGTCCACGACACAGTTCCGCCCGGTGTGCCGCAGATGAAGGAGCTAGAGAAGCAGATTCACTACACGTTCGAGGAAACCCCGAACGGGGGACACGTCATCATCACGACAACGGATAAAACAGCCATCGACGCCGTTCACAGATTCCTTCGCTTTCAGATTCAAGAACACCAAACTGGCGATCCGCAGCAACAGCATTAAGCTGCTAGCTGGGGAGCCTGTACACTCGACCGGGGATTAAACCGCCAGACCAAGCGATGTTCCCCGCGACCTTCAAGCCCTGTCTCTTATAGAATCGGCACGCGACCCTGTTCTCTTTGCGCACGCTCAGATACAGATCGCCGCCCGAGGGCTTAACGATCTCATCTACGAACTTCCGTAAAACTCGACGCCCCGCGCC
>DATDHE010000241.1:0-3906 GCA_036521695.1 Candidatus Acidiferrum sp. | reverse complement strand
AGAAGAGCGCGCGGGTCTAGAGGACCCGCAACTACAGGTGACTGGTGATTATTGGGATGGGCGTGGACTTGGCAGAAGTGGAGCGGATACAGAAGGCGATTGAGCGGCATGGGGAGCCGTTCTTGCGGCGAGTGTATACGACGGCGGAGAGAGAGTATTGCGAGCGGTTCAAGAACAAGTATGAGCGGTTTGCGGGACGGTTTGCGGCGAAGGAAGCGGCTATGAAGGCTTTGGGGACGGGTTGGAGACGCGGAGTGCGTTGGGTGGATTTTGAGGTGGTGCGAGAGAAGGGCGGTCGGCCGACGATCTGGCTGGATGGGGAGGCACGGAAGATTGCCGAGGAGTTGGGAGTGAAGAGGATTGCTTTGAGCATTACGCATACGGAGATGCAGGCTTTGGCGCAGGTGATTTTTGAGGGCTGATGAAAAGAGAAGGAAAGAAGTAGGACGTAAAGAAAAAAGAGGAAAAATATCTACACAGAGGAGGCCCCGACCCGGTCGGGGCAAACGCCGAGAACAGAGTTCACGGAGGATTCGCTGAAAGTGGATGTCGGCTTGCCTACTAAGTAGTTCCCTTCTTCGGATGTGATCACCACATCTTGCCAAAGATTTGACTGAAAAATTCCAGGAACACTGACGCGCAGGTAATTGCTGGAAAGAGCGGGAGTGCATTCGCTGCCGGCGCGTTCATCGCGGTGAAGGGTGAGGACGCGGAGGGTGCAACCGACTTGTGCGCGGCGGAAGGCGGCGGATTTTTCCTCGGCTAGGGAGCGCAGTTCGCGCGCACGACGTTTGATGACATTGCCGGGGACTTGATGGGAGAGAGAGGCGGCTTTTGTGCCGGGGCGGGGAGAATAGGAGAAGACGTGGAGGTAGGTGAAGGGATGGCGTTCGATGAAGGATAGGGTGGCGGCGTGATCGGACTCGGTTTCGCTGGGGAAGCCGGCGATGACGTCGGCACCGATGGCGGCGTTGGGTAGGCGGTCGTGGATGAGATGGACGCGGAGCGAATAGTGTTCGACGCGGTACCAGCGGTGCATGGCGGCCAGGAGGGGGTCGGAGGCGGATTGCAGGGGCATGTGAAAGTGGTGGGCGATGCGGCGTGTCGAGACGAAGAGGTCGATGAGATCTTGCGTAACATCGAGGGGTTCCACGGAGCTGATGCGCAGGCGTTCAACGCTGGTTTCGTCCAGGATGCGGCGGATGAGGTCGGTGAATTCGACACGGGGAGAAAGGTCGCGGCCGTAGGTGCCTAGGTTGATGCCGCTTAGAACGATTTCGCGGGCGGCGTATGGCTGATGGGAAGGCTCCCCGGGGACGGGCAGGAACGCAGATTCTAGTGGAGAGGAGACGGCTGAGGATGCCCGTTCAGAGGGGAGGACGACGGACAGGGATGTCTGTCCCACCAGGGCTTGGATTTCGCGGACTACCGCGTCCGGGCCTAGGCTGCGGCTTTTTCCGCGGACGTAAGGGATTACACAGAACGAACAGCGGTTGTTGCAGCCGTCTTGGATTTTTAGGATGGGGCGAGTGTGCTGCGATTCGCCGCCTTGGATGGGGGCGGAGAGGAATTCGGGGTGGTTGAAGATGTTGCCGGTCAAGATTTGGGCGTGATCGAGGGAATCATCGAGACTGGAGATCTTGCCGAGATGGGGCGCAACGTATTGCGGCCCTGCAAAGGAATGGAACGGTGCCGCGGAATCCTGAAATAAGGCAAAGGTGGGAAAGAAATTGCTCGAGGTAGCGGCCGACGAATCGACTGCGGGCTTCGCGGCAGGCGCGGTCCGGAGAGCGTCAACCAGGCCGGGGATTTGCGGTTTGTGGGAATTGCCTACGACCCAATTGACACCGGGGAGGGCGGCTATTTCTTCTGGGGCGCGCTGGGCGTAGCAGCCGGTGACGATCAGGCGGGCGTCGGGATTTTGCGCGTGTATCTTGCGGATCGCGTCGCGAGCCTGGGCGTCGGCGGCTGCGGTTACCGTGCACGTGTTGAGTACGACGATACCAGCGGCCGCGGGATCGGAGGAGCGGGTGCAGCCGCGGTCGAGGAGCTGGCGCTCGAGGGCTGCGCCGTCGGCCTGCGTGGCGCGGCAGCCGAATTGTTGGATGTAGAAGGTGGTCATCGCATCGAGCGAGGGTATTTCAAAACACTTGCACGGAGTTCGCGGAGGACGCAAAGGACCCAGGGAAGAGGAGAGAAATACCTTCCAGCTCCCTGCGGGCTTCGAGGACATTCGCGGACGAAGGATAGGATAACTGGTTGGATGGCCAACGGGAAGGCTCAAACGGAGCACCTCGCGCGGATGCCGCCGGGGCGTGCGGCAGAGTCCGGCTTTACTCTGCGCGTATAGGGCCGCTACAATCGGTTGCTGAAAATGTGTGCACTGCGGCGACACCCTTCTGCGCTAGAGAACCCCAAGATTTCGGTTGTGATTCCCGTCTACAATGAAAAAAATACGATTGAGGAGATTTTGCGGCGCGTTCTGGAGACCAGGATGCGCCTGGAAATCGTCATCGTGGATGATTGTTCGACGGATGGGACGCGGCAATACCTGGAAAGCATGGCGCAGGCACAGGCGAAAGGCGAGACATGGGCGCCCGCTCATGACGGCGGCGATCCCGTGGACGTTCGAGAATTGAGGATTTTATTTCAGACGCAGAATCAGGGCAAAGGTGCGGCGTTACGGCGGGGCTTTCGGGAGACCAGCGGCGACATCGTTCTAGTGCAGGATGCGGATTTGGAGTATGACCCGAAGGATTATCTGACATTGTTGGGACCGATCATTGATGGGCGGGCGGACGTGGTGTTTGGGTCAAGATTTCTTGGCGGACCCCAGAGGGTGCATTACTTCTGGCACTATGTGGCCAATAAAACTCTGACGCTGCTCTCGGATGTGATGACAAATCTGAAGTTGACGGACATGGAGACGTGCTACAAAGTGTTCCGCAAAGAGGTGCTGCAAGGCATTACGCTGCGGTCAAATCGATTTGGGTTTGAGCCGGAAATTACGGCGAAAGTCTCGAAGGGTAAGTGGCGGATTTACGAAGTGCCGATTAGCTATGCGGGGCGGACGTACGAAGAAGGAAAGAAGATCACCTGGAAAGATGGCGTGCAGGCTTTGTGGTGCATTCTTCGGTACAAGATCGCGGATTGAAAACGCAACCAATCCAATCATGTCTAACCAGAAGCAGCCTCTGCGTAGCCATGCGGGTGTTTTTGCTTCCACGACCAAGCTGAGGTGATGATCTCTTCGAGGGAAGAGTGCCGGGCTTCCCAGCCGAGAGTGCGGTGAAGTTTGTCTTTGCTGGCTACCAGGACGGCGGGATCGCCGGACCGGCGGGGAGAGAGTTTGCGAGAAATTTTGCGGCCAGTAATTTGCTCGGCGGCGTCAATGACTTCGAAGATGGAGAAGCCTCGGCTGTTGCCGACGTTAAAGGCTTCGCCGGAAACGGACTCTATGGCTTCGAGGGCGCGGACGTGGGAATCGGCGATATCCAGGACGTGAATGTAATCGCGGACGCAGGTGCCGTCGGGCGTAGGGTAGTCCGAGCCGAAAACTTCTATGTGAGGAATGTCGCCTTGAGCGGCATCCAAAACCTTGGGAATGAGGTGGGTTTCGACGCGATGATGTTCGCCGCGTTCCGTGGAAGCTCCGGCGGCATTGAAATAGCGGAGCGTGGCGTAGCACAAGCCGGTATAGGCGCGATAGTCGGAGAGGATTTCTTCGAAGCGGAGTTTGGATCTGCCATAGGGATTGATGGGACTTTTGGAGTGATCTTCGGGGATCGGAACGGTGTGAGGTTCGCCGTAGGTGGCCGCGGTGGACGAAAAGATGAATTTCTTTACGCCGTGGCGGGTTACGGCATCGAGGAGATTGACGCCGCAAGCGATGTTGGCAGCGTAGAA
>DATDHE010000240.1:0-3685 GCA_036521695.1 Candidatus Acidiferrum sp. | reverse complement strand
ACTCTCTCCCACGAAGACCGTCACTACGCACGTGGAGAAAGGCTTTGATTTTCTCGGACAAAACGTGCGCCGCTACCCTAACGGGAAACTGCTCATCAAGCCGTCCAAGAAGAACGTTAAAACCTTCTTGGCAGGAGTCCGGGCAACAATTAAAGTCGGGCTTGGCATGTCGGCCGCCGATCTGATCGATCAACTCAACCCAAAGATTCGCGGTTGGGCGAACTATCATCGGCACGTGGTGAGCAAACGCACGTTCGGACGCGTTGATTACACCCTCTTCTCTAGTCTGTGGAAATGGGCTCGACGAAGACACCCGAACAAAAGCCCGCGCTGGTTCAAACCGAAATATTTTGACCGGCGTGGGAATCGGGACTGGTCCTTCTTCGGTGAAACCTGCGATGACGAAGGACGGCCAAGTAAAGTCTGGCTGTACTACGCCAAGAGCACTCCCATCAAACGACACGTCAAGGTTAAAGGCGAAGCGAACCCGTACGATCCAACCTATGAAACCTACTTCGAAGAACGGGAAGGGGCTCACATGCTGGAAACGTTCCGGGGTACCCGCACGCTTCGCTATCTCTGGTATGAGCAACGTGGACTCTGCACGCAGTGCAATACAAAAATCACCCGGATCACGGGCTGGCGCCTTCATTACTGCGTCCCTCGTGTGAAGGGCGGTTCCACTGGTGCCACGAACTGCGTTTTACTTCATCCCGAGTGCCATGACCGGGTTCATCGTCTGCGTCTTCCCGTTTCGAAACCGCGTCTCCCCTAAAGAGGCGTTCGAAGGGCTTGAGCTGGGTGAAGGGAAACCTTCACGCCCAGTTATGAGAGGGCCGGGCGGCCGCAAGGCCGCCTGGCTACTCGGTAGTTATTGGATGGGGAGCATACCTGAAGGCCAAAGAGTTCAGATTGGAATTAGCCCACGCCGGATTCCCAGTGTAACCGCTTCGGTGCGTGTGGAAGCGCCTAGCTTGTCGAGAATCGAGCTGATGTGGAACTTGACCGTATGCTCGGAGATACCGAGACGAGCCGCGATATCTTTGTTGACGAGTCCCTGCGCCAACATTCTAAGTACGTCGGCTTCGCGGGAGGTGATCTCTTCGGACAATTCAGGTTCAACCTCCAGCGGCTGGTCGCCGAAGAGGGCAGCGAAGCTCTCTGCGGTCGGTGCGCTCAGCAACACCAGTCCATCATAGGAGGCATAAATGGCGGAGAGAACGTCGTCCGGGTCGCTCTCTCTGGAAAGAACCGCGCGCACCCCGCTCCGCAATAAGCGCGAGATCGACCGCGCCTCGGTGACCTCCGTGAGCAGAACAATCGCGGCGTCCGATGTCGGCTCAAGTAATAAATCGCGGATCGAATCGGTGTCGATGACAATTACATCCAGTTCGGTGCTACCGGCAAATGACACCAGGCTCGCCACCGCGCCAAAACTTCCCGCCAGATGGAACTCAGCGTGGCTGCGGATGATGCTTTCGAGCCCAGCCCGGCGAACGGCGGAGGTCGCCGCTACTGCAATTCGGATCGCGCCTCCACCGGTTCGCTTCGACATTCTTTATCGAGCCCTCTCACCCAGTTTGATTGAAACCGGCTTGATCTCGCCGGCACGAATCACCCGGATCTGCAGAACATCACCGATCTTCGCGGTGGCAAGCGAATCCTGGATCGAATCCACGTGTTCGACTGTCTCTCCGCCCACTTCGAGAAGAACGTCTCCCAGCAACATTCCGGCCTTTTCTGCGGGCCCATCGTTTTCGACGTGTACGACAAGCAGCCCAACTCGCGTTTGACTAGGCAGCTTCGAGCGCATATTTTCCGGCACCTCCACCGGCTGCATCGCGATACCCAAATAGGGGCGGGCGATATGCCCTTTTTCCAGGAGTTCTTCGACCACCCGATTGACGGTCGCCACCGGCACGGTCACGGCTCGTCCATGGGCTAGGCCTCGCGTATTGATGCCAACAACCTCACCCCTGGCATTGAGCAGCGGTCCGCCGGAAAATCCCGGGTACAGGGCGAGGTCGAGCCGGATATGCTGATCGAGTTGTCCCCCACGCCGGTTCCTCCACTCGCTGCTGATGCCGCCAATGATTCCGCTGCTCGCCACTAGATCCCCTCGCCGCGTGCGACCAAGCGCGAGAACAAGATGGCCCAGCCTCAGGCTTGTCGAGTCGCCGAGTTGGGGCGCAATCGAAGGCCGTTCCTCGATCCTTATAACAGCTAGGTCGGTACGAGGATCTCGTCCAACCAGTTTCGCAGAAACTGCGCGATCACCATCGAGCAGCACTTTGATGTCTTCGTCGCGCTGCACGCCGTGATGAACTGTTACGACCACGCCCTTCCTCCATTCGATGCCACTGGTCGGCAGCCAGCGCCGGGCATGGACGGCAACCACGCTACCGCCCACCTTCTCCGCCGCAGAAGAAAATTCGCTTGAAATTGTTTCTAATATTGAATTGGCCATGTCGAGTAACCCTTTCCTGAACTCTGACACCAGTATCGAGGAAAGGAACGGAAGGCGCATCCGCCAGATGGCTAGTTAACAACCAGAAGGTTGGCTAGACAAGCGTCTTGCAACGTCTTAAATAAGGCGCTTCGAGCAACAGGATACTTTCGGACGACGTGCGGACCATCTGAGTCGTAAGCGTAACGGGCGAATCACGGGCAATCCTGAAGTTATCGAGCCAGGTTCTCAATTTCTGAGTTGCCGACCGTCCGTTCGTTGCGTCAACACAGCTAGAACAAGCGCCGCAGGGGTATCCTGTCGTATTGGACCAGGATAATCCGATCGTTAAGTTGTGCGTGCAAGGTATGGAGTGCGAATCGAGCGGTCGGCTCGCCGAGGCTTCGCGATTGTTTATGAGCGCCTGGATGCAGAGCACGGGTGACTTTGAACGTTGTCTTGCCGCGCACTACGTGGCCCGGCATCAGAAAGAACCAGTCGACGCATTAGCGTGGAATCAGCGATCACTGGATCACGCCAATGCAGTCCGCGACGACCGAGTTCGTGAATTTTACCCATCGCTTTATTTGAATATGGGGAAGGCTCACGAGAACCTTGGAAATCGCGAGGATGCTAAGTGGTTCTATCAAACAGCTGAGAAGTTCCTTGATTCCCTTCCTGAAGGCCGATACGGCACCATCGTTCGCGAGGCGGTCGAGAGAGCTTTACTGCGAATCCGGGAATTAGGGTAGCTTGCGTACCGGATTGCGCCAGGATGACGGGCAACCCTGAAGTTATCTGCGCGTTGTCAGTTTCTTGCTTGCCGACGATTTGACAACCTGAGAGGAGCCCCCTATCGGCTCAGAACGGCAATTCGAGGATATACTAGGCAAGAAGAGAGGATCGATGAAGCGCACGTGGACCATCATAGGGGTAGGCGACGTCCCGCGGAGCTTCAAATGGTATCAGGCACTGTTCGGTCAGCCGGCTAGTCTTCCTGCCCATGACTACTTTGGACAAATCCTCGATTCAGATGGAACTGTCTTGCTCTGCCTCCGCACATGGGGTGCCCACGAGCATCCTTCATTGATGAGCCCTGATCACGTTAGGGCTTTATCGGAGGCGCGCTTTCAAGAAAAAAGTGTACACGAGCACGGTTCTCCGGCGCGCGTTCGATAAAGCCGTGAGAACGAAGCCGCCCGTGTTTGCGGCGGACGCGGGCCCTATGCAAATTCAATG
>DATDHE010000239.1:0-7491 GCA_036521695.1 Candidatus Acidiferrum sp. | reverse complement strand
TCCGCGCAACCTCGCTTCGCCATCTCCTTCAGCGCAGACCTCAGCCCCACGCCTCTCGACGGTCGCGTCTACGTCGTCATCTCCACAAAAGACGACCCCGAGCCTCGCACGCAAATCCTCGAGGAAGAAGTCCGATCCCAGCAAATCTTCGGCGCCGACATCGACGCCCTCGCCCCCAGCCAAATTGCCAACATCGCTGACGACGCCCTCGGCTACCCCACGGCCAAATTCCGCGACCTCCCCGCGGGCGACTACTGGGTCCAGGGCGTCCTCAACAAATACACCACCTTCCACCGCTCCGACGGCCACACCGTAAAACTCCCCATGGATGAGGGCGAAGGCCAGCACTGGGACACCAAGCCCGGCAATTTCTACAGCACGCCTGAACGCGTGCACATCGATCCCGCCAATTCGAACGCAGACATCATCCAGATTCATCTCACAAAAGTCATTCCTCCTATTGAGCCCGCGAAAGACACCGAATGGGTCAAGCACATCAAAATCCAGAGCCCGACCCTTACAAAATTCTGGGGCCGCCCGATGTATCTAGGCGCCATCGTAGTCCTGCCCGAAGGCTGGGCCTCTCATCCCAACGCCCACTATCCTCTGCTTCTAGACCACGGCCATTTCCCCCACGACTTCACCGGCTTTCGCACCACACCTCCCGACCCCGGCATGACTGGCTACCAACTCGAACGCGCCCAAGCGCAATACAAGTTTTATCAGGACTGGACCACCGGCAAGCTCCCCCACATGCTGCTCCTGCTGGTCCAGCACGCGAATCCTTATTACGATGATTCCTACGCCGTCGATTCCGCCAACGTCGGCCCCTACGGCGAAGCCATCAATCGCGAACTCATTCCCGCCATCGAAAAGCAATTCCGCGGTATCGGCCAGGGCTGGGCTCGCGCCGTTTACGGAGGCTCCACCGGCGGCTGGGAAACACTAGCAACGCAAATCTTCTATCCCGATGATTTCAACGGTGCCTGGGGCGCCTGCCCCGACCCGGTCGATTTCCACGCCTACCAAACCGTGAACATCTATGACGACCAAAACGCCTACTGGACCATCGGCCCCTTCGGCCGCATCGCCCAATCCGAAATGCGCACCCCGCCCGGCATCATCCTTGCCACCACCGAAGGCACCAATCGCTGGGAGCTCGTCCTTGGCATTCACGGCCGTTCCGGCGAGCAATGGGACATCTGGCAAGCCGTCTTCAGCCCCGCCGGCCCCGACGGCTATCCCTCCGAAATCTGGGATCAGCGCACTGGCGTTATCAATAAAGAAGTCGCCGCCTACTGGCACGAACACTACGACCTCACCGCCATCCTCCAACGCGACTGGAAAACGCTAGGTCCCAAGCTCGAAGGCAAACTCCACGTCATGGTCGGCACAGCCGACACCTTCTTCCTCGATGGCGCCGTTCACCGGATGCAGCACTCGCTCGAAGCCTCCTCGAACCCCCACTCCGACGCCACGTTCGACTACGGCGTCGACCAACCACACTGCTACACCGGCCCTCCAGGCAGCCCGACCCGCGAAGGCGGCCTAACCTTCACGCAACGCGTCCTTCGCGCCTCCGAGCAATGGATGCTTAAATCCGCCCCCGCAGGCGCCGACACCACCAGCTGGCGCTATTGACGTGCATGTTCATCTCGGCCGTCGAGAGAACTGCAGGGGGAGGAGTTTCAAAGCCTCTTCCACCACGCACAGGTGACGCATCACGCGATACTGACTCGGTCTGGGTATAATGTGCGCTCCAAAACTAGGAGGCACACGCTCATGCACTACCGCAGATTCGGCCGCACCGCATGGAAAGTCAGCGAAATTGGCTATGGCATGTGGGGGATGGCCGGCTGGACAGGCTCGGAAGACAAGGAATCGCTCGCGTCGCTGCAGTGTTCCGTCGATCTCGGCTGCAATTTCTTCGACACGGCCTGGGCCTATGGCGACGGCCACAGCGAACAGCTGCTCGGAAAAATCCTTCGCGCCAACCTATCCAACGCCGCCGTTGGCGGACCTGATAAAAAACTGTACGTCGCCACAAAGATTCCGCCGAAGAATCGCTGCTGGCCCAGCCGCCGCGAGTTTTCTCTCGACGAATGTTTTCCGCCCGATTACATCGTCGAGTACGTCGAAAAAAGTCTCACCAATATCGGTGTCGAAACTCTGGATCTCATACAGTTTCACACCTGGGAAGATAAGTGGCTCGACGACGGCCGCTTACTGCGCGCCATCCAAGACTTGCGCAGCAGCGGCAAAGTCCGCGCCGTCGGCATCAGCCTCAATCGCTGGGAGCCGTGGAACGGCATTCGCGCCGTGCGCGAGGACCTCGTCGACGCCGTACAGGTGATCTACAACATCTTCGACCAGAATCCCGAGGATGAACTATTTCCCGCGTGCCGCGAGAGAGATGTCGCTGTCATTGCGCGCTGCCCATTCGATGAAGGCTCGCTCGCTGGAATCCTGACGCTCGACAGCACTTGGCCCGAAGGTGACTGGCGCAACACCTATTTCGTAGCTGAAAATCTCAAAAGCAGCGTGGCCCAGGCCGACGCCCTCAAGCCTCTTCTCAAGGACGGCATGACCATGCCGGAAATGGCGCTGCGCTTCATCCTCAACAACCAAGACGTCGCCACCATCATCCCCGGCATGCGCAAAACCAATCACGTCGACTCAAACCTGGCCGCCAGCGCCAAAGGTCCGCTAGGCGCCGCGCTCCACGCCGAACTAGGCAAACACCGCTGGATCCGAACTCCCACAAGCTGGAGCCAGTGACATGAAATTCAGTATTTTGGATTGTCATTCCGAGGGGAGCGAGGCATCTGCTTTTGCCGTGAGCGCGTTGCTCGATGAATTTCCAAACGTAGATGAAAGTCCTTCAAGCGGTTTGCTTCAAAGCGCGTTCGACGAGCGTTAGGCAACGTTCGGCTTGTTCGCGTAGCAATTCTTCGCGATCGCCGCGGTCTTTCTGTGAGCTGTGGAGTTCGTCGGCGATCGCCAGCGCCGCCAGTACGGCAACTTTTTGCGTGTCCACCGTTGCGGTGCCCGCTGCAATCGCGTGCATCTTTTCGTCGACGTATTCGGCCAGTTTCTGGACGTATGCTTCGTCCAGATCGCCGCGGATCGCGTACGTCTGACCGAATATTTCGACTTTTACCGGTGCGCTCATGGAGTCTGCTCTCGACTAGCCGAAGATATCACATCTAGCTTGTAGGGGCGCAGCATGCTGCGCCCCTACAAAGTTTGCGTAATGTACTTAAGGGTTGTAGTTCAACTGGCGCGGAGCTGAGCGCCGAGACTTTTCTCGAGCGCGGAGACAATCGCGGCCGAGAAAACGCTGATTTGCATGTCGGTAAGAGTCGCTTCGCGGCTCTGAAACGTTACGCGCACGAGCAGCGAATATTTTCCGGCGGGGACATTTTTCCCGCGAAAGAGATCCGCTGCGTCGATGGATGCAACTTCGGCGATGTTGAGCGAACGAATTGCTTTAACGACATCTGAAAACGCAGTGTCATCGACGAGCAGCAGGGAAAAATCGCGCTCGACCGCGGGGAAACGCGGAAGTGGTTCATAACGCCGCGCTTCTTTTGCCGCGCGAATCTGTGCGTACAAAGCGTCGACCTGAATTTCGGCGAGGAAAATCTCCTGGCGCAATTTGAATTTTTCGGCGACGCGGCGAGCGAGCCGGCCTGCGATGCCGAGCGAAGAGAGCTTCCTCGCTTCCCTCGAAATGACGGCTTGTGGGTTGACGAATTGCAGATTGCCGGATCGTGGATCGGCGGATTGCAGATGGATCGTTCCGCGGAGTGCGGCGTGAGTCCAGGTGGCTCCGCCTTGCTGCCACTCGAAGCCGGCGGCGAGCGCGCCGAGGGCGTCGAGGTCGCCTTTCAGGTCGGCAAATTCGTACTCACGCCTGCTTTCGTAGATGCCTTTCTCGCGGGCTTCGCCTGTCGCGCCGATCGTGAGGATTGGTGTTTCGACGGAAGAAGTTCCGTCGAGGCGATAGCTACGGCCGATTTCGAATAGACGGACGTTGCGCTGACCATGATTGAGATTCCATTCGAGGGCGGCGGCCATGGTGACCAGGCCGTTCGAACGGAGCACGCTGGCTTCCTCCGAAAGCGGATTCGCAAGGCGAGCGGGATTGACACCTTCAGGGCGGAAGAGTGCGTCGCGGTCCTCGGCGACGTGAGGGATTGTGAGGATTTCGCGATAGCCGAGACCGATCAACCGTTCGCGCACCCGCAATTCTGCTTCAAATTTGGGCAAGCGCTGCGCGCCTTGGCGGGCGGCGGGCAGGCGCGGCGGAAATTTGTCCATGCCGTAGATGCGCGCGACTTCTTCGATTAAGTCAATTTCACGTTCGACTTCGGCGCGCCAACTTGGCTGCGTGCATTCCCACGCGGCGAGCAGCGAACCCTCCGCTCCGCGATTCTCGCCGATTCGAACGGGAGCGAAGCCGAGGGCGCTGAGAATCGCTTCGATTTCCTTGTCGGGAACGTCCGCGCCCATCACGCGAAGAAGTTCCGTGCGGGTCAGCTGAATTTTTCTCGGCGCGCGTTTGCCGGGATAAACATCGACGCCGGAGAGCAGCTCGCCGCCGGCGAGTTGCAGGATGAGTTCGGCGGCGCGGCGTGAGGCAAGTTCGGCTGTTTCGGGATCGGCGCCGCGACCGAAGCGTATGGAGGCTTCGGTGTGAAGTTTGAGAGCGCGCGCGGCTTTCCGGACGGCTATCGGTTCGAACCATGCGCATTCGATGAGGATGTTTTTCGTGGAGAAGGAGATTTCGGTGTCGGCGCCGCCCATGATGCCGCCGATGCCGACGGCGCGGGAGCCATCGCCATCGAAGACGACCGACATCGAGGAATCGAGGGTGCGCTCGAGGCCGTCGAGCGTGCGGATTTTTTCGCCAGACTTTGCGCGGCGGACACCGATGCGGTGATCGCGGACTTTGTCGTAGTCGTAAGTGTGAAGCGGGTGGCCGAGATCGAGCATGACGTAGTTGGAGATGTCGACGACGTTGCTGATGCTAGCGACGCCGCTCGCTTCGAGGCGGTCTTTCAGCCATTTCGGCGATGGCTGGATTTTCGCTCGGCGAATCACGCGGGCCGTGAAGCGTCCGCAAAGTTCGGGAGCCTGAATTTCAACTTTTACGGCTTCACTTACTTTTGTCGCGCCCTCAACAGGCTTTGGAACAACTGGCTTGAGCGGGAGTTTGTAGACGGCGCCAAGTTCGCGCGCGATGCCGAAGTGCCCTAGACAATCGGCGCGATTCGAACCTACTTCGGCGTCGATGACCGCGCCATACGGGCCGTTTTCCACGCTACCGATGTTGGTGCCGGAGAGGGCGAGACGCGAGGCGACGTCGTTCGGTGAGGCGGTGACGTCGACGAATTCTTTCAGCCAGTTGTAAATGACCTTCATGCGAGGTTCCAGTCCTTGGTCACTATGGGAGAATTCAACCGGCCGAAGTAGATGTGTGTCGTGTATTCAAGGCGCACGCGGTCATCCCGGTTGTGGGCGCCAAAAATTCTTTGCAGTTCGGATATCATGGGCGCGAAATTCGGATGGTCTGGTGTCGGGACAAACGAGCTGCTACGAAGGCGGCC
The DNA here is from genome assembly GCA_036521695.1 of Candidatus Acidiferrum sp. Lineage (GTDB taxonomy): Bacteria > Acidobacteriota > Terriglobia > Acidiferrales > UBA7541 > Acidiferrum. The sequence goes on along the minus strand of DATDHE010000239.1, from coordinate 1,879 downwards.
GGCGACTCCATCGAAATCAAATTCCTGGAAGTTCGGCAGCGTGTGCGAGGAGTACGCGCCAGCGCCAAAAAAATCGCGCATGTGCTGCTCATTGGGATAGCTTTCCTTCACGCTGGCGTAGTCCGTGCCGAACTTTCGAAGCAAGTTCTCGTACTCGCGGACAAAGGGACTTGCGTCGGTGAGCCGCTCGTTCCAAACGACGACCACCCAGCCGGTGGGCTTGAGGATGCGATGGAATTCGGCGCGGGCGGCGTCTTGGTCAAACCAATGGAACGCCTGGCCGGAGGTGACAAAATCCACGCTTGCGTCATCGAGCGTGCTGGCTTCCGCGGAGCCGTTGATGCTGACGAAGCCGTCATAGGAGGCGAGATATTCCTCGCCCGCGAGCCGCATGGCTTCGTTGGGCTCGGTGCCGAAGACGCGGTTACCGTTTTTCAGAAAGAGCTCGCTGAGGAAACCCGGGCCTGAACCGATGTCGGCAATGACGTGGCCGGATTTGAGGGCGCATTCGGCGCGGAGGAGGTCACGAACGGCCGAGGGATAGCCTGGGCGATAGCGGACGTAGTCGGCTACGCGATTCGAGAAGCGTTGCTTGGCGTCGGTGAAAGTCATGACCAGATGACTCGTGAGTGGTGACTCGTGACTGCTGAAAAAGAATCCGCCCAGTGGACCGAGGTCCGCGCGGCCGCTGAAATCGAAGAGAAATTTCTCTCTGCGGGGGCCGACCACTTCCGAAGAGCGAAGGGGGAAGAAAAAGCATAAGCCCGCTCCGTCCGAAATGACAATTGATGGGCTAGCCGCGTCACGCGGGGCGACTCTGCGTAGAATGACGGTGTTGTAGAGGGGTTGTGGATCATGGGAATTGTTTCAGGAAGCGCACGTCGTTTTGGAAAAAGACTTGGATGTCGTCGATTTGGTATTTGAGCATGGCGAGGCGGTCGATGCCCATGCCGAAGGCGAAGCCGCTGACTTTTTTGGGGTCGTATTTTACGAAGCCGTAGACGGCGGGGTCGACCATGCCGGCGCCGAAGAGTTCGATCCAGCCCGCTCCTTTGCATTTGGAGCAAGTGCCGCCACCTGCGGCCGTGCCGCTGCCGCCGCAGAAGATGCAGGAGACGTCGAATTCGACGCTCGGCTCGGTGAACGGAAAATAGCTTGGGCGAAAGCGGGTTTTTACCCCGGGGCCAAAGAATTGTTTTACGAAATATTCGATGGTCCCGGTGAAGTCGCAGAAAGTGATGTCGGAATCGACAGCGAGACCTTCAACTTGATGAAAGATGAAGGAGTGCGTGGCGTCGGCATTGTCGCGGCGATAGACCTTGCCGGGGACGATGACGCGCACGGGAGGCTTTCGCTTCTCCATAGTGCGAATCTGCATCGGCGACGTGTGCGTGCGAAGAAGCAGCGGCGTTAGAGCACCTTTGGGTAGATCGAGATAGAAAGTGTCCATGTCGTCGCGAACGGGATGGAATTCGGGAATGTTGAGGGCTTCGAAATTGTAATAGGGTGTTTCGATTTCGGGGCCTTCGACAACCGAGAAGCCGATAGAGAAGAAGATGTCTTCGATTTCCTGGAAGACCTGGCGGATGAGGTGATGCGCGCCGGCGGGGCGTATGACGCCGGGGAGAGAGAGGTCCATGTGTTCGTAGGCAAGGGCGGATTGGTCGGCGCCGGATTCAATGGCTTGTCGGCGGGATTCGATTAGGGATTCGACGTGCGCGCGCAGTTCGTTTAGGCCTGCACCGACAGCGCGCTTTAGATGCGGCGAAGAGGGTTTGAGCCAGTTGTCGGTGATTTGGGCCAGGATGCCGGATTTGCGGCCTAGCCAGGCGTCGCGGAAAGCTTTCCAAGCGAATTCGTCGTGGATCGCCACGGAGTC
>DATDHE010000238.1:0-9293 GCA_036521695.1 Candidatus Acidiferrum sp. | reverse complement strand
AACTACCTGAATTTCCTGGATTGGCAGCGCGACACGCAAACGTTTTCATCCATGGCGATATACCGGAACCAGGATTACAACTTCATCGGGACGGGCGAAGCGGAACGGCTGAGCGGTTACATGGTTTCCGCGGACTTTTTTTCGACGCTTGGGACGATTCCCGTGCTTGGCCGCAGCTTCCGTCCCGATGACGATCACACGGGCGCGGCGCCGGTAGTGATTCTGGGCGGAGGATTCTGGAAGCGCAGATTCGGAGCATCGCTCGAAATTATCGGGAAGCCAATCATCCTGAATGGCACGTCGTACACGATCGCGGGCGTGATTCCGGCGGGGTTCACTTTCTATGGCCGCGACCGGGATGTCTACACTCCGATCGGGCAGTGGAATGATACGAATTTCCGCGACCGGCGTGTCGATGTGAGCTCGCACGGGATTGGGCGCCTGCGGCCAGGCGTAACGCTGGCGCGGGCGAAAGCCGATATGGATGGCATTGCGCAGAATCTCGCGGTGGCGTACCCGGAGGCCGATAAGGCCGTGGGTATCACGCTTGTTTCCATGAAGGAAGACATTGTTGGCAACGTGCAGCCATTCCTCATCGTGCTGCTCGCCGCGGTTGGTTTCCTGCTGCTGATTGCGTGCGCGAATGTTGCCAATCTGCTGCTGGCCCGGTCGATGGGCCGCTCGCGCGAGTTCGCGATTCGCGCGGCGATGGGCGCGAGCCAGCGGCGCGTCATTCGGCAGCTTCTCAGCGAAAGCATTCTGCTCGCGGGCTTGGGCGGAGCCCTGGGACTCTTACTCGCGGTTTGGGGCACCAAGGTGGTGCTCGGCAGTCTGCCTGGAGCTTTGCCGCGCGCAAGCGAAGTTTCGCTCGACGCACGCGTCTTGATCTTTGCGATGGCGCTGTCTTTGTTTGCCGGAATTGTTTTTGGGCTGGCGCCCGCGTTGAAAACTTCGCGCGTGAATTTGGAGGAGATACTCAAGGAGGGCGGCCGCGGTTCGAGCGGGGCGCGCCACCGGTTGCAAGGAGTTTTCGTGGCCGTCGAAGTAGCGATGGCTTTGGTTTTGCTGGTCGGCGCGGGACTGATGGTTCGGAGTCTCGCGGCGCTTTGGCGCGTCGATCCCGGGTTCAATCCCAGTCACGCTATCACTTTTAGTTTGTCCTTGCCGGCCGACCCTGTAACCAGTTCGGCCGAAACGCGGGCGCGGCTGCGCCACTTCGACGAAAAAATGCACAGCATTCCCGGCGTGCAAGCCGTTTCGGTGACGCTCGGCTCGCGCCCGATGATCCACAATTCCTCGGAGCCTTTCTGGATTGAGGGCCAGCCAAAGCCTGCGAACCTCCCAGAGATGCACCAAGCGATGTTTTATCTCGCGGAAGCCGGCTTCCAGCAAGCGATGGGAGTCACGCTGGAGCGCGGGCGCTTCATCACGCCGCAGGACGACGAGCATGCGCCGGTGGTCATCGTGATCGACGACGTTTTCGCTCGGACCTATTTCCCGCAGGACAATCCGATTGGCAAACGGATCAATCTCGCGGGCTTCGGCGTGCAGGCCGAAATTATCGGCGTGGTCGGACACGTAAAGCAGTGGGGGCTGGACGCCGATGCAAAATCGGCCATCGAAGCGCAGTTCGATTATCCGTTCATGCAGCTTCCCGAGAAGCTGATGCCGCTGGCGGCGAATGCCGTGGCGGTGGTGCTGCGCACTGAAGGCGATCCCACGGCTGTGCTGGGCTCGGTTCGGCGGGCCGTGGCGGAAATCGATTCTCGCGAAGTGGTGTACAACGTTCAAACGATGAACGAGGTCGTCTCCAATTCGTTCGCGGCGCGGAGACTATCGATGATGCTTCTCGGCGTCTTTGCGGCGCTCGCGCTGGTGCTTGCGTGCGTGGGAATCTATGGCGTGATTTCGTATCTGGTCGGGCAGCGCACTCACGAAATCGGAGTGCGCATGGCGCTGGGCGCGCAACGCCGCGATGTGTTGCGGCTAGTGATCGGGCATGGGACAAGGATGGCGCTGATCGGCGTCGCGATCGGCATCGTCGCCGCGCTGGGACTGACGCGTCTGATGGCCAACCAGCTCTTCGGCGTGAGCGCGCATGACCCGTTGACCTTTGCCGGCGTCGGTATGCTGCTGGTTATTGTGGCCGTCGCGGCGTGCTACATTCCTGCGCGACGCGCCATGCGCGTCGACCCGATGATCGCGCTGCGACACGAATAATCCTTCGCGCAGAGAACGCAATTTTTCCACGACATCCTGCCGCGCAACGCTTCAAAAAACGTGCGATCTCGCAAAGCCGTACCACATGGACAAAATCATGTTTTATCGAGCGGCGACAAGTGCAGGTCTAGAAAACTAGCATGCACATCAGATTTTGTGAGTGGCGACTCTAGCATCACGAATTACGACAGGGTTGTCGTTGTTAGAGAAAAACATTTGGAAGTGAAAAATTTCTATGGAGAGTTGACTTCGCGTGAGCCTAGGCACGCGCGCCGGGAACGCGTCACAAGTTGCGAGGTTATTTGCGGCCGATAAAGCGGATACGCAGGGTGAAGGCCAGTCCTTGGCCGCCGGAAAAGGCGCCGAAATTGGGGGCGTCGATATTGTTGACTACCGTGTTGGGATTTTGGCGGTCGAGGATGTTGACGGCTTCGACGCGGACTCCCCAGAGATAGCCGCGGAAGCCGAATTTTTTTTCGAGGCCGATATTGAGGCTGGCATAGGCGGGGAAGCGGGAGGAGTTGGGCGGGCCGACGAGCTGCTGTTGGAGATTAATGACGCTGAAGGGGTAGCCGGTACGGTACTCGAAGAAATAGCTGATTTGGATGCCCCAGAGGTGCGTGGGCGCCCAGCCCCAGGTGACGAGGCGGTTGGGAGCATCCCAAAGGACGGGGCCCGGTTGTTGCGCGACATAGAAGATCGAGCCGAGTGCAGGATTGAGGACTTCGTTGGAGTGGGCGACGGAGCGAGTGTAGGCGCCATAGACTTCCATGTCTTCAGAGAAAACATGGCGGACGGAGACGGTGGCGGAGCGATAGCGGTCTTTGCGAGTGTCCTGGAGCAGAAATATTCCTCCGGGTTGCGTGGGTCGCTGATCGACGTAGGCAAAGCCGTGAGAACCGTTGCGGGCGAGAAGTTGGAGACCGAGGAGCGTGTTGTGGACGAGTTTCTGCTGCCAGCCGCCGCTGTACATCGTAAAGCGCGGTTGCTGCAGGGCGTTTGCGGGGAGCACGAATTGGCTTACTACGGGGCTCGGAGCAACGATGTTGCCGGCGGAGTTGTAAAACGTGTCGAGCTGCTGTTGGTCGAAGGCTTGGGCGATTTGAGAGAGATTGAGTGGAACGTTGTAGATGCCCCAGCCGAGCGAAATTTTTGAGGTGTCGTCTCCGAAGGGAAGAATGTTTGCGTGGACGCGCGGCTCGGCCATGGCGCTTTGCGTGAAACGATCCCAGTCCGTGCGCAGGCCTGCCTGCACGACGAAATACTTTGAAATGGACCAAGTGTCCTGAACGTAGCCGCCCGCCTGAGTGTTCGAAACGTAGGGAGTTGCAGGGCCGGAAAAGGTGGTCTGGCGTACCAAACAGCCGAGTTGGAGCGCGGAGCTGCAAGTTGCTTCGTCGCTCGCGAACGCGTTGAGCGCCTGGATTTCGCCGCGGTCGGCGATAAGGGAGTAAGTGAGGCTGGCGGCATTGAGGCCGACAGCAAATTGATGCGTGCCATGCCAGTGGCGCGTTGCGGCGGGCATGCCGGCGACAGCCTGTAAACGGCGTCCGACTTGGTGGAGGCGCTGGAAATAGTTGCCCGAGGAGCCGTTGACGAGGAGGACGTAGGTTTGCGGGCCTTGCGGGATGAAGGCGAGGATGCTTTCATCGGCGGCTATACCGAAATCGAAGAGCGTATCGGCGAGCCAGACCTGGTCTTTGAGGGAGCCGAAGTAGCGGTGCTGATCGCCAGTGACGGTGGTGGAGACAGGATCGAGAGCGTCCAGGCCGAGATTGGTGCCGCGTGCGATGTTGTAGAGGAAGCTGGCGTGGAGAATGTGCTTGGGAGTGATGTTGTATTGGAGACGGAGGAGATTGTCTCCTGCCCATTCCTCCCAAGTATTGGCGCCGGAGGGTTGGCCTTTGACGACGGCGAAGGTGTGTTGGACGCTAATCGAATTGGAAAGCCAAAAGCGACCGCGCTTGATGGGCCCTGAGACAGTGAAACGGGGATACCAGTTGCCGAGGTGAAGGCCTTCCTGGATGTTGATGCCGGGAGCAGGATTGGTGGCGCCGAAGCGCCAGCAGTCGTCGCCATCGGGAGTGTCGAGGCTGAGAATGTTCGCACCGGCATGAGCGTAGCCGGCGCCGAAGCCACTGGATTGGACTTCGGCGGAGCGTGTGGCATCCACATTGAAGCGAGCGGTGAGCTGGCCGTTCACGGGGTCGCCGATTTCGAATCCATCGAGCAAGTACTGCGTTTCACCGGAACGCGCGCCGGCGATATGCAGATTGCCTTGATTATCCTGAGTGATCTCGGGGAGAGCGACGAGGCTTTCCGCGAGAACGTGCGGGCTTGGTACGGGGATGTCTCGAATGTCGCGAGTGGTGAGCGTGTTGCGTTGAGCGGTATCTTGTGGGTCGATTTGATTGGCGCGAGCTGTGACTTGGACTTGCTCGTGAACTTCTTCGGCGTGGTTTATGGTGAGAGTGAGTTCGTTGGGTCCGGGTTGCAGGGTGAGAGCGCGCCCTGCAATGACGAAGAAGCCTTGCTTGCGGACTTCCAGTTTGTAATCGCCCGCGGGGAGATTTCGCAGAGTGAAGCGGCCGGCGCCGTCGGATTCCGTGCGATAGACGTGAGCCGCGGCGTCTTCAAGCTTCAGCTGCGCAGCGCCGACCGGAATGCCGTTTTCGTCCAGCACGTAACCGGTGCAGCTGGCTAAGTCCGCCGCACGAGTTTCGAGAGACACAAAAAAACATAGGCATGCCAGAATAGAAGTTAGTTGGCGAGCGAACCGCATTCCACACCCGTTTGCTTGGGCCTGGAAATATTAGACTACAGATTGTTCAAACCGGATGTCTGATTGCGTTCGAGAGTGCTTCGTCAAATAGGATGGTTCGCGGAAAAAGCGAACCGGCGGAAGGGCGGAGGTAAGGAAGGTAGGCTCGTGGGGACTCGAACCCCAGACCTACAGCGTGTCAACGTACCACCGTACGGAAAGATAACAACTTAGATTGTATCGAACTTCCTTTCCACAACCGTTATATGTATTTCACAGGTAGATATCACAGGTAGGAATTACAGGTTGCGTCAGCGCTTCGCGTCCGTCAGGGTTTGGCAGTAGCAAGAAACACCTCGTGGGCGTCTCGGAGGAGCACATCGATGCATTCGAACCCGGCGTTTCTCAGAGCTTGGACCCAACCCGATACCGGCATGCCCTCGTTCAAATGCGAATCTCGCGAGCCCAACAGCTTCGTATGATCGTAACCAAGAATCTCGTTCGCGCGTGTCCAGAAGCGCTCCCAGTTTTCCCGGCTGTAACGGGCCGGCTGCCGTGATCTCCATTCGGCGAATCCGTCGGCAAACATCTTCTCCGTGCAAGCAGGCTCGACGAACAAAAAGACTCCGCCGGGACGAAGCAGGCCGAAGACATCCTTGAATAGGTCAGCGACTCGGTGCGCATCGAACCAATGGAGGGCGTTTGCCGTCGCGACCACGTCATAGTCATGTCGTAAGCCGTTGTGCCAATCAGCGTTCCAGAGATCGCGCACAAAATTCTGCGCGGAGACGCCCTCGCGCCGATTCACCCTGATGCAGATCGAGATGAGAAACACGTCGCGATCGACGCAATCGATTTGAGAATGCGGATAGCGAGCCCGAATGGATCGACCGACATCGCCCGGACCGCAGCACAGGTCCAGAACCCGAAGACGTGCGTCCACGGGAAAGGGCAGCGCGGCGGCCATCAATTCGAGATCGCGACGCTTCGCGGCGCCTTGCTCCGTCTGCCACAACTCCAACAACTCGTCGAGATGCTCACTGCTGAGCTTCTTCTCGATCTGACTCTGCGTGAGTGCCATCGGAACGCCTTTCCTTGCTTGCTCTCTTCGCCCTGCTCCATACGAGCATCCTCTCCACAATCGTTATACCTGTTTCACAGGTAAGAATCACAGGTAGAAAATGGAGCGGGACTTGAAAATGGTAGGCCCGAATGGACTCGAACCATCGATTTCATCATCCTATGTGGTCTTGACTGCGTAATTCCACAGCGAGTAATTTGCTTCCCGGCTCCCAAGACCACGAATGGTCACCACGCCAACGCAGGGAGGAAAAGCATGGCATCCGATAACTGGGCGGTTTCCTGTTCTGAAGCACTCCTGCTTGTCATCGCGTGTGCCGCGACAATATCCGCCGCTCCAATGGCGAGCGCTGCTGCTGGCAATGCGCAAATCACTGTTCTCTATGATGCATTCGGTAAAGTATCCACAATGCAGAAAGACTGGGGCTATGCTGCGTTCGTCGAATACGGCGGAAAACGGATCCTGTTTGACACTGGCAACAACCCTGACATTCTTGCGCAGAACGCGAAAGTGAAGGGCGTCGACTTGACGAAGTTGGACTTTGTTGTGATGTCGCACCGACACGGCGATCACATGGGAGGACTGACCTACCTATTAAAGGTGAACCCCACGGTGAAGATTTACGCGCCTAAGGAGGGGTTCGGGGTTTACGGTGCCGACTTGCCGAGCAGTTTTTATCGTAAGGACGCCTCCCTCCCTCAAGAACAGCGCTACTACGACGGCACGCCGCCTGAAGTCATGCGATTTGGATCGGCTTGGCCCGGAGTTAACTTTCAACTGGTCGACAAGAATATCGAGATCGCTCCCGATATCCATCTGATCGCACTGGTGTCCGATAAGCCGGGAACGCTGGAATTGCGTGAGCTGTCGCTTGCCATCAATACGCCCGATGGCATGGTTATCGTGGTTGGTTGTTCGCATCCCGGTATTGACAAGGTCGTTGAATCTGCCACTGCGATCAATCCGCGCATTCATTTCATCGCTGGCGGCTTTCATCTCGTTGTAGCGCCCGATCCCGACATCGAGAGGATTGTCACCGCACTGCATGATCGGTTCAGAGTCGAATACGTTGCCCCCGGTCACTGCACCGGAGAGCCAGCGTTCACAGCGCTTAAAAGGGCTTTCGACGACCACTACATTTATGCGGGGTTGGGCACAACACTAACACCAACACAGGTAGGGAATCACAGGTAGAAAATGGGTCGGAGAGTGGAGATGGTAGGCTCGTGGGGACTCGAACCCCAGACCTCCACCGTGTCAAGGTGGCGCTCTAACCAACTGAGCTACGAGCCTAAAATTGCTTTTAGTTTAACACGAGTGACGGAGTTCTTGACCGGCGGCAGACTGCACCTGAGTGAAGAGGAAAAGAAGAATGACGAAGGTGAGTATTGATGCGGAGTTGAAGGAGAAATGCCCTCGGGCGGCTTTGGCGTGCGTGACGGCGGAAGTGGAAGCGGGGCCGACGCCAGAAGGCTTGGACCAGGAGCTGCGTGGTTGCGAAGGCGAGATTTTGAAGTCGGCGGAACCGAAGGCCGTGCTGGAGTCGGCAGCGATTCTGGCGACGAGAGCAGGGTACAAGGCGCTCGGGAAGGATCCGGCGAGGTATCGTGGGTCGGCAGAGGCGCTCCTGCGGAGGGTGATCGCAGGGAAAGGGTTGCCGCGAATTAACAATGTGGTAGATGTGATTAATCTCGTAAGCGTGGAGAACCGGTTGCCGGTGGGGCTTTATGACTTGGCGCATGTGCAAGGCGATATTGTGTTTCGAGCAGGGCGGGCTGGGGAAACTTATAAGGGGATCGGGAAATACGATTTGAATTTGGAAGACTTGCCGGTGTTTTGCGATGCGCTCGGGCCCCATGGGAGTCCGACGAGCGATTCAGAGCGGACGATGGTGACGGAGGCGACAAAGCGGGTGATTGCCATAGTCATCTCGTTTGGCGGGGCGGAGACGTTGCCACGCTGTGGCCTACAAATGACAGAACTTCTGCAGAACCATGCCTCAGGGCAAAATATTCAACTCGAAATCGTGAGCTAGCTAAGCTAGTTCATCGAGTGACCGGCTCGGGAAGCTGTTTCTCGTCTTCGGCTTGGACCCGGCGATTAAAGAAGCCGCGGGCGGCGAGGAGTTCGGCGTTGAGGAGGGCGGCGCCGGCGGCGCCGCGGACTAGATTGTGAGAGAGCAGGGTTAGCTTTATATCGAGGAGCGGACATTCGCGGATGCGGCCGACTACGGCAGCCATGCCGTTTCCGGCGTGAACGTCTCGGCGGGGTTGTGGGCGGTCGTCGCCATCGATGACAAACACGGGATGACGGATGGCGGAAGGCAGTGAGGCAAGTTCGGCGTTGACTTCAAAATTGCGCAACGCTTCGCGGACCTCCTTTAAGCAGGCAATTTTTTTCAGGCTGACGGAGATGCATTCGAGGTGCCCTTCAAGGACCGGGACGCGATTGCAGTGAGCGCTTAGGCCCAGGCCTGCATCAATAAAACGCGCACCATCCCATTTGCCGAGAAGTTTTTGAGGCTCGGACTCCATTTTTTCTTCTTCGCCGCTGATGAAGGGAATGACGTTGGCGTGAATATCCATGGAAGCGACGCCGGGATAGCCTGCGCCGGAGACGGCCTGCAGCGTGACGGCGAAAACTTTTTCGAGGCCGAAGGCATCCGCCAGCGGTTTCAATACGAGGACGAGACCTGCCGTCGAGCAATTCGGGTTGGTGACGATGAAGCCGCTGCCGCAGCCGCGATTTTTTTGCTGGGTGGGGATGGCGTCGAGATGCGCCGCGTTTACCTCGGGGATAAGCAGAGGGACGTCGGGATCCATACGGTGATTTTTCGAGTTGCTGACTACCGGATATCCGGCGCGGGCGAAATCTTCTTCGGCGCCGCCAGCGACCGAGGAATCAAGCGCGGAAAAAACGAAGTCGCATTCAAGACTGGGATCGAGGCTTTTGACGACGAGGGTACGCGCGGCTTCCGGAATGGGCCCGTCGAGGCGCCAGCGGACGGCTTCGGAGTAGTTCTTTCCCGAAGAACGTTCTGAAGCGGCGACTTCCGTGAGCTCGAACCAGGGATGATTGGCGAGAAGTTTTACCAGGCGCTGCCCTACCAGACCTGTTGCGCCTAAAACACCGGCGCGCCATTTCTTTGCGACGCCACTCGGCAGAGAACTTTCACTCCGCTGGGCGCCTTGCTGCGCCATGCCGGTTTTATCACCATTCCCCGAAGAATGC
>DATDHE010000237.1:0-4870 GCA_036521695.1 Candidatus Acidiferrum sp. | reverse complement strand
AAGCTTCGATGCGCGCATAACAGATTTGAAATCTTGAGCTTGTCAGCTGCGGTTCGTTCGCAACTTCGCCATCACGCGATCGATGATTGGATTAGAGACGCTTTCCGGCAAGTCGAATGAACTGCTTTCCGTCACGATCTTTATAGTCTTGAGGCTGGAATCGTACAGCACATGGCAAGCACGGCACTTAGACAAGTGCAACTCAAGCTCTTCACGAACCTCTAGCGACACCTGGTTCTCGAGGTAGTCTCCGAACTCGGCGAAGAATTCCTCGCATGTGATCACTGGGCTACCCCCCTGACATTGGCTATAAAGTGAGGTGAGAGCCACTCTCGGAGCATAAGGCGGCCTCTCAGGAGCCGCGTCTTTACGTTAGGCACGCTCAGCCCCAGCTGTTGGGCAACTTCATCGGTCGAAAGCTGCTGGATATCGCGGAGCATCACCACCGCTCGGTAGTTTGCGGGAAGCGCCAAGATTGCCCTTTCAACGAGTTGCCGTATTTCTGACCTGGAATAGAACTGCTCTGGGTTGTCCTGCCAGGCCACAACCTGACGAGGGCGAAAATCCTTCTCTTCGTTGTACGCACCTTCGTCCAGGCTTTCCACATTTTTCCCGCGTCGCAATCGTTGGAACGCCGAATTCCTCGCGATACTCATCAGCCATGTTGAAAATTTCGAGCGGCCCTGGAACCCACCGATGTGCTTGAACGCGCTCAGCAAAGTGTCCTGCATGGCGTCCTGTGCGTCGGCCGGGTTGCCCAAGATGGCGGCGAGTGTGCGATAAATCAACTGGCTATGCCGGCGGGCCAACTCTTCAAAAGCCTGCAGGTCTCCGCTCTGCGCATGGGCGACACACTCAGCGTCCGGGTCCACTACATCGACGAGATGCACAACGCCCTCACCGCCGATAGGAGTCTGGGCGGAGTCAGAAAGATGCATTTTATTTTTCTCGAAGACCGGAGGCGGCTCGAAATCGGGTTCGATTCCGAGTCCCATCTGAAGGGTATTTGCAAAATTGTTGAGGGCCGTGACAACCTCGCATTCCAAAATCTGCTCCTCCCTGAAACCAAATGCTCTAAGCCTGACCACGTCTTCGCGAGAAAATTCCGGACCATGCGTCCCCAATTTGACTGCAAAGTCGAGTAATGCCCGATCAGCCTCCGACAGGTTGGACTCATTATAGTCCACGGCAATCTGGTCTCCCTCCTCCGCGGGCATACCCAAGCCGCGCAACAGATTGCAATGCATCGCAACGCAATAAGAGTTGAGATTTGCCGCCGACACGGCTAGCAGAATGCATTCCTTTTGCACTCGCGTTAGGAGATCTTCGGGTACCAGAATCCTGTCCACCGCTTGCAGCTCTGCGTCTAGCAAATCGGGCCGCAAAGTCTGAGCGCGGAAAAAGTTCGGGATGAACCCGTGACTCTTCTGAACGATGCCAAAAGGTGCAAACGTCTTCGAACTCAGGTATGGAGCGGGCACATACGGCCCTTTTCTCTTAGCCACATCATGAACATGGGGCATCGGGCTGCGGGGCGCTCCCTCACGCGGCGGAACAATCCTCGTCGCAGAGAGCTTCCGCCTTCCGAAATCTGGCTCCGGACCCAAACCCACAGATAGCGTGCAGCGGTAGACGGCCAAAGCGGTCGCGACGACGGCTTCGAGTATCGCCTCGTCGTTGAATCCGCACGTCCGCAGCGCTTCAATGTCTTCCGAACTTACCGAGGGAGCGTGACGCGCTAGTTTGAGGCAGAACTGCAAACAGGCTAAATCGGCCGCCGAAAGGTCCGCGTTACGGAAGTCGCTCAAGAGAGAATCGATTTGACTCTCCGTCACGCCAAGCGAAGACAGGACTTTACTATCCACGGCAACGCAGTATGCGTCTTGTCGGTCAACTGCAATGCTTAGAAGGATTCGTTCCTTCTGCACCCGGGAAATCGCGCCTTCCTGTAGACGCACAGTGCCTTCGAGCTTCGCCTGAGCCTCGATGACGCGTGGCAACAAAGTTTGTGCGTGAAGGAGATTGGGGATGAATCCAAGGGCCTCCTGAAAAGCAACAAAGGGGCCGAATTTGTCCTCCAGTCGAACTTCACGGAGAAAGCTCATTCGCCCACCCTCGGCCCCCGAGAATCAAACAACAAGCGACTATACGCCTTCGACTTCCCTAGGTTCAACCTCAGCTTGACTCCTGCCAACAAGCAGGTTTTCTGAATCTTTTTCCCTCTCCGAGTCGTCTCATCTCGCGAGCCGGCTTAGAGGCGGCTGAGCAAACGAACAGTCCGCCCACTAGTTTGGCTTGGCCACCATATGACGTGGGTTCAAACGTTCCCCCTGTTGAGGAAATTTATTCAGCTGGAGTGCACCGTTAGTCGTAAGGTCGAAAAAGGAAAATCAAATGAAATCGGGAAAGAAATTTCTTGTGACGGGACCGACCGGCGCAACCGGTGGTGAAACAGTTGAACAGCTTCTTGAAAAGGGACACTCCGTTCGAGCACTTGCTCACCGAGAAGACGAACGATCGGAACGACTCAGCAAATTGGCGCAGAGGTTGTTTTTGGCGACCTTCTCGACATGCAATCGGCACGTTCCGCCCTTCGTGGAATCTACGGAGCGTATTTCGTTTATCCGATTCGACCGGGGATCGTGGATGCAAGTGTCCGATTTGCGCAGGCTGCAAAGGAGGCTGGCGTCGAAATCATCGTCAACATGTCACAAAAGTCGGCACGCGGAGACTCTCAAAGCCATGCAGCAGTAGCGCACTGGCTATCGGAGCGTGTGTTTGACTGGTCAAGGGTGCCCGTCAGCCACATCAGACCGACACTGTTTTCGGAGTGGATGCTCTATGGTGCCGCCATGATCCGTCAAGGGACCTGGCTCGTGCCATTCGGCACTGGCCGCCACGCTCCCATCGCGGCAGCAGATCAAGCTAGAGTGATTGTCGGAATCTTGGAGAATCCGAAAGCACATGCGGGGAATACGTATCCTCTTGTCGGACCGGTGGAATATAATCATAAAGAAATTTCTCAGATCATTGGACACGTGCTCGGAAAGGAAATTCACTTCGAGCAGATCCCAATTGAGAAGTATCGTGAGATCGTAAGTAGTCGGCCCCGTGGCCCGGCTAGAAATACCGCTAATACAGCGTACGCTGAAGCAGACAAAGCTGGAGGTGCGGGCTCGGATTTCGTTTTCCAACATCTAAAAGAGATCGCTATCGACCACCAAAATGGGATTTTTAGTGGGATGAATAATTATATCCAAGAGATCAGCGGTCGTCCTCCGATGACGGTTGAACAGTTTGTCGAAAAGCATCGCACGGAATTTGGGGGATAAGACAATGGTCCATCCTCTGCCACGAACTTGGTTGCTTTCAGATCATTAGAGCGGAGCGAGATTCGCAGTCGCGAGTGCATGTTCAGCCGAGCTTTTGTCGGACGCTGCTAAGGATTTCGTCGGAGAGTCGCGGATCCTGCACGGCGCGGGCCAATACTACGCCACCGATCAGCGCCGCTACCCAAAAGATGGCTTCATTCCGGTCTCCACGCTTAGCGGAGAGAATGTTCTCAAGTCCTTGCTCGAACGCGGCTTTGAGTTCAGGGGTCGAGCGAGCCACCTCCTGGGCTAGCGCGGCCATGGTGCAGCCTTCGCCTGGATTATCCCGGTGCCACCGGCTCAAGTACAGGTCAGTAAACGATCCTTTGCTCTTTTTGCTGTTGCTGCGCTGCAAGCGCCCTAGCGAAACCTTTATGCCGTGGGCAACGGCAGCTGCCTCCAGTTCTTCCTTCGACTTGAAATGGGCATAGAAGGCGCCATGCGTCAGGCCGGCCGCCCTCATCACTTCGCCCACGGTTACGTTCTGAAACCCCCGTTCCCGGAACAGGCGGGAAGCCTCCTTGACAATCCGTTCATGTTTTGCGGCGGTCTCTTCGACGGGATAGCGCATATTTTTTGTATCCTTCCATCTATGACGGTCATCATATCACATGTATGACGGTGATCCTATTTGATGCGAGTCGTACAAAAAGGAGGCAGTATGAAGCTCACAGCCAAAAAGGCTCTTATTACCGGCGGTAACAGTGGCATCGGCCTTTCCACAGCGCGACTCTTCATTGCGGAGGGGGCGCAGGTCGCCATTACCGGGCGCGACCAGAAGACGCTGGATGAGGCGGTCACAGAACTCGGACCCAGCGCGCGT
Organism: Candidatus Acidiferrum sp.; assembly: GCA_036521695.1. Taxonomy (GTDB): domain Bacteria; phylum Acidobacteriota; class Terriglobia; order Acidiferrales; family UBA7541; genus Acidiferrum. Next base: position 676 of record DATDHE010000237.1, on the reverse strand, counting down.
GGCTACCGCGCTGACGTCACCATTGCGGAAGACCGCAGGCGGCTCTTCGCAGCCCTGGCCAAGGATTTCGGGAAGCTCGACATTGTCTTCGCCAATGCTGGCATCTCCGGCCGGACTCCTACCGGCTCGACCGACGAGGCCATTTTTGAGAACGTGATCCACACCAACCTTAATGCCGCTTTCTTTACGGTGAATTCAGCGGCGCCTCTGCTGAACGACAACGGCAGCATCATCTTTAATGGGTCGGTTCATAACTATCTCGGCCAACCTGGCGTCGCCGCATATGCAGCCACCAAGGGTGGTCTCGTCTCGATGGCGCGTTCCATCGCCGCCGACCTTGCACCGCGCAACATTCGCGTGAATGTCGTCGCACCGGGCGCGATCAAAACTCCCATTAGGAAGCGCGGGCCCCGCGCCTCTGCTTCCGCAGAAGATTCCGCGAAGTTGGCGAAGTTCTTCTCTTCTGTAATTCCGCAGGGCCGTTGGGGCGAGCCGGAAGAAATTGCCAAAGTCGTGCTCTTCCTTGCCTCGGACGACTCCTCATACGTCAACGCGGTCGAGCTGATGGTCGATGGCGGAGCCACGGGTGCCCCGTTTGGAGCTCCCATTTTTCAGGACGCATTTAGGCCGCTCGGTAGCGAGGCGAAGTTGGCAAGAGCTCATGCGGAAGGAGATC
>DATDHE010000236.1:0-5840 GCA_036521695.1 Candidatus Acidiferrum sp. | reverse complement strand
GAAAACAATGACTCGTCAACCTCATGGTCGCGGTGTCTGGACTTGCGCCAAACTCTAGCTTCGAACCTCGCCAAGTGCTTTGCAATCAGTCTTGCGATTCAACCGAACGCTTCCATTAGCCGTCTATTGTCACGTGCCGCGGAAAAACCCTTTACTCGGCGACTTTTCAAGAATAATGCGGGCTAGGCAGTGAGTGATTCCCCGCGACGCCTCGCTATAGTGGGTGAACTGGCGCTAGCCTTGGTCTTCTCTCCAACCTTTGCACAAAACAAGCCCTTATATTTGGGCATCACCCAGGCAGGTGGATACTCCGCCACGACGCTGCGAGAGAGAGTCGAACTGTGGCTGGGTGCAGCCTATCAATAGAAAAGCCGCCCTCCTTTTGGCATGCGCTGCGATTGGACACCGCAGACATGCCTAAGAGGACGGCCTCGATCGAAGCCAAACCAAAGATTGTTCTGTATATCCTGCGAGCCCTGCGGCCCAGGATCACTCAGTCCAAATTACCCAGGGATGATTCTGGGTGTCAGGAAGAACAGCAACTCCTGCGATTGGATCGACACGGTTGTCCGTTTGAAAAGGTTTCCAATCAGCGGCAAGCTGCCGACGAGCGGAACCTCTGAGATGTTCGTGTTCTGTGTATTGACGATGATTCCGCCAATCACGACCGTACCGCCGTCCGGAACCAGTACTTTGGTCTGCGCGGACTGCGTGTCCAGCGCAGGGATACCTTGTACGCGAGGTATACCTTGATCGATCTGCGTGTTTTCCACGAGCACGTCCATGAAGATTGTGCCTTCGATGGTAATTTGCGGAGTCACTTCCAACTGCAACACGGCGTCGATGAACTGCACTGAGATTGTGTTGTTGATGGTCGTTTGAATGGGTAACTTGACGCCCTGCTTGATGACCGCCTTTTCGTTGTTTTGTGTCACGATCCGTGGTTTGGAGAGCAGTTTGCCAACGCCCTTGGCTTCCGCAGCCGTGATAAAGAAGTCGATAGCGAAGTTGGGCGATCGGTGACCGAAGTAGAGGCCACTCGTCGGAACGCCAGCTCCCAGGCTCGTAGCCAACGGAATGCCGGGGGTACTAGATCCACCGGAGCCGCCGGTCGGCGTAACGATGACTGGTGGCTGGGGAAGACCTGATCCAGTCACGATGGGGCTGGCGCCAACCTGAGGAGCACCAGCATAGGCCGTACGACCGCCGGTGGTTGTCCCCGCAAACCCAAGTTCCGTGCCGATGTCCTGTGAGAAAGCGCGAGAGGCAGAAATCACGCGCGCTTCGATTTCCACTTGCTGTGACTTGCGGTCGAGTTGGTGTAGAAGGTTGTCGATGGTCGGAATGACCGAAGGAATATCGCGAATGATAATCTGATTCGAGCGGTCATCCGAAAGGATATCGCCACGCGCGCTGAGGAATTTCTTCAGCGTGTCTTTCATTGTGGCCGCTTTTGCATAGCTCAACACGCGCGTTACGGTCACGGGAGCAATGGCTTCCGCCTGCGCCTTTTCGAGGTCGCGCTGAGTCTCCGCCTCCGTCTTCAGCGTGGTACGGGTCGCGATACGCAACACGTTTCCGTTGAGCTGTTTGTCCAGACCGTTGTTCTGGAGAACGATATCCAGAGCCTGATCCCATGGCACTTCATCCAAAACAATCGTCAGCGTCCCTTTGACCGCGGGGTCCAGCACGACGTTCAGCCCGCTGATCTCGTGGATCAGGCGGAAAAAGTCGCGAAGATCAACGTCTTTCAGGTTCACTGAGATCGGCTCACCCGTGTACTTTCCAACTGCAACGGGAGGGGCCGATGCTTGCGATTGCTGGGCCTGCGCCGAGGATGACGCCACTCTATTGGCAGCCGCATTCGACGCTTGAGCAGCTTGCTGCGCCGCATCTTGCGCTGTTGCCGGACGCGCTGGCTCATTCGACCCGCCAAATGAGGCGAGGACGACTGAGGGCTGGGTCAGTTCGCCGGGCAAAGCGAAGCGCGGAGCTGGAATGTACAAGGAACTTGAAGGGCGGGCACTGGTGTGCGGTGCTGCTGCGCTGTATTCGAAGGCCGCGCGTGTCTTCGGCTCTTGCTCCGAAGTCACAGTCTGGGGATTCGAAGGCACTGAACTGGGGGCTTCGGGCTGCGCGTCAAAAAGGACCACGACCGCCGTTCCGTCATGAGAAATCTGATAAGGCGACACGCCAGTCAGGTCGACGACCACGCGGGCAACGTTCGGCCGGTATTGCCCGAGTCGCACGTCGCGGACAGGTTCCGACACGCCTGGAATGACTGTCTTATCGACCGCCAATCGCGTGCCGGAGAAGTCCAGTACCAACCGCTCTGGATTCTGCATGCGCGAGACATGGGCGTCGAGGCGCCCTTCGCCCTCCACACGCACACTGGCGCGTTGTGGCGCTTGCGTTATCGCCACGCTCGAGATAACCGCGGATGCCGCGGTCGCGCCGGCGGGCTCCTGCGTCTGAGCCAGCATCGGGCTCACGCCCAGCACTGCGCTCGAGAGGATCAGGCAGCCGCACCGAAAGGCGGGCCAATTCGTCTTCATTGCTGTTCTCCTGCACTGGAGTAAATTCTCTTGTTCACTTGGCGCTCCACGGGCTTGCCAAACGCATCTTTCCCGATTTCATGGAACGAAACGCCATCCATCGCAATCTTTTCTACCCGTCCGTCGTACAACTGATCCCCTTCACGGAGAAAATAGGTGCGCGCCTGCGGGTTGGTTACCACGGCAATCATGCCGTTCGGCGCCTTTACGATGCCGTCAAGCCGCAGCGTGCTCACTTGCAGACCAGCTTTGCCCGGAGGCAACACGGAGGTCGCACGCGCCTGCGCCTGTTGCCGCGCCACGAGAGACTCAAACGGATCGCGCCGCGCAGACGTTGTTGCTGCTTGTTCGCCTTCCTTCGGCGCGTCTGGATTCACCGCGGTCTCGACAGGCTTGGCTGGCTTGGGAGCCTTGGCCATTTTTTGAGTTGCGGGTTTTGCTGGGGGCTTCTTCGCCGCTGCCGGTGCTGCTGGTTTGCCTGGTTGCGGCGCAGCCGGAGTGGCCTGCGCACGCAGTCCAGGTGCGGCTGCCGCGAGCAAAATCCCTAGTACGAGAGTTAGTGCTGAACGCATAGATCGCTCATTCCCGCTCAGGGTTTCCCAACCGGCTTGACTGCGGACTTCGCCCCGGGTGCTCCGGCGCTCGGCCCAACGTCAGCTGGCTTGGTAAAGAAAGTCGTTGCAGTGAAAACTGCAGAAACCGTGGTCCCAGGCCGAATCGGATACTTCGTGACCTTAGACTTGTCTGGATCAGCAAATTCCAAATCGCCTACGTTGATAATTCTCGACAACCTTCCCAACCGCCCGAAAAAGTCCATCAGGTTGAAGTATGGCCCGTCCGCTTGCACTTCGAACGGCATTTCATAGTGAAAGTCGCGTGGCACGATCGCTTGCGCTGTCAGCCGCCGAAGTTGAACGTTGGAAGCGCTAGCTGCACCTTGCAGCAGCCGGATGAATTCATCCGTCTCTTTTTCTTCCGGAACGATGGTCTTCAGCGTGTCCAGTTGCTTCGAGAGCGCATCCATCTGCTGCTTCAATTCGCCATAGCGCTGCCTGTAAACTTGCAATTGCTGCACTTCGGTATTCAAAGTAGAGCGCTGCTGAACGGCCTTGTCGACGGCATCCCGCTCCTGGGCCACTGGCGACAGTGGAATGTACACTCCCAGGAGAAGCACGACGACCGCGATGGCCACTGCCACCAGACCTTGCATGAACACCGACATGTCACGAAACGGATTGGCCATGGTCGTCCCTTATCCCTTCTTCGCCGGAGTCGCGGCTGGCGCGGCTTTCGTCGGCACGTTGGCCGGCTTCGCCTGCGCCGGAGGTGCTGCAACTGGTTGCGGCGGAGTGATTTCAGCGGACAACTGGAAATTGAATGTCTGCACGGCGCTGGCCTTTTCGTCCTGCTTCGTTTCCTTGATTTCTACTTTCTGGAAATAGCCGGACCGCTTCAAAGCCGTAATGAAATTGGCGACCGCGTTGACGGAAGCAGAAGAGCCCTCCACCGTCAGGGTCGATCCCTTCCGGGTCATGGTCGTCAGCCAAAGATTCTCCGTTCTGGAAACCGTGTTCGCCACCATGTCGAGTAGGTCCTGCCCGCCGGTACGGTCGCGCTGCAACTGTTCAATGGTCGACACTCTCTGCTGCAGAACCTGCTTCTGTTTATCAAAAGCCTCGACCTGCTGCTTGATGCTTTCGAGGTCGGTCTTCTGCGCCTGCAAGGTCTTGATCTTGGTGTTTTCAGCATTGAGCTGCTGTTGCCATGAGTAGTAGAGAAAACCAAGAACGAGAACGCCGAGAACCAAGCCGGCGCCGATGAAAAGCACGGGAAGCGCAGCCCCCGTATCGACTGGCCTCCGCGATGCTTTAGGCCGAATTTGTCCGAGCAGGTTTATGCGGATCATGGTTAGTCAAAGCTCCTCAGTGCCAGACCCACGGCAATGGCCAGCCGCGGCGACATTTCGCGGATTTGGTCATCGCTGTGCCGGCTGGGATTGACGAGCACTTTCCGGAATGGATTCAACTCCTCGACGGGCATCGCAAACTCTTCCCGCAGCAAATCCACCAACCCGGGAACGCGTGCCGTTCCGCCGGCCACGACGATGCGCTGGATATTCTCGCCGCTCGCCGTCGCCCGGAAGAAGTCGAACGTCTTTTGAATTTCCAGTGTCAAAATGTCCGAAACGCTGCGCAGGATCTGTTGTTTCTGCTCGTCCGTCACGCTGGGGAGTGTGTCGCCTTTCTTCAGGCGCTCCGCATCCTCGAAGCTCAGGTCCAATTCCTTCTGCAAAGCGTCCGTGTACTGGTTGCCGCCCACGCTAACGTCGCGGGTGAAGAGCGGTACGCCTCCGCGCACGATATTAATGTTCATCACGCTGGCGCCGATATTGAGCAGCGCCACCGTCTGTCCAGCATCCGGCTCGTAGTTCACTTCGAAGCAGTTCTGCAAGCCAAAGGCATCGATGTCCACCACCACCGGCGTCTTGCCGGCCTGCGCTAGTACGTTCGTGTGGTTCAAAATCTTGTCCTTCTTAACGGCCACCAGCAGAACGTCCATCTGCGCGTCCATCGACTCCAGCAACTGGTAGCTCAGGTTCACGTCCGCGATATCGAACGGGATGTGCTGGCTGGCTTCAGAAGGAATCCGGTCGTACAGCTCTTCCTCGGTCATCAAGGGTAGCGGCACTCTCTTCACAATCACCGAGTGTCCCGAAACGGAGGTCGCCACGTTCTTCGTCTTCACACGCTGAGCGTCGAATATCTTGCTGATCGCATTGGCCACCTGCGGCGCGTCCATAATTGCGCCATCCACGACGGTGTCCTGCGCCAGAGATTCCATGCCAAAGCTAACTAGCTCGTAGCCAGCTTTTGTCGCCTTCAGCTCCACGGCCTTAATCGAGCTTGAGCCGATGTCCAGCCCTACTAGCTGCCTTGATTTTTTGCCCATTCCCAACATATCGCGGCCTCTTTCGCCTTCACTATCGGCAAACTATCGGCGCCTCGCATGCGCCTGGCTCATTTTGCGTTCCATCCAGCGATCCAGAATCGTCTTACGCAGTTTCCAACGATTGCCAAGTTTGAACGCGGGAATTTCGCCTTCCGTGATGTAACGGTACAGGGTATCCGGGGAGATCCCCAGATATTGCGACGCCTGTCTGACATTCATCACTTCACGCGATTCATTCACGAGGAACGTCACCCCGGCGCCCGAACGACGCCATGCCCCACTGCACCCCTGTTAGCGCTGCGAATTTTTCGAGGTGCGGCCCGTGCAAGGTTTATC
>DATDHE010000235.1:0-11566 GCA_036521695.1 Candidatus Acidiferrum sp. | reverse complement strand
CGGACTCCTGCCAAGAAGGTTTTAACGTTCTTCTTGGACGGCTTGATGAGCAGTTTCCCGTTAGGGTAGCGGCGCACGTTTTGTCCGAGAAAATCAAAGCCTTTCTCCACGTGCGTAGTGACGGTCTTCGTGGGAGAGAGTTTGAGCCCACGTTGTTGAAGGAATTGCTCAACGAGGGGTTGGACCTCTCCTTCCAGCAAGTCTTTCGATTTACTGGTGACGACAAAATCATCCGCATAACGAATGAAATTCACAGAGGGATATGAGCCTCCGAGGGACTTGAGACGCCTTTTTGCAGGGTATTTCTCCTGCAAGAGTTGCTCAAGTCCATCCAGCGCGCAGTTAGCGAGCGCCGGGGAGACAATACTGCCTTGTGGGGTTCCATCCGTCGTTTCGTGGAGGACGTGTTTTTCCATGTACCCGGATTTCAACCATTGTTGGAGAATGGCGCGGTCGGTAGGGACGTGCGCCAGAAGCCAGTTATGGGAAATTTGATCAAAACAGCTTTTGATGTCCGCTTCCAGAATCCACTGCGTGTTCAGTGCATTGGACAGCGTGATGAAGCACTGTCCAATGGCATCGGCGCAGGACCGTTTCTGACGAAACCCATAAGAGTTTCGATCAGCGTTGGTTTCCAGCACCGGATCGAGCGCCAGCAAATGCAAGGCTTGGTGAGCTCGATCGATCATGCAGGGAATTCCGAGCGGACGCCTCGTTTTGCCGTCCGATTTCGGTATATAGACACGTCGTAGAGGTTGCGATTGATAACCTCTACTCTTCAATGCATGTACAGCCCGAATTTTATCTTCCGGTGTTTTCCAGATTACCTGGTCCACACCTGGAGTTTTCTTGCCAGTATTTTCCGTCACTCGTCGAACGGCGAGAACCTTGCCGCTGTAAGAGTGGGTTAGCAGACGTTGTAGGGATTTCACCTTATTCCATCTGCCAGCCTTCGTTGCCTGCACGATACGCACTTGGAGTCGGCGCACGTTTTGGTGGATGGCCTGCCAGTTGATGGCATACCATTCCGCCGCTTCGCTTGAGACCGCACCAACAGTTTTAGCTGTCGTCATCTGCTTTGTCGCATAAGCCGATTCATCAAGTTCTCTCGTGTGCAGCACCATGGAGAAGTCTGCCCACTTTCGCGTTCGGTAATGTGGTCCGTGGGACGGACGCAACCGATATCTGCCCCATTACAGGGCAGCATTTGCTTCCTCTCCAGTCTCCTGCCCGCACCGCCATCGATCCTCCTTACGGTTGATCTTTCCCCTTTGCTTCCGGGGAGCGATACGGGTTTATCCTGTTCCGTTGAAGTGACATGACAATAGGTTAGGTGCTCTCTTTACGCCGGCAGCGTTGTTTGCCCATGACGAAGGAGTACGGAGCCTACCGTACCCGCTGCAAGGGAGCGCCGAGCATCTTCCGCTCCCCGCTGATGACGACGCTTAAGAGAATTTGCATATGCTCACCAATACTATTCACCCTTGCCCTTTGCCGCCACGATGCTAGCAGCTACACCGTTCCCTCACGGTTCGGGTGCCAACCTTGCGGTTGCAGGATTCGTTGTCGGAACGCTCTCTGACCAGTTGTTGCCTTCCGGCCATAGTTCGTAGGGTACTCGCCATGGGAGACGAGATTCATTCGAGAGAGTACTTCTCTCAATAAATAATCACTTCAGCAGCTTTCAGTTCGCAGCCCTGCTACCAAGCCTAGCCCCTCTCCACCTTATGCTGGCAGATACACCGTGGCCTCACGGTTTCGATGCCACTCTTGCGAATGTGGGTCCATTGTCCGAGGGCTTCGAACGGTCTGTTGCCTCGCCGCTCCAACCTCGTAGGCTACGTGCGACGGGACGCACGGTCCGATCAATTTCCTCCTTGTCAGACAATCATTCCAACAGCTTTCAGGTCGCAATCTGGGTTGCTCGTCAACCGGGAGTGATTTACGCAATTCGCAGTTTCCTGTTTCATTCTTCTTTCAAAGCGCTTCCGAAGAGCGGCTTGCCTCCGAGGGAGGCATAAAAACCCCAGCCCAGGAGCGCCACGGGAACCAGCAGAGCGATCATGGCGCGGCCGGCGTACCACTGGCTGAGGACCAAAGGCGGAGCCCAGGCGATCATTCTATCTCCCTGGCTACTCCCGGAGCGCAGGGCTGTGACGCCGTAGGCGGCGCGTTCAGCCCGCAGTGGAGGGAGTGGCCAGGGAAGTGGCTGTGCTGATACCTCGACTTGAGGGTCCCAGCGGGAGTTCAGAGGACACGTCTCTTTTGCCCCTTACAGAGAAGACTGTGCCGTTTTACGACATCCTCTTGACAACCAGTAGGAGAAGCGTATGCTCCACTTGGATGTCAGTAGGAAGAGAGAACTTTTATGCCGGATAAGTCAACCGATGTCGTTCAGGGGACTTTGGACATGCTCGTTCTGAAGACGCTGGCGCTGGAACCGATGCACGGATATGGAATTTCTATCCGCATCGAGCAAATGAGCAAGGGGGTTTTTCGCCCGAATGCTGGCTCGTTATTTCTCGCGATTCAGAGATTAGAGAGGGACGGGCTAATCGACGGCGAATGGAAGCCTACGGAAAACAACAGGCGAGCGAAATACTACGCTGTGACCGTGAAGGGGCGAAAGAGACTCAATAACGAAACGCGAGAATGGGGCCGGCAAGCAGCGGCAATTGCGAGGATTCTGGAGGCGTCATAAGAGGTGAGCCATGTCGTTGCTGCGAAATCTCGCCAGCGGGATTCGATCACTGTTCCTAAAAGAACGAGTGGACCGGGAGTTGGATGAAGAGCTTCGCGCCTACCAGGAGATGGCCGCCGAAGAGAAGATGAAGGACGGGATGAGCCGCAAAGAAGCCCTTCGCGCAGTCCGGTTGGAGCGAGGGAGCCTCGAAGTCAGCAAGGAAATCGTTCGCTCTGGCGGCTGGGAATCTTTTTTCGAGACTTGTTGGATGGATTTGCGCTTCGCTGCGCGGGCTTTGCGTAAGTCGCCAACGTTCGCCATGGTCGCTATCGTCACCCTCGCGCTTGGCATCGGCGCTAACACCGCGGTTTTCAGTGTAGTGAATGCCCTGGTCCTTCGCCCGTTACCAGTGGAGCGACCCAACGAACTGGTGTTTCTGGAAAACTCTCGGTACGGAGGGCATTCATTTCCGAACTATAGGGACCTGCGTGACCGCAATCATACCTTTGCAGGCCTCGTCGGATACCGCATTGCTCCCATGGAGATGGAGACGGATACCGGTGCGCAACGGATTTGGGGCTACCTTGCCACCGGAAACTATTTCGATACTCTTGGTGTGCAACCCATCCTGGGTCGTTTTTTCACCCAAGACGAAGACGTCCATCCCGGTGCTAGCCCTTACGCTGTTCTCAGCTACAACGCTTGGCGATCGCGATTTGGAGCAGACTCGGCGATCGCTGGCAAAACGATTCGCCTCAACCGTCTGCCCTACACTGTCCTCGGCGTGGCTCCGCCCGATTTCCACGGCACGGAGCTCTTCTACTGGCCCGAAGTCTGGGTGCCCATGATGATGCAGCCACGAATCGAGAGTAACCCATGGCTAGACAATCGAAACGACTGGAACACTTGGGTTGTCGGCCGGCTTAAACCGAATATCTCTTCGACGCAAGCAGAAGCAGATCTTAATGCAATCGCGGCCGAAATGGCTCGTCATTATCCGGACGTGAATGATGGCCTGCAGTTCAAGCTGGCCAAACCCGGTCTGGTAGGCGACACGATTGGCGTTCCGGCCAAGGCCTTTGCCTTCGGCGTGCTAATCCTCGCGGCCTTGGTTCTTTTGGCGGCTTGCACGAACCTCGCCAGCATGTTCACGGCGCGAGCTACAGACCGGGAGCGCGATCTTGCGGTTCGCCTCGCGATCGGCGCAGGTCGCGGCCGCATCGTTCGTCAGGTTTTGACCGAGGCCCTCCTACTTACCCTTGCAGGCGGTGCCGTAGGGTACTTGCTGGCGTGGTTCGTATCTCGAGTCCTGAGCCGGTGGCAGGCACCCATGGACTTCCCTGTACAATTTGACGTTAATCCGGACTGGCACGTGTTCCTCTTTGCCCTAGCAGGAGCGGTCGTCGGTGCCGCCCTTTTTGGATCTGTCCCCGCTTGGCGCGCCTCTAGGACCGACCCGAATGCTGCGCTGCGGGGAACCTCCGGAGTTTGGCGCGGAGGTCGCTTTGGATTCCGCGATGTTCTCGTCGTTACCCAAGTCGCACTCTGCTTCATCCTCGTGTCTGCTTCGTTCGTTTCCCTACGTGGGCTTCAGCAAGCCCTCCAGATGAATCTCGGCTTCCAACCACAGAACGTCGCAACGGCGGCCTTCGACTTGGGCCTGGCCGGCTATTCCGCCGACCACGGTCGTTCCTTTCAGCAGCAAGCCCTGCAAGCCATCCAGCAATTGCCAGGAGTGCAGTCGGCGGCGTACTCCAATTCTGTTCCGCTAAGTATCGACCAATCCACCACGAGCGTTTTTCCCGCTGATAGAACCGACCCGCGACCCTCTGACAGCATCAGCGTGGCCTATTATCAGGTTTCACCGGGGTTTTTCGCGACGATGGAAACGAACTTGCTCGCCGGGCGCGAGTTTACTTGGCATGATGACACGAACGCACAGCAGGTAGCCATCGTCAACGTCGCCTTCGCAAAACGGGTCCTGCAACGCGCCGTTGCCGTTGACGCGGTCGGAAAGCGCTTTCGCGGCGGCGCACTTGGTCCTTTCGCTGAAGTGATTGGCGTCGCCGAAGACGGCAAATATCAGAGCCTCACGGAATCGCAGCAGCCCGTCGTATTTTGGTCCAGCCTTCAGTTCTACAACTCCACGACCATTGTAGAGGTGAAGTCTGCCCTCCCGGCGACGCAGATGGTACCTCAAATACATCGGGCCATCTCGCGCCTCGACCCAGAGCTGCCGCTCTACAGCGTCGGGAGTCTCGAACAGATACTCGGCTTCGCGTTTTTTCCAACGCGCGCGGCAGCCGTGGCGTTGAGCGCCTTCGGGATACTAGCTATCATGTTGGCTGCAACTGGCATTAACGGGCTCGTTGCCTATGCGGTTTCCAGACGTACGCATGAGATTGGTATACGTATGGCAATTGGCGCGCGCCCCGCTGAGATCCTTCGCCTGGTGTTGGGCAAGACGGCAGCCCTACTTGCGCTGGGGTCGCTTGTGGGTCTGACGCTAGCTCTAGCGGCACGGCAAGTGATTTCAAGCATCGTGTATGAAACGCAGCCGCACGATCCGCTGGTCATGGTCAGTGCGTGGATCGGCATTGCCTTACTCGGACTTTTTGCCTCGTGGGCGCCGACGCGGCGAGCGATGCGCGTCGATCCCCTGAGGGCTTTGCGTTACGAGTAAATCGCCCTAATTCCTGCCCGATTCCGCTCCGGCATCGTTCTTCGCACGTTTGCATTGGCTGCCTTAGGGCTGGTGTTGGGGATGGCAGCGTCGCGAGCCCTGGCGAGCGCGCTGGGCCGAATGGGTCCGTAAGTTTCTTGGTGCCCGCAGCATGTCATTTCTGACAGTTGTCGTCAGTGAGCGCGAGCGATAGCCTCCGCGAATATCATGTTGTCGTTCTATTCTGCTTTACGGACGGATTTCTTGCGATCAACTGTTCTCTGCCTCTTAGCGTTAGCCCTGTTTCCGTCATCGAGTCGAGCGCAAGGTCCCGTTTTCGAGATTACGCCGGTGGAGAGCACGATCAAGGTCGACGTGAAGGCGTCAGTAAACATCGCCGGCAAATTCGATAAGCGGGATGCCAGCTTGACATTTGCATCGCCTGACGAAACGACGGGCGTCTTAGAGATCACGATTCAGGCAGCCAGCGTGGATGCCGGAAGCTGCACAAAGAACGGCAAGCTGAAGGGCAAGGATAACTTTGACGTCGAACAGAATCCAGTGATCACGTTTAAGTCGACCAAAATTGTGAAGACAGGTCACGAAACCTACGAAGTGGATGGCGACTTTGCGATCCGCGGGGTATCAAACCCCGAGAAGCTAACGCTTACGGTTTCCGGCAGGGGGACAGGCTCAGGAGAGATTAAAGGGAAAATGGTCTTTAACCGCAAGGCCGACGGGATGAACAAGGGAATTCCGTTCATCAAGATCGCCGAACATGTCGACGTAAATTTTCGCTCAAAGGGAAACGAGTCAGCGGGCCTCAGCGGACTTAAAGTAATGACCACGCTGGCAGCCGGAGGATTGCGGCGACGCGTCCCACTCATGCTAGTTCGCGTTACCGCACATTTGCCCAACAGCTTTCGGTCAGGAAGTCAAAATGAAAATTCCGACTGATAACTCTTCGCATCGGCATCTTGCGACCCGCAAGACATTGGGGATAGAGATGGAGCGGTGAGGCAACCCGTGAAGCAATCGCGGATTTCCAGGGGGCTGCTGCTAATTCTGTCGGTTGGCGCAATCGCACTCTTGTGGGCACACAGCATCGGATCGGCGAGACGTACAGTCGCGCAATCAGAATCTTCCGCAAAATCCTCCGCGCCGCCCCAGCAGCTCAGCTCTGACGCCCAAGCTTCGTTACGCGCCATCGTCCAGGCAGGAAATCTCTCGGACTTGCGTTGGCCAAATTTCAGCGATTACCAGAAGCACATGCTGAAATTTTACGAGTCGTACGGCTATTCGCTCCCGTGGGTCAGGGGAGGGGAGCCAACCGTGCAGGCGCAGCAAGTCATCGCGCTACTATTGCAAGCGGAGCAAAAGGGATTGTCGGGGGAAGATTATGATGGGCCGCGTTGGGCCGACCGACTGGCGAAACTCAAACCCGCCACGGTACAACCATCTGAAGCAGACGCCGTGCGATTCGATGTCGCGCTCACCGTTTGTGCAATGAGATATATCTCGGACCTTCACATTGGCAAAGTGAATCCAAAGCATTTTGACTTTGGTCTCGACGTCGAAACCAAAAAATACGACTTGCCCGAATTCCTGAGGGAAAATGTTGTGGATGCTTCCAACGTTGCCGATGTCGTGGCCAAAGTGGAACCTCCTTACCCGGGATACCAGCGTACGATTCAGGCTCTGCATTCTTACTTGGAGTTTGTGAAGGAATATGACGGGAATCAGCTCCCCGCTATCCAAAAAGCGATTGCACCGGGCGACTCTTATCCGGGCGTCCCTCAACTGATTCGATTGCTCCGGCTGGTGGGCGATCTTCCTGCCGACGCAAGCCTTCCCGCCGACGGAACGGTCTATCAGGCTCCGCTGGTGGAAGCAGTCAAGAGTTTTCAGCGCAGACATGGCCGCACCGCAGATGGACGAATCACCACGCAAACATTGGTCGACCTGAACGTGCCTCTCACAACCCGCGTGAGACAGATGCAACTTACTCTGGAGCGCTGGCGGTGGCTGCCCACTGGTCTCCATTCGGCACTTATCGTGGCGAATATTCCCGAGTTTCGCCTCCGCGCCTACGACGACAATTACAAGGTCGCTCTATCGATGAATGTCGTGGTGGGCAAAGCCTATGACCACAACACGCCGGTATTTAGCGACACCATGCAATATGTGGTATTCCGGCCCTACTGGAATGTTCCCTACTCCATCGCCAAGGCCGAATTCCTTCCTCGCATTTCTCGCGATCCCGACTATTTGACGAAGAAGGGATTCGAGGTGGTGAACAGCCGCCAGGAGGTCGTCACGTCCGGAACCGTGACGAGTGACGTGCTCTCGCAGCTCCGGGCGGGCAAGCTGTTCATCCGACAATTGCCAGGTCCTAAAAACTCACTCGGTCTCGTGAAGTTTATTTTCCCCAATAGCTACAACGTTTACATGCACGATACGCCGGCTCAGGAATTCTTCGCGAAATCTCGGCGGGATTTCAGCCATGGGTGCATCCGATTGGAAAAGCCCGCCGATCTGGCAGTGTGGGTCCTACGAGAGAATCCGGGCTGGGACCTGAATCGCGTCCGCGCGGCCATGAATGGAAGTCCAAATCAACAAGTGAATCTTGCGCATCCAATTCCGGTTCTGATCGTTTATGGCACTGTGATTGTCAATGAAGATGGAATCGTTCACTTTTACGACGACATCTACGGGCACGATGCCGCCCTCGAAAAAGTTCTTGCGAAGGGATATCCGTATCCGGCTTAATCGCCGGCGATCAAGCCGGCAGGGAAGCGAAACACAATTAGTCTCCGGCGATGAGGCTGGCAGGGCAATCGAAACACCATTGGCGGACGCGGCCAACGTCGACATGAATAAAGTCCGAGTGAGGATAGTAGCCCACGCCGCCGCGCCCCAGAGCGAGCGCGGCCTTCCGGAGCTTAAGCGTTTCGATGCCAGGCATGCGCAAATCGATCGCCTCCCCTTGAATGTGGAGGCTGTTCTTGGCGACTCCCGTGGTGCGGGCGCGAAGAGCTTCATTCGTCGACGGAGTGCGGTAGCCGCAGATGATCTCAATCACGCCGCCGGGATGGCCGACTGACGCGGTGAGATCAGAGAGAATATCGTACAGGCGCGGATCGAAATGGCGAACATCGCCGGTTCGATGATCGCGCAGGAAATAATCGAGCTTGGCGAGTGCTTCCGGAAGGTACCGGTCACCGCGGCGATAAGTAATATCAATCCGTTCAGCGGTGTGGGTGTTGTAAAGCAGTAGGAGGTGATCACGGCCATCCTGAGAGGAGACCTCGCGCGATTGGGTACGCGCGCCGATTGGCGCGATCGAGAAAAGCATCGAGCTCGCCACACAAAGACACCACAAAACATTTCTAAATGTGCGCATCTATTCCCTTTCACTCCAATTTTAACATGAGCAGCGCATGGCCTCATTGCTCTGGGTCAAGCAGCTACCGTTTCTGCGCAACGCTGCAAAATCGACTCGCTTCCGTTCAGGGAGATGGAACCAGAAGCGTCAAGACGACTCCATGCCTGCATGGGCCGTTGTGGCGCAGGCAGACAACCTCCCGGGGTGAATAACCGTGCCGGTGGTGCCGGAAACTGAGTTGGAATCGCTCGGACGCTAGGCTCGCCAGAGCCCCAATAGCCCAAGGTCACACTCTCGCCACATCAAAGTCGGGGTCTTCCTTGCAGCCGGGGTTTTCATCATGGCAGTCGAGGTGCGGCAGGCTGCGCAAGAAGCACTGTTCGACTTGGCATCGTGTTGGCTCGCGGCGGGATTTGGAGCTTCCTTCGATTCCTGAAAGTCGCAGACACACATCAGAGACTGATCAACCACGAAGCAACAAGCTCTGCTTTTGTTGGTTCCTTACTTCTCACACTCGCAGTTGGTCGCAGTTGGCATCCTGCAACGATTTGGGTTCCCTTGCGGAGCCTCACTCCTGGTACCGGTGTTGATGATCGGCTTGTGGAGCATCGGCCTAATTCTCTTTTCCCGGCGGTATCAAGAATGAAGACTCGACTTCGCGTCTTGAGAGCTTGAAAAGGAGTGGTCGCAGGCTGACCTTGCCAATGCTGTCGGCGTGACGCGGCTCTCGACTTGAGCCCAAAATCGATCAATGAGTCTCCATGAAACCCACTTCAACTTCGTTTTTCAGGTTAAAAAGCTTGCCGGCCTTCAGGTCGAGACAGGCGCCCACATCGACAAAGACAACGGCCGGCTCCGCGTCATGACTGTAACGATGCTCAAGCCGTAGTAATATGGGCGCACTTCCGGATCTGAATCTAGCTGTCGAGGGATTGAAACGGTAGTTGATTCCGCAAGTCACGGCAAGTGACAGGACGAACGCGGCCCAGCCGCATTCCAGGTCTGTGGACCACAGGAGCGCGTCATGAAAAACTTCCTCTTCGGCATTCTGACGATGATTCTCATTCTCGCCGTAGGCGTGCTTTTCGCGCTGCTAGGCTTTGTCAATATGCGAGCGGACAATCCGCCATCCCATCTTGAGGCCGCCATCGCCGGCCGCGCCATGGATGCGAACGTCGGCCGCGCTTCCCCCAAACTAACCAATCCCGTCGCCGCCGACGAAGCTAACTTGCTCGCCGGGGCTCGTCTTTATCGCGAGCACTGCACGTTGTGCCACGGCGATCCCGCTCACGCCAAGGCTCCGCTAAGTGATTCGCTCAATCCTCCGGCGCCGCAGTTCATGGATGACAAGGCGGATATGGCTGAAAATCAGAATTTTTTTATACTTCAGCACGGGATTCGTTGGACCGCCATGCCCGGCTGGAAAAATGTGCTGAGCGAACAGCAGCTCTGGCAAGTAGTGACTTTCCTCTCGCACATGAGTGATCTTCCGCCGGCGGCCAGGCAGGTCTTCAGTGAAACGGCCCCGCAAACGCAACCTGCTACTGGCTCGCGCTAAACTTTAGAATTTGAAGAAGGACAGCCAGGATTCATCGGCATAGAAATATGCGCTTGCGATGGGGCAGCGGTTGGCTGTCCCACTCGCGATCCACTCGGCCGCGATAAGAAAGTTGGATCATCACGGAGTGTCGAAGTCTATCGTTAGGATGGTGATGTCGTCCTGTTGGCCTTGGCCACGAGGTTGCTGCGACCAACTCGACAGTTCGTCGAGCAATCCATCCGCGAACTTATCCGCGGGCAAGCCAGGATTGTTTTCCATAAAGCGCATGAATCGCGCCGTGCCAAATTCCACTTCCGATGGGTTCTTTGTTTCCGGAATTCCGTCCGTGTAAAGCACACTCCGATCGCCGACCTCGACAGGCAGGGTTAAGGAAGCGTAGACAGCTTCAGGAAATTGGCCTAGAAATAAACCGTTTTCCAGCACTTCGCTGACCTTGCCGCTGGATTTGCTCCTGAACAGAACAGGAGGATGTCCGGCGCCGGCGTAGGTCATGACATTTTGTTTCATGTCGACGAACACATAGGCCGCCGTTACGAAATTTTGTTCAAACTTTCCGCACAACGCTTGATTCAAGCCCGATAGCACTCGCGCCGGGTCGGAAGCGTGGGTGGCTTGGGCCGTCAGGGCCACTTGCAGCATGGAGGCGATTAATGCGGATGGGAGGCCGTGTCCTGACACGTCAGCGACAAGAATCCCCACATGCTTGTCGTCTACGATAATGAAGTCGTAAAAGTCACCAGCCACGGAAGTCATGGGAATGTAGCTGGCTACGATATTGAGACCTGCAATCTTCGGAGTGCTGCGCGGCAGGATAGACAATTGAATCTGCCGCGCCATTTCCAGCTCAATATTTATTGCCAATAGTTGTTTCGCAATTTGTTCATGGGCCGCGCGGAGCATGAGATGGGTACGCACACGCGCTTTTACAACTGCTTCGGAGAATGGCTTATGAATATAGTCTACGGCCCCTACCTCGAATCCTTTTGTCTCGTCCTCGGTTCCTGTCTGCCCGGTAAGAAAAATCACAGGGATATTTTGCGTTTCCGGATTCGCTTTTAAACGGCGGCAGACTTCGTAGCCGTCCATGACGGGCATCATGACGTCGAGCAAAATCAAGTCTGGCTTATCCTCGCCCGAGGCTATGGCCAAGGCCTTCTCGCCGTTGGTGGCGACTTTGGTCTTGAAAGAGTCTCTTCATGCTCCGGAAATTACGCCGATATTGATGGGCGTGTCATCCACAATCAATATAGACTTTGGTGTCGATGTTTCTGACAT
>DATDHE010000234.1:0-4356 GCA_036521695.1 Candidatus Acidiferrum sp. | reverse complement strand
GCGAAGCCCTGCCCGGTTGGTTAATGGAGAGTGCACGCTTTTGGTGAGCGCTAGCTATGGATTTAAACCCTGTCCCTTGTCAAGACTTAATCCGGATCAATTCATTGGCGCTTTTGAGCGCTCGCGGTAGCCCGCTGTCATGGCGACGCCACAAGCCGCGGAGGCTAGCCAGGAGATGATGGCCAAGATGAATGCGAGCATGGCGGCGATATTACGGCTGGCCGAGATGAATCGCTAGACTTTTCAACGCTTTCGGAGACAGGGATGATGCGGCGCTATTTCGAGGTTCGCATGCAATCGTGCTGAAGTGAAGATGTCTGGCAATGGCTGAAACAGCGATCAACGATGACGGCGATTTTTTTCGGGTGCCCGCCAACGAGGCGTGGACTCTTCTGCAGTTCACCACGGTGCTGTACTACCTGCACGAAACCAATCCAGACAACCTACTGGTCCGCGACAAGACTGACCCGAAGGCCCCGGTAAGTATTGCGGCCGTCGGAATGGCATTGGCCACGATCCCGGTGATTGTCGAGCGCGGCGTCGTCATCCGCGAGTTCGCGGCCAAGCACACCTTGAAACAACTGCGATTCCTGCTGCAATGCCCGCAGGGTCCCGAGCCCGAGGCCTCCGGCTACAACGGCTTCTTCTATCATTTTCTGGACATCGAAACAGGCCGGCGCGTTTGGCAGTGCGAGCTGTCGACCATCGATTCGGCCTTTCTGTTCGCGGGCGCGTTGACGGTCGCCACCTATTTTGACCGCGACACCGCCGACGAGGCCGAGATCCGCAGCCTCGCCGATGCGCTCTACCAGCGCGCCGATTGGAACTGGGCTCGCGACGGCGCAGCCACACTCACGCACGGCTGGCGGCCGGAGAGCGGATTCATCCCACACCGGTGGCAAGGCTACGACGAAGGCCTGCTGCTCTACATCTTGGGCCTGGGCTCGCCCACACATCCATTGCCGCCGGAGAGTTATCGCGCCTACTGCGCAACCTACCAATGGAAAAGCATCTACGCCCGCGAGTTACTCTACTCGGGCCCGCTATTTACCCATCAACTGTCACACATGTGGATCGACTTTCGCGACATTCGTGACGAATTCATGAGAACGCATAGCAGCGACTACTTCGAGAACAGCCGTCAGGCGACCTTTGTGCAGCAAGAGTACGCAGTTCGCAACCCCATGAACTTCGCCGGCTACGGGAAAGACTGCTGGGGATTCACGGCGTGCGATGGACCGGGATGGATCAAACGAGTCGTCAACGGTGTTGAGCGCCAGTTCTTCGACTACACCGCTCGCGGCGCCCCCTTCGGTCCCGATGACGGCACCGTCGCACCCTGGGTGGTCGTCGCCTCCCTGCCTTTCGCTCCGGAGATTGTCATACCGGCTGTGCGCAATTTTGCCCAACTGGATTTGGGCATGATGAGAAAATACGGATTCTTGCCTTCGTTCAATCAATCGTTCGCCGTAAAAGGCAGTCCGACCGGCTGGTGGGTTTCGCCGTATCACTTCGGCGTCGATCAAGGTCCGGTGGTGCTGATGATCGAGAATCATCGCACCGGGTTGTTGTGGGAGATCATGCGCCGTTGCTCGCCAATCTTGACCGGTTTGCGTCGGGCAGGCTTTACCGGAGGCTGGTTGTAGTTCGGTGATCCTGGCGCCTACAGTCAGAGGAGCCTTAATATCTTTATCTTTAGGGCACCTCGTTGCGTTCGGGCCCATGCACCGGCCAAGGCCCATGGCGTCCTTCCAGAAGAATGCGGGCTTGGAGTACGCATTGAGCGAACAACCTGCACCGTTCAAACGCCAACCATTCCCTGTTCGTCCTCAAAACTTGGTCCGCACGAATTCGTTGATGGTTTGTTAGCTGTGCGGCGGCGAATTTCTGATTTCCCTGATCCGCCCGATAAATTCCCCACCTGTCTGTGGCGAATTACTGATTTCCCTGATCCGCCCTGTAAATTCCCTGATCCTCAAAAATAATTCCCTGTTCGGTCGAGAAAATTCCCTGGTCCATCGAGTAGGGAATTTGGTCAAATTCATCGACCAATACCGACTGAACCCTTGCAGAAAGAGGTCGTCTGGCCTATACGGAGTTCGAATCGGAGAGTCAAAATGGAAATTCCGGATGAAGTCAATTCGGTAGTGGGTATTGTAGCGGCGGACTCGCACGGAGGAACTCGTCTCTCGTTTGGGCTTTGACAATCCTGGAGGAGCGAATGAAGAAGATGGAAAGTCTGGTTCTCGGAGTTAGCCTCTGTCTGGCCACCGCAGCAGGGGTGCTTCCGGCCTACGCTCAACAAATCGATCGCACTCAGTTGCCGATAGCGGACACGCAGTACAAGTATCCCGGCAAGATTCCGTTGGACGCGCGCGACGCAAAGTTTCCGCCGATCGAGCCACTCCGGCCGCCCAAGGGTGCGCCCAACGTGGTCGTAATTCTGCTCGATGATATCGGCTTCGGTGGGCCTAGCACCTTCGGCGGCGGCGTAAACATGCCGACGATGGATTCGCTCGCGAAGCAGGGGTTGCGCTACACGCAGTTCCATACGGCGGCCCTTTGCTCTCCGACCCGTCAGGCACTACTCACTGGCCACAACCATCACTCGGTCGGGCTTGGAGCGATTACCGAACTTGCTACCAGCGCGCCCGGCTATAACTCACTGCGACCCAATCAAGCCGCCACCGTAGCCGAAATCCTCAAGTTGAACGGTTACAACACCGCGGCCTTCGGCAAGATGCATCAGACGCCAGTCTGGCAGGTCAGCGTTTCCGGACCATTCACACAATGGCCGATCGGCGACGGTTTCGAGAAGTTCTACGGATTCCTTGGCGCTGAGACGAACCAGTGGGCGCCGTTGATCTACGACGGCGTGACCCAAGTCGAGCCTCCACACACCCAGGGATACAACTTCATGACGGACATGACGAACCAAGCGATCGGGTGGGTTCGTTTTCAGCATACGATGACGCCCGACAAACCCTTCTTTGTGTATTTTGCGCCGGGTGCTCTGCACGCGCCCCACCATGTGTCCAAGGAGTGGCGGGACAAATACTTGGGCAAATTCGATGAGGGCTGGGACAAATACCGGGAAGAGACACTCGCGCGACAGAAGCAGTTGGGGGTTGTTCCTCAAACGACCCAGCTTGCTCCATGGGCACCCGGCGTTAAGCACTGGGACGAACTTAGCGCGGACGAGAAGCGGGTCGCGGCTCGCCTGATGGAGAACTATGCTGGATTTGGTGAATACGCTGACTACGAAGTTGGCAGACTGCTCGACAGTCTCAAAGACATCGGAGTATCCGACAACACCATCGTCATCTATATCGCCGGCGACAATGGGATGAGCGCCGAGGGCGGGCTCTCGGGCACGCTCAACGAGATCGCCGAGCTTAACGGGGTTTCCGACACGACTGAGAACGTCATCAAGCAACTCGACGACATAGGCGACCCGATGACATTTCCACACATCCCGGTGGGATGGGCTCTCGCTGGCGACACTCCCTTCCAGTGGACCAAGCAGGTCGCTTCACACTACGGCGGCACGCGCAACGGCATGGTCATCTCATGGCCGGCGCGCATCAAGAATAGGGACGGCATCAGAACCCAATGGCATCACGTGATCGACGTTACGCCAACCATCCTCGAGGCGGCGAAGCTGCCGCAGCCTAAAATGGTAGACGGCATCAGGCAGAAGCCGATGGAAGGCGTGAGCATGGTGTACACATTCGCCGACGCGAAGGTGCCGACCCGGCACACCACGCAATATTTCGAAATGATCGGCAATCGCGGCATCTATTCCAACGGCTGGACTGCGGTCACGAAACATCGGACGCCGTGGGAAACCGGGATCGTCAAGCTGCCGAAATTCACCGAAGACAAATGGGAGCTCTACAATACCAACGACGATTTCAGCCAGTCGCAGGACCTCGCGACGAAATACCCGGACAAGCTGAAGGAGCTTCAGCAACTGTTCCTCGCCGAGGCTGAGAAATACAACGTCCTGCCGTTGGATGACCGCATGGCGGAACGCGCAGTTCCGGCATTGGCGGGTCGGCCATCATTGATGGGCGACCGCACGTCGCTGGTACTGTACCCCGGAATGGTCGCGATGATGGAAAACGCGACACTCGACATCAAGAATCGCTCACACACCATCACCTTGTCCAGGTCGATCTTCTGCTCCTTGTCGAGGAAGGCGGTCACCGAGGCGGGGATGAAGATCACGATGGCCACCATCACCACCTGCAGCAGCACCCAGGGCACCGCGCCCCAGTAGATGTCCGAACTCTTCACCTCCTTCGGCGCCACCCCGCGCAAGTAGAACAGCGCGAAGCCGAACGGCGGATGCAT
>DATDHE010000233.1:0-6618 GCA_036521695.1 Candidatus Acidiferrum sp. | reverse complement strand
GAAGGGACTCGGCAACGAGGGAACGGACGCCGCCAGGCTGGAACAACTGGGTCAGGACGGCGATTAGGTGGATGAAAAGGACGACTAGACGGCGCATTGAAGAATGGTAGCAGGGCGGGGAATCGTAAGGAATTACGGGCGAAATAACAATTCGCCAGCCACAGGTTCTAACCGCTGCAGGCCACTATGGTGCGGACTTTCCTATCGGCGACCTTTAATGTTGCACGTCTCTGCGCACTGCGAGATCAGTAGGGCCAAGTCTTAACAGAATTTCCATTGGCTTACACATCGTAATACGATATATCTGGAAGCAAGGCTGCCATGCCATCCAATGGACATCGCTCTAACGGTAAGGTACAGCGAAACTGGGTCAGCCTTGTCCCCTACGGTCTCAACGAGCAGCACCCCAATGCTTATCGGGACATCGCCGAGACCGCTTGGGAAAACCGCGACAATCTCGGATACGCTTGGCGCATTTTGAACGATGGCTGTTGTGACGGTTGTTCCCTCGGTACCAGCGGCATGCACGATTGGACGATGAAGGGGATTCACCTGTGCGCCTTGCGTCTGAAGTTGCTCCGCCTGAATACAATGCCGTCAATGGATTGGCACCTACTCGAAGATGTGCCTGCCCTCCGGAAAATCCCTCCTCGCAATCTCCCGAAACTCGGTCGACTGCCCGTACCTATGGTCCGCCGGAAAGGCGCAAAGGGCTTCCATCGCATCACCTGGGATGAAGCCATCGAACTGGCGGCAACGGGATTGAAAGCCACCGATCCAAAGCGCTTGGGTTGGTATCTCACTTCTCGCGGGCTGACCAATGAATCTTATTACGCTCACCAGAAAGTAGCCCGTTTTTTTGGCACCAATCACGTGGATACCAGCGCGCGCATTTGCCACGCGCCGAGCACCGCCGGTCTGAGCGCCACGGTCGGGTGTGCGGCTACTACGTGCTCTTATTCGGACTGGATCGGAACGGACCTGCTGATTCTTGTCGGGTCGAACATTGCCAACAACCAGCCGGTGTCAACCAAGTACCTTTATTATGCGAAAAAAAAAGGCACCAAAGTTTTCGTGGTTAACCCCTATCTCGAGCCGGGGCTGGAGCGCTACTGGGTCCCTTCGGTGCCGAAAAGCGCATTATTCGGTACCCGTTTTGCCGACGACTTTTTCCCCATCCACGTGGGGGGTGACGTTCCATTCTTCTATGGTGTGCTGAGGCACCTCATCGAAAACGATTGGGTGGATCGTGATTTTATTGCCACACGCACGGTGGGTTGGAATGAGGTTGTGGCCAAAGCGCGCAGCTTAGCCTGGGAAGACCTGGAGCGCGGCTCTGGACTAACTCGCGCCGACATGCACCGCTTCGCCGAAGCCTTCGGGAAAGCTCGATCCGCCATCATCGTGTGGAGCATGGGCATAACACAGCATCGCTATGGCAGCGACAATGTTCGCTCCATCGTCAATCTGCAACTGGCAAAGGGCAACGTAGGCCGAGAGAAGACCGGATTGATGCCCATCCGCGGCCACAGCGGGGTTCAGGGCGGAGCCGAAATGGGTGGCATGCCAAGTGCGTACGTGATGGGGTCAGCTGTGACCGAAGATAATGCGCGCCGCTTTGCCCAGCCCGATCACTGGGGCTTCGAACCGCCGGCCTGGAAGGGCCTTACTGCTGCAGCGATGATTTTGGCTGCTGGGCGAGGTGAATTGGATGCGATCTGGCAGAGTGGTGGAAACTTCATTGACACGCTGCCTGAGCCCGAAAAGGTTCGCGAGGCGGTCGCGAAAATCCGCCTGCGCATCCACCAGGATATTCTCATCAGTTCCAACATGCTGGTGGACCCCGGCGACACCGTTCTCTTGCTGCCATCGCGCACACGCTACGAACAGCGAGGTGGGGGAACGGAAACAAGCACGGAACGCCGGGTGATATACAGCCCCGAGATTCCCGGACCGCGCCCCGGCGAAGCAAAGGATGAGTGGCAAATCCCAGTTCTCGTCGCGCGCCGTGCTGATCCGCAACAGGCCGCGAAATCCTTCTCCTGGCAGGACACCCAGGACATTCGCGATGAAATTGAACGTGTGTGCCCAACTTACAAGGGCATTGCTAGCCTCCGCAAGAAAGGCGACCAATTTCAGTACGGCGGCCCACGGCTACTTGTCGACCGATTTCTGACTCCCGATGGCAAGGGACATTTCTCCCCCGTCGAGTTGCCGGAAGAAAGAGTACCGGAAGGCCGCTTTATGCTGGCTACCCGACGCGGAAAACAATTCAACAGCTTGATCCACGGAAAGACGGACCCCCTCACGGGCGCCCAGCGCAATGCCATTCTCATGTCACGGGAAGATGCCGTACGGTTAGGATTGCGCGATGGTGCTGCGATCCTGCTTCGAAACGATCAAGGTGAATTTCACGGTCACGTCAAGATAGATCGGATCAAGCCCGGCTGTGTCCAGGGTCATTGGCCCGAGGTGAATGTGCTGGTACCGGCCGGTTGCCTAGATCCTAGCGGCGTGCCGGATTACAACGCGATCGTCGAAATTATCGCGGTCAGTCAACATGGTTCAGTTGTGATGACAGCGGCGGCCGCAAAGATTTAGGGAGGTGCCTTTGCTATTCGTCCCCCTATAAGTGGCAATTGCATCGAGTCCTTTTTCTGAGACACTCCGCAGGCGATTGTGGTTTGTTTTTCCGGGCGGTTCTTCGGACCAATCATTTTGGGACTCGGCCCTCTAGGGCTTTCGATTGCAAGGAGATTCCAATGACATCAGAACAAATTCGAAACCGCTGGGGCATCGCCTTGTCGGCCGTGTGCATGCAGATCTGTCTCGGAGCCGTCTATGGCTGGAGCGTATTCAAGAAGCCCCTGATGGGCACGGAGCATTGGGCGGAGACGGCCGTCCAATTAAATTTCACGCTGGCCATCGTATTTCTTGGAGTAGGTACAATCATTGGAGGCCTGTGGCAAGACAAGGTGGGACCACGTAAGGTCGCGGCGACCGCTGGCATTATTTATGGAATTGGCTACATCCTGTCCGGATTTGCGGCCAGCCGTCACTCACTTAACGGACTCTACTTCGGCTACGGGGTTTTGACCGGGATTGGAATGGGGATGGGATACATCTGCCCGGTTGCGACGCTCGTCAAATGGTTTCCAGATATGCGCGGCTTGATGACTGGAGTGGCCGTGTGCGGATACGGGTTCGGCGCAGCGGTTATGAGCCCCTTCGCAGCCTGGGAAATAAAGAGGTACGGAGTCCCACTAACATTTTGGACTTTGGGCGTGATTTATCTGATTGTTGTTTTCGCTGCGGCGCAATTTTACGCAAACCCTCCGCAGGGATGGCGTCCCGAAGGCTGGGAGCCGCGCACGGCAGTGGCCAAGGCTGCAGGGACATATAACTTCACTGTCGGCGAGACGCTAGGAACCTGGCAGTTCTATTTGCTCTTCCTTATGCTTTTCTTAAACGTCTCCGCCGGTATTATGATTATCAGCCAGGCTTCTCCGATGGCGCAGGAGATGGTGGGAATGTCCGTTCTGCAAGCATCAGGAATGGTGGGCTTGATTTCCTTATGCAACGGGCTAGGGCGCGTTTTCTGGGCCTGGGTTTCGGACCATTTGGGGAGGGCGCGCGTTTACTTCCTGCTTTTCCTGATCCAGGCGCTCATTTTCTTCATGCTTCCGCGCCTTCACGATTGGACAATGTTCAGCATCGCGTTTGCTTTGATCGGACTTTGCTACGGAGGGGGCTTCGGTACTATGCCCTCGTTCACGGCGGATTTCTTCGGCGCCAAGGCCATGGGAGGAATTTATGGGATCATTCTGCTGGCCTGGGGACTTGCCGCCATCCCTTCACCGATCATGATCGCGCACATTCATCAAGACATTGGAAAGTACGCCCCGGCGATCAATGTGATTACCATTGTGATGATCTGCTCCCTGGTATTTCCGCTGATTGCACGGCGGCCTTCCGGGGAGCGAACTGGAGTTCAGGTGGTGGCCACATCGCGATAGGCTGTTGAAAGCGCACGGAAAGAACTACCACTTGATTCGTCAGCCAGCTCATCCACGCGAGGTCGCCGATTGCCTGAGCGATACAATTTCATGAGTTGGATTGAAGCGAGGTTGCGTGTTGCCGAATTTTTCCTCCGCCGAGCTTGATGAAGAGGGTTTGTCATGTCGCTTCAGATGATCACGCGTACGTTTGCTGGGGTTCTTATTGTTGAATGTAATGGCCGGCTTGTACTTGGCGAAGAGTCAGCTAATTTGCGTCATCTCGTGCGGGATCACCTGACCGAATCCAAGCACGTCGTGCTCGATCTGAGCAAAGTCAGCTACATCGATAGCAGCGGCCTCGGCGTCTTGGTCGGTCTGTATAGCACGGCTACGAAGGTCGGCGGAGGGATCAAACTCGCCAACCTGAATCCCGGCTTGGAGGACATCCTCCAGATAACAAAAGTATTCACAGTTTTCGAGGTATTTGAGCGAGCGGAGGATGCCGCTGCCGCTTTCAACCCTCTTGCGGGTCAAAGCGCACCGGACGAGTGGTAAGGCTTCGGTCATTCAGATGAGAATCCGCAACTATGTTACCTCCAAGCGTCGTGATGCAGGGGGCGACCAATTCACCCTTTGCTTTGACGCTTGCCGCACCAATTCTCTGGAGGACACAGGATTGCGACTCTCTTTCCTCGGGTAACGATTACGACCGTCTCATTCCCATATTGCACACGCGCGAGAAAGTCGCCCATCTTTGCGCGAAACTTGCTTGGAGTAGTTCTCAATCCCGGAATTCTTTCAACCGTTGTGCCGGTCATCGTTGAAGTCTCCTTTTACGTTAAGGCTATACCGTACATTATGCTCATTATGTACATTGCGGCCATAATAGTCAAATGTTGGAGCGCTCTCTACTCGCCAGGCGCTGTCTTAGTCGGCTGTCACAGCTTGCCACATTAGCCTGTCACAGCTCGTCACAGTGGTGGCTGGTAGTATTTGGTGAGGTCTGTGGGGCCTGTTCCGCCTTGCCTTAAGTTTTTGAAAACGCTGTCACTGACTTGCTTTTGGCAGTTCGGTGCCTCGATTGAGAATTCCCAGGTAGCGATGATACGTGAAGAGACGATGGCGCTGTTTGCCGGTCGTCTCACGAACCATGCCGAGCTTCACCATGTGCTGTAGAGCCTTCGCCACAGTGGGAGCAGAGAGGGATAGCTGCTCGGCTGTCGCCGGGATCGTAATGATCGGTTTGCGCTGAAGGTGCTGGTGAACGCGCAAAACGGATGCAGCGGGGCGGCCAAGCTCCTCGATCCTCCGGCGGTCTTCTTCGATGAGCGTGAGTATCTCCTTCGATGTATCGGCCGCCTGCTGGGCAGTTTCTTTGACGCCTGTTAGAAAAAATTCGAGCCAAGTCTCCCAGTCTCCGTGGGTGCGGACACGGTCAAGTAGTTCATAGTATTTCTGCCTGTTGGTCTTGAAATAGAGGCTGATATAAAGAATGGGCTCTCGGATCGCACCAGCGACACACAGAAGAAATGTAATTAGCAATCGGCCCAATCTCCCATTTCCGTCTAGAAATGGATGGATGGTTTCGAATTGCACGTGCACGAGCGCCGCCTTGACCAATATGGGCAAGTCTTCCTTCTCGCGATGCAGAAACTTTTCGAGGGCATCTAAGCATTCCGTCATCTTCTCAGGTGGCGGCGGAACAAATGATGCGTTCCCGGGCCGTGTGCCTCCGATCCAGTTTTGGCTTTCACGGAATTCACCCGGACGCTTCTGACTTCCGCGTCCCTTGGACAAGAGAATCTTGTGAATTTCTCGTATCAACCTCAGAGAGAGCGGAAAATCCCCCCGGAGCCGGCGAAGTCCGTGATTCATCGCGGCCACATAATTTGAAACTTCCTGAACGTCTTCCAACGGGACACTGGGGGCTTCGGCGCTTTCGAATAGCATCAGGTCAGAAAACGAGGACTGTGTGCCCTCGATCTGCGAAGAGAGGACCGCTTCCTTCCGAACGTAGAGGTAAATGAAGAGCGAGGGATCGGGCAGAATGGACGCGAGCCCGTCGAGGCGTCCGAGTGCCTGGTTTGCCTGCTCAAGTAGTGGCAAAAGCGGCTGAAGAACTAGAGGAGGGTCTGGTGGCAATGGCGGTGGCACATAGGCTCTGAAGGACTCGTCCTTGAAGGTCTTGACGACATAAGTCCCGAGGCGGCTGTTCGGTTTGGTTGGTGTCGCCATCACAAAGCCATCGTTTCGTTAGAAATCAGCTAACGAAACTATATAGCCTTTTCCTTTCGTTCTCCAGTCAAAACCAGGCCTACACTAAAAGCAACAATTATAAGGACTTAGGAACAAAGAGAAGCTACAAGCGAGGATCGACTGGCTCGCTTTCAAGGGCGAGGACACCGAAGACACATTCATCTACGCGACGCAGCGGTTCCTGGCGGACGAATCGCTCCAGTGCTTCGATGCCAAGAGCGAATTAACGGAGTGCCAAGGAACGCTTGGTGGAAACCGACCGACTGCGCAGACGCTCCAAGTTCTCGGGCAGCAAGTATTCAGGCCCATAGATGATTCTCAGGTATTCAGGGCCCCGGCATTTGACCGCGGGCTGCGTCAACCC
>DATDHE010000232.1:0-21579 GCA_036521695.1 Candidatus Acidiferrum sp. | reverse complement strand
CCCCCACGCGGCGTCGCTGCATCAGGCTTTCGCCCATTGTGCAAGATTCCCCACTGCTGCCTCCCGTAGGAGTCTGGACCGTGTCTCAGTTCCAGTGTGGCTGGCCATCCTCTCAGACCAGCTAACGATCAAAGCCTTGGTAGGCCGTTACCCTACCAACTAGCTAATCGTGCGCGGGTTCCTCCTCCGACGCCTTACGGCTTTGAATCCCCAAACCGAAGTTCAAGGAATGTTATGCGGAATTAGCTTCGGTTTCCCGGAGTTATTCCCCATCGAAGGGCAGATTACCCACGTGTTACGCACCCGTGCGCCGTGCGCCATCTGTATTGCTACAGGCGCGCACTCGACTTGCATGTGTTAAGCACGCCGCCAGCGTTCGCTCTGAGCCAGGATCAAACTCTCGTTTGAAACTGGTAGCTTGGCGAAAAAAAATGCCCTCTGATTTGCATCAGAGAGCCAGCCTGCCAAGCGAATTATTGTCGCTCGATTTACTCAGACCATTCGTGATCGAAAAGGACGAATGGTTTCGAACGGATTCTGGCACATCGTATCGGTTGTCAAAGAGCAAGACCTCCCTGTCCAGCAGAAAGGTACGTCCACAGCCCAAGGAGAATACGACGATAGCGCGAATATGTCAACAGGAGATTATCGATTTCCACAGGCTTCCGCGGAGGCGCGCTGCGGCCCCGACTAAGGCTTTTATCAGAAGCAAGTTACGGACTTCACGGCGCTTGATTTATGCGAAACAGTGCTGGACTTATTGCGGTTTTGAATTTAGCCTTGCGGGCTTCGTGAGACGAAAAAAACAAAATAGGGGTAGTGGCCAGAATTCATGGCGCGGCCTCTTTGAGGGCTTGGAAAGAGCACAAACAAACTACAAAAACGCACAGGCAGGAGTGCCCGTGCTACTCGAAAAAACGCGGGACAAAATGACGACTATGAAGAAGACGACTATGAAGAAAATGATGATTTGCGCTGGGATCATTCTGGGCGCTGTGGCGTTTGCTTCAGCGGCACTCGCACAGGCGCAGAGTGCAAATTCGGCCGAGCAAACGGGGCCTTATCCCTCGCTGGAGATTCGCGACGTCACCGTCATTGACGGATCGGGAGCGCCGGCGTTTGGACCGGTCAATATTTTCATTAAGGGGAATCGCATCGACCGCGTTGTGCCGTCGGATTCGATATCGCGCAGAGAGAAGGACGAAGAAGGGACCTCTAAGAAGGAGCAGAAGGCGCCGGATCGCGTGATCGAAGGAAAGGGTATGTACGTGATGCCCGGCTTGATCGATGTACACATTCACATCAACGCAAGTAAGGATGTGCCAGCGGAGTATATCTACAAATTGCTGCTTGGGCACGGCGTGACTGCCGTTCGAACGTTCAATGTGGGGAACGACGATCCCAAGGGGATGGTGGAAGAGAAGAAAAAGATTGCGGCGAACCAGATTATTGCCCCGCGGATGTATGTGTATCCGTTCTGGGGACGCGGGAGCGACCCGCGCTACTCGAATCCGGAGGGCGCTCGGCAAATTGTGGACGAGTGGCATGCGTTGGGTGTGGACGGCATCAAGATTATCGGCAAGCCAGGATTGTGGCCGGATGTGTTTCACGCGATTGCGGATCAGGCGCGAAAGAACGGAATGGGCGTGGCGGTGCACATCGGGCAGGATGGCGTTTATCCGATGAATGCGGTGCAGGTGGCCAGTGAAGGAGCTTCGACCGTTGAGCATCACTATGGATATCCGGAGTCTTCGTACATGGGGAGAACGATTCAGGATTTGCCGCCGGGCTACAACTATTCGAGCGAGCCAGACCGATTTTTGGAGACGGGGCGCTCGTGGCTGCAGGCGGATGTACCCAGGCTGCACAACGAGGTGATTCATTCCCTGCTAGATACGATGCACAAGACAGGGTTCATCATGGTGCCGACATTCAGTATCTATGAGGCGAATCGGGATGTGACGCGCGCGGCAAACCTGCCGTGGCACTCGACGTACACGCTGCCTGTGGTGATGGATTCGTTTTTGCCGAATCCGGCGCATCACGCTTCGTATTTTTATGAGTGGACCTCGAACAAGGAAGCAGATTGGGCGCGGGCGTACCGGCGTTGGCTGGATTTTGTGAACGATTATAAGAATCAGGGCGGCGTGGTGGCGGTGGGTTCAGACACGGGATTCTTGTTTTCGTTGTGGGGATTCGGAACGATTCGCGAATTGGAGATGTTGGAGGAGGCGGGATTTTCCCCACTGGAAGCGCTGCATGCCGCTACGGAGAATGGCGCCAAGGTGGTGAAGAATCCGGAGCTGGGATTAATACGGCAGGGCTACTTGGCGGACCTGGTAGTACTTTCGGAAAATCCGCTAGCGGATGTGAAAGTGTTCTATGGAAATGGCGTGACGCGCGTGGGGACGGACCGCAAGGAAGTGCATGAGCAATGCGTGAAGTATACGATTCGCGATGGCGTGATTTTCGATTCGCAGGCGCTGTTGAGCGACGTTCGAGAAATTGTGACGAAGGCGAAGCAGGCGCGGCCAGCGCAGACGAAGCCGTAGCGGCGTGGATCAAGCCTGGCTCAAGAGATGTAGTTCTCCGCAGGGAGGTTGGGATCACTTCCTGGTCCTGAGGCGGCAACGATTCCGGGCAATACCTTTTAAACATCGCAACCGTTAAGACCTGCACCCCATGCCGCATTGAATTCGACCACAGCCCCGCCGCGACCATCGATTAACCCGACATCAACAACAACGGTGCGCGGGAGCGCCATTGCATGCGTCAAAGCCGTAACGAATGTCCCCTCCGCAGATGCTTCTCTTTTCCCCTCGTAAACAGCTACATCGAGTACGCGTCCCTCTATCACGAAAGTGCGGGCTTCGGCTGAAAGAGCCACAGGCTCGGAAACAAACACCGCCGTCTCCGGCGGGAGGCCGCGGCACTCTGCGGCCAGTTCAGCGCTCGACTGATACACCGCGCCGCGAAATTGTTTCGGGACGACGGGTTTGACAAACGAGGGAAAAACGATCAGCGCGTTCTCGCCCAGGGCGCGACGGGCGATCCGGCGCTTCAGAAATCAGATGTTACGCGCAGAAGCAGCCCTTCATCCGGAGAGCAAAGCGTTAGACCTAGCTTTTGTGCTTTTGTTGAAGCACCAGGCAGAACGAGTCGGCACCATCGACGCGTATTGTTGGCCGGTCGAAAACCGGCGGGTCCCAAAAACGGCCGATCCGATGAACCGCACCACCGTGGAGCGCGAACGACTTCGGCGACGGAGTCTCGCTCCGGATCAGGCTTGTCGGAAAATGAGAGGATTAAGCCGCTTGTTTTCATCATTCTCGCCGATGAAATTGTATTGCAATTAATTCTATATAGTATCCGGACTTTTATGATTTTTTAAGAAATCGTACTCGCCTTCGGAAGAACATGTGAAGTGCTTGACGCAGCTCTTCCTATGGTACAGCGACTTGTTTGCGTCAGTTATGCATCAACTGCCAGCGAGGCTCG
Organism: Candidatus Acidiferrum sp.; assembly: GCA_036521695.1. Classification (GTDB taxonomy): domain Bacteria; phylum Acidobacteriota; class Terriglobia; order Acidiferrales; family UBA7541; genus Acidiferrum. The sequence continues at coordinate 18,081 of DATDHE010000232.1, read as the reverse complement.
ACCTGTTTGGTTGGCATTGCTACCATGACGGTCACTGCGTCAATGGACAAGCAGATGGAGAGGACCGATGAGGATTGGAAACGCGGTGCGAGCGGGTTGTGGGATCTTGGCAGTAAGCGCTTGCGGATTTGGTGTGGTGCGGGCGCAGAAGAAAGTGCATGTGGATAGGCCGATCATTGAGCCGCGGGCGGAAGATGTTGGCACGATTGAAGGAATTGTGAAGGCGAGTTACGAAACGCTTTCGGGAGGCGTTGGTGTGCCGCGGCAGTGGGGACGCGACCGCACGCTGTTTGATCCGCAGTCGCGGTCGGTGGCGGTCGGGGTGAATGCCAAGACCGGAGCTGTAACGACACGCGGAACGACGGAGCAGGAGTTCGCGGACGATGCGGATGCGTCGATGGTGAAGGAAGGTTTTACGGAACGCGAATTGAAACACGTCATCAAGAGATTTGGAAATGTGGCCACAGTGTTGAGCAGCTACGAAGGAACGCTGGCTTCGGGGAAAGTGATCACGCGGGGCGTAAATATTTTTCAGCTTTATTTTGATGGGAAGCGCTGGTGGATTCTCTCGATGGTTTGGGATGAGGAGCGCCCGGATAATCCCATCCCTGCGGAGCTACAGTAAAGATCTTCCCTTCGCCGACATCGCAAGCATCACGCGGGCGTTTGAGCGTGCTTCCTCTCGCCATTTCTACGATACTAGGCGCATTCTCAGCGAGGGGGAGGTAGCGTCGTTCGAATCCTGTCGCCATGCATGCAAGCCTATCCACACGTGTTCTCGCATCACTGAAAAAACAGGAAATGTTGCGCGCGGGGGAACGCGTGGGCGTTGGTGTGTCTGGCGGGGCGGATTCGGTGGCGTTGCTGATGCTTCTTCTGGAATTGTGCGATGCGCTGGGGATTGTGGTGAGCGTGACGCATTTGAATCACAAGCTGCGGGGGAAAGCTTCGGACGCGGACGAGAAATTTGTGCGCGAGCTGGCGGCGAAGCATGGGCTGGAGTTTTACGGTGAGAGCGTGGATGTAGTGGCGCGCGCTAAACGGGAAAAGGCGAACTTGGAGGATGCGGGTCGGCAGGCGCGGTACGAGTTTTTTGCGCGGCTCGCGGGGGAAGGTAAAGTGGATGTTGTCGCCGTGGCGCATACGGCGGATGACCAGGCGGAGACCGTTTTGGCGCATATTTTGCGCGGGACGGGATTGGCTGGCTTGGGCGGGATTCATCCTCGCACCGAAAGCGTTGTGCGGCCATTGCTGGGCGTGAGGCGAGCGGATTTGCGGGCTTATCTGCGAGCGCACAAACAGAAATGGCGCGAGGACGCTACCAATCAAGATACGGGGCGGACGCGGGCGCGGATTCGAAAGAAATTGTTGCCGCTTTTGGAACGGGAGTTTCAGAGCGGGGTGGCAGAGCATCTTGCTTCGCTAGCGGAATTTGCGCGGGAGGATGAGCAGTTTTTAGAATTGCTTGCGCGCGAGCATTGTGAAGTGCTCGCGAGTAGCACTAATGTTGAAACACGAATCCCTGCGAAGGATTTGCTGCGGCCTTTGAAAAGAGAGAGCATTTGCACTCGGGACGCGGAGGGCACGGAGAACACAAAGAAGAGGGACGAAACCTTGGCCCTGACTAAGCGCATGCTGCGTCGTCTAATTGAAGAGAGGAAGAGCGGGACGGGTCAGATTACTGGGCAGCATATTGCGGCAGTGCTGGAGTTGGCACGGCGCGGGGAGAACGGGAAGTCGGTGCAGATGCCAGGTGGCGTCGATGTTCGGCGCCTGCGGGACGAGCTGATTTTCTGCGGAAACTCGTCGCGGTTGGTGCCGCAAACCAGCGGAAAACGCGTGGCGGAGAAAACTCCGCCACCGCAGTACGAGTACAGAATCGATTTTACAAATAGTAAAAATGGCGACGTGATTTTGCCCGTGCCGCAAGCGCAGTGCGTTTTCCGCCTCAGGGTGATTGACTGGCCCGCCAAGAGGGGGGAAACTAGTGAATCAGGGGCGGTCTTAGACCGCGACCGGCTGCGTTTGCCGCTTGTGCTGCGCAACTGGCGTTTCGGGGACATGCTGCAGCCCGCGGGGCATCAGAAAGCGCACAAGCTGAAGCGGCTCTTGAACGAAAAGCGCGTCAACAGATGGGAACGAGACGGCTGGCCGGTGCTGACGAGCGGCGGCGTTTGTGTGTGGGCTCGCGGCTTTCCCGTCGCCGCTGGGTTTGCAGCACATGAGGGGACCCGCACAGGAATTCTGATCGCCGAGGAAAAGTCTTGATGCGTGACCGCCCAGCGGTCAAGTCGAGAGGGTCCCGCCGTGCGGCCTATTCTGCCGCGCGAATTGGCGCGAGGGTCGCAGCTCTTGGACGAGAAATTTCGCGGGCGTACAGAGGGCGGCGAGTAGACGTTGTTGTTACACTGGACCGCGGATTCGTTTTTGCCGCTGACCTGGTTCGCGAGATGAACACCGCGGTCGTTTGCCACTTCGTACGCGAGGACGTGCGTGACGTAAACGACGGCGGCAACGAGCGGCGCGAAGTTTATTTCGGCGCGCGGCCGGAGTTGCAGGGCCGCGATGTTCTCCTGCTTGATGCCGTGCTGGAGAGCGGCGTGACACAAGAGTTTCTTCTGCGGCGATTGGGCGAAAGTCAGCCCAGGTCGCTGCGATTGGCAGTACTGCTGGACAAGACCGCGCGGCGGCGCGTGGGACTGGAACCTGATTACTTTGGGTTCCGGACGGCATCTAATGATGTATGGGTCGGGTACGGCCTGGCTGCGGACAATGGGACGGGGCGGAATCATCGGGCTCTCTCCAGTGGAGCAGCGCAGGTGAAGCGACGGCGAGGCGGCAAGAAGTAGCTTCGACAGATTTGCCAGTCGCTTCCTCGAGGGATGAATTTCCGCGAGGCTAAGGACAAAGGTGAGGACAACGTGAATTCGAGTTCTACGGCAAAAACAATTCTCTTCTGGATCTCCATCGTGTTTCTCGGCGTGATGCTGTGGAAGCTGGTGTCCGCGAATGGAAGTCAGGCTCGGGAAGACACCCCCGGTTACACCGAGTTCATGGCCAAGGTAGAAGCGGGAGACGTCAAAGAAGTAACACTCTACCTCTCGCCTAACAGCTACGAAGTTCAGGGAGAATACCTTCGTCCGCCGAACCGTAAATTTACCGTGACGGTTTTCAAGGAAGCAGCTCCGGATCTCGTCAAGGAACTGAAAGACAAGGGAGCAGTGATCAAGGGGATGAAAGAGGTGCGCAGCGGAGATTGGATTTTGATCCTGCTGAACGCGGCGCCTCTCATCTTGCTTGTAGGATTTTGTTTGTTCCTGATGCGGCAGATGCAGGCAGGAGGAAACAAAGCGCTAAGCTTTGGCAAGTCACGCGCGCGGCTGCTGTCGGCGCAGCAGAAGAAGGCAACGTTTAAGGATGTTGCCGGAACGGACGAAGCCAAGGAAGAGTTGCAGGAAATCATCGAGTTCTTGAAAGACCCGCAGAAATTCCAGAAGCTGGGCGGACGCATTCCCAAGGGCGTGTTGCTGGTTGGGCCTCCTGGAACCGGCAAGACTTTGCTTGCGAGAGCGATTGCAGGCGAAGCTAATGTTCCGTTCTTCTCGATTTCGGGTTCGGATTTCGTCGAAATGTTTGTTGGCGTCGGGGCCAGCCGTGTGCGAGATTTGTTCGAACAAGGAAAGAAGAACGCGCCTTGCATTATTTTCATAGATGAGATCGATGCTGTCGGCCGCCACCGCGGCGCAGGGCTCGGCGGCGGACATGACGAGCGCGAACAGACTTTGAATGCCTTGCTCGTCGAAATGGACGGTTTCGAATCGAACGAAGGCGTGATTTTGATTGCGGCGACGAACCGGCCCGATGTTCTCGACCCGGCGTTGCTGCGTCCTGGACGATTCGACCGGCGGGTGGTAGTTGCGCGACCGGACGTGAAGGGCCGGGAGGAAATTCTCCGCGTGCATACGCGCAAAGTGCCGCTGTCCGATGATGTGGAGTTGTCGATCATCGCGCGCGGCACGCCGGGCTTTTCTGGCGCGGACCTTGCGAACCTGGTGAACGAAGCGGCTCTGTGGGCCGCGCGGCAAAATCGCAAGTTTGTGATGCAGGTCGACTTCGAGATGTCCAAAGACAAGGTATTGATGGGCGTCGAGCGCAAGTCGATGATTCTCTCTGACGAAGAAAAGAAGAACACGGCTTATCACGAGGCGGGGCATGCATTGGTTGCAGCGATGACGCCAGGAGCCGATCCGGTCCACAAGGTGACGATCATTCCGCGAGGGATGGCGCTTGGGTTGACGATGCAATTGCCTGAAGACGACAAGCACACCTACACTCGGGAATATCTCGAGGCCATGCTCGCCGTATTGATGGGCGGGCGGTCGGCGGAAGAGATTTTTCTTGGGCACATCACGACCGGCGCCGGCAATGATATCGAACGGGCTACCGACTTGGCACGCAACATGGTCTGCGAATGGGGTATGAGCGAACTTGGGCCGCTGGCGTATGGCAAAAAGGAAGAGGCGATCTTCCTGGGTCGCGAAATTACGCAGCATCGCGACTACTCGGAAGATACGGCAATTCAGATCGACAAGGAAGTGAAGCGGATCGTCAACAGCGGCTATGAGAATGCGAAGAGGCTGCTTTCTACCAATCGCGAGACGCTCGAGCGGATTGCCCAAGCTTTGCTCGAACGTGAAGTGATCGACGCGAATGAAGTGAAAATGCTGATGGAAGGCAAGCCGCTGCCGGAAAAGCCGCGGACGCCTCCTCCTCCAGCACAGGCTGCGCCGAGCACGGATCCTAAAGTGGTGCGGCCGGAGTTGCGGCCGGCGCCGGGATTTACGCGCGGGGAGAATCCAGCGAAGGCGTAGACACAAGATAGTGGCGAGCATTTTGTCTGTAGGGGCACGATATATCGCGCCCCTACTTTTTTGGGCTGGACGGATTTTGGCGGCAGCGCGGCGCTGACCGTCGCGGGCAAAATGGCGTAGAATGCGCTTATGGGAAAGAAGCAACCGGACAATCTGCAAGTGACGTGCCCGTGCTGCCAGGCCAAGCTGGTGGTCGACGCTGTGTTTGGAGCAGTGCTGACACACGAGGCTCCCGTGAAAGCTGGGCCAAACGTTGATCTGGAAAATGCCCAGGGGATTCTTGCGGAGCAGCGGCGTCAGCGCGAAGACAAATTTGCCGACTCGTTTTTTCAGGAAACCCACAAGGAAGATATTCTCGCCAAGAAGTTCGAAGAAGCGATGAAGAAGGCCAAGGACGCCCCCGCGGGCAAGCCGCTTCGCGATTTTGATTTGGATTAGATGTAGGACAGGTACTCCTGCCTGTCCGTTTTGACTTTTGTCTAAAGAGGGTGACAGACAAGCTTGTCTGACCCACCTGGGTTAAACTTCCAGCCTGCCGTTCGAATGAAACCACTCAAGAAATTCCGGTTGAAATTGCGCTCGCGAACGCTCGTTCTTGGAGAGCGCACGCTAGTGATGGGTGTCTTGAACGTTACGCCGGACAGTTTTTCCGATGGCGGAGAGTACGAGCAGCCAGGAATCGCCATTGAACATGCCCTCGCGCTGGAGCTCGCAGGCGCCGACCTGCTTGACATTGGAGGTGAATCCACGCGTCCAGGTTCGGAAACAGCCTCGGCTTCGCAAGAGTTGGACCGCATTCTTCCTGTGCTGGAAGGGTTGCGGGGCCGGCTAAAGATTCCCATATCGGTGGATACGCGGCGCTCCGCGGTTGCGGAGCTCGCTCTTCGCGCCGGGACGGAGATTATCAACGACGTCTCGGGATTGAAGAGCGACGCGCGCATCGCTGAAATCGCGGCGAAATATGCCGTGCCGCTCATTCTGATGCACATGCGCGGCGAGCCTGGAACCATGCAGCGCCGGCCCTTCGCGAGAGATGTCATGCGGAATGTATTTCGAGGGTTGCGAGAATCCGTGGCGAGGGCGCGCAAGGCAGGCGTGGCAAAGTCGCAGATTATTTTGGATCCCGGAATTGGCTTCGGGAAGAGTTATTCGCAGAACTACGAGTTGCTGCAAAAGCTTCCGCAACTCGCCGCGCTTGGCTACCCGCTGCTTGTCGGAAGTTCACGCAAGGGATTTCTTGGGGCGACGCTGGCCCGCGATGGTACACCTGCCCCGCCGGAGGAGCGCATCTGGGGCACGGCAGCAACGGTTACGGCGAGCACCCTGGGCGGCGCACACATTGTTCGTGTACACGACGTTGCGGAGATGGTGCAGGTCGCAAAGGTCGCCGACTGCATTGCGCGAGCAAAAAGCAATCGATAGGTGTGGAAAGTTCACTTTTGCTTCTACCAACCTTTTTTTGTGAGTAGATTCTCGGGGCATGCCTGGCTAGGATTGGATCGGCGAGGCGGGAATCAATCGCTGTTTCGCGCGCTCTCGAAGCGCGAGAACTATGAGGAAAACAATGACGGCGGAGCCGACGCCGCCAAATATCGCTCCTAAGCTTCGAACGACCATGCTAAAGATTTTCTCTCCCACGCCAGCGCCCACGGCCAACACCGCCTCCGGCCCATGCGCGTCCTCGCTGTAACCACAAGCAAATTTGTACTGCCCATCGGCAGGAACATGAAACCCGAGGATCGACCGGCCCGAGCGCCCGCCAAGGTTATAGGTTGTAGACATGCTTGGACGGCTCATAGGAATGTCTTGCTCATTCGAAAGCGCGGTGACCTTGCACTGCAAGCCATTCAGCGATTCATTTGTCGAGAAGATCTTTCCGTTCACTACGGATTGCTGCTCGAAAAAGATCGTATACGGCTGCCCTTGCTTCAGAGTGAGTTCGGCCTCCCCAGGAACCACGACTTGCGCCAAAGAATCCGTGAGATGCAGAAACCCGTGCAGCAGCGTGTAGACAAAGAAACCTGCTCCGACCACGAAGAAAGGCACGGCCAGCAAGTAATACCACGGGCTGGGATGTACCGAAGTTGCGCTATTCATGGCTTTAGCTCCAACACGTCGGTAGTCTCGCGGTCTACGGACGGTCTGGTATAACGAAGCGGAAAGTATTTGCCGTGAGTCCACAGGGAAAGCAGATCGTCATAATGCACACTGCCGGGCTGGCCGCTTTGTCCCGGGACATTGACGGCGAAGGCGTTGTCCCAGTTACTCAAATCGAAAATCTCGCGATAGCTTGCGCCGGCCAATTGGTCAAAGGAAGCTCCTCCAAAATACGTGGCGTCCACGGTGCTGCCATCGCCGGGACGAGGGAAGGAGCCGCGATCGAAGAGCGCACTGGCAGCAGGTGTGACTTTCCCGAGCGGATGGGTGAACGAGACACGGTGTAGATTTCCCCAAGCCCAGTTCTTCGGATCGGGGCCGAGTTTGGCCGAGAGCTTCTGCTCCGCCGACTGGAGCGTCTGAAGCAGCAGAGCGTCGCGTGCGCTCTCGGGGTTTTGGCCGAAGACCGCCGCGCGCGGATGCGCCAGCTCTTGCAGGATCTCCGGCTGCGCCCATTTTCCTGCGATCTTTAGCGCTTCCGCGGGAACGGCTAGCTTCGTGACCCCTTCGCGCAGCTCCGCGTCCCAGAATTCGTAAAGCGCGGCAGATGTCGAATCAGCAGTAAGTGCACAATCCCAATCGAGCAAGAGTTTGGCTGAGCCGCTTGGCGCCTTGCCTGCAGCAGACTTCAACAAAACTTGCAGATCGCGCGCCGGTAGCGACACAACGTCATTCTGGAGATTCTCCATATCCGCAAGGCTGAGCTTATGCTGGCTTTTTGCTGCAGCGCTGAGCACTTCTGAGATGCGCAGGAATCTTTCCGGCGATGCCCATTGAAATCCCACTGCATAGCCATAGTTCTTCGGGATCATTTTGTGATTAGCAGTTGCGACAAAACCTGAGGCTGGATTGTAGGTATGCGGCAGCTCGGCATTGGGAACAAATCCGGCCCATTCGTAGCCGCCGGTCTCCGGAACGGGGAGAAGGCCTGTCCACTCTTTGCGAAGAGGGGCGAGGCCTGTGGAATGCTCGCCGATGTTGCCGTCGCGATCGGCGTAAACGATATTCTCCGACGGAACTTTCCAGCGGGGCATGGCCTGTTCAAATCCTTGCCAGTTTTGTGCGCGATCGAGCGCCAGCGATCCGAGGTACCCGGCTGTTCCCGGCTCTGCGCCAACCCAATGCAGCGCAAGTGCGCGCTTTCCGTCTTCCCAGAGCACGGGGCCGTGGCGCGTGAATTTGAGTTTCACTGTAACTGGGGCTGCCCTGCGCACGGTGATGGTTTCCGTTTTTACTTCCATGCGCTCCCAGCCATGCTCAGTCTTATATTGCTCTGGATCGTCGGGATTTAACTCCGCGAGGTAAAGGTCCTGCTGGTCGAGTCCGAAGATTGTGAAGCCCCAGGCGATGTGTTCGTTGTGGCCTACGGCGACCCCGGGAAGGCCGGGTTCGCCAGCGCCAATGACGTTCCATCCGGGCGCAACCAGATGCACGATGTAGCGCAGCGAAGGCTCGGCGATGACCCGGTGCGGATCGTTGGCGAGAAAGGGTTTGCCGGTGGCCGTCAGCGAACCAGAAACGGTCCAGTTATTGCTTCCCTGTATAGGCGTCTCGGGGAAATGGAGGGGCACGTCGCTGCCGACAAGATTTTCCAGAAGCGCCGGGGATAGGCCCAAAAAATCAATACCGGGAGCCGGGTCCAGTTTCACTGGGGGATCGAGCTCAAGGAGCTCCGCGGCATTTTCCGGGCCGAGAAGAGCAACCAGTTGAGCGCTGTGAAGTTCGCTCGCGCCATTTCCTGTCATCGAGTACGCGGCTAAACGGTTCAGACAGTCTTCCGGCTTCCACGGCTCGGGCTTGAAGCCGGCAAGCTGGAACTCAAGCGGGGGCCCAATGCCCCCGGGCTTTTGGATTTCTTCGATGTAGGCGTTGATGCCGGAGGTGAAGGCTTCAAGGATTTCTTTCGTGTCGGGAGCGTAGCTTTTGTATTCGGCGTCCATGTCGCCGCGATAGCGCAGTAGCCGAGCGTTCACGTCGCGCTTCACGTAGGAAGAACCGAGGATTTCCGCGAGCCGGCCTTGGCCGGAACGCTTCCAAAGTTCCATTTGGAAGAGGCGGTCTTGCGCGACGACAAAGCCCTGCGCGAAGAAAAGATCGTGTTCGTTCTGAGCGTAGATGTGGGCGACTCCCCAGCGGTCGCGCTGAACGCGGACGCCTTTCTGAAGGCCATGGACGTTGGCTGTTCCGCGGATCAGGGACAGAGCTGCCCTTGCACGGGCATCAAGGCTCGAAGCAACAGTTTGGGTCGCCGATTGCGCCGAAGCGGCGACCGCGAACGCCAGAGTAAGTGCAAGAACCGAAATCGATTTCTTCATCGCGGATTATCTCGACTAGTTGAATTTTGCGGCCAAATTTCTCGCCGAAGCGCTGCGAGCTTATACTACTCCGCGCCAGGATGCACGGGCCTGCCGCTGGATCTAGAGCCCGCTGTGCAGCCTCGCTGCGGAGTCTAAATCCATGCGCTGCCTTAAGATTGTCTTTGCTTCGTTACTTCTTTACTTCATTGCTTCGGTCTCCGCCTCAGCGCAACTGCCTGCGGCAAAGGACTCTCTAGCCCCGACACAATCCGGGCAGAACGCCGCGGCTTGTTCCGCGGCAGACGCTTCGAGTTGCGCGCAAGCCGCCGCGAAGATCTTGCCGCAGGTGATGGGACCTTCGCCGATGGAAGAAAACTTGCGGCGCTTGACGGATGAAATTGGCGGACGCGTAACCGGGTCGCCGGAGATGACGAAAGCCGTCGAATGGGCCGTCGCCGCGTTTCGCGCCGAGGGAGTGGAGGTCCACACAGAGAAATACACCCTGCCGGTCACGTGGAGCGAAGGGGAAACAAGCCTGGAAGTGCTCGGGCCGGTAAAGTTTCCAGTCAGGCTGGTTTCGGAGGGCTGGTCGCCAGGATTTCAGGAGACCTCTGGAGGATCAAACCTGATTGATATCGGAGACGGAACGGAAGGAGAGTTCGCGCGAGCGGGCGACACTGTGAAAGGCGCGATCCTCCTCGTTCACACTGAGATTGGGTCAACCTGGGGCGATCTGTTCAACGAATACTTGCGCCCGCCGGCGATTATTGATCGCGCCTTAAAGCAAGGAGCGGAGGCAATTCTCTGGATGGGCGCGCGTGAACGGCTGCTGCTTTATCGGCATACCAATTCGTTGACCGGCGCAATTGACAAAATTCCGCAGGCTATTGTGGCGCGCGAGGATGCCATGCGGTTGGCGCGAACCGAGGCTGCGTATCCGGGAAGAGTCCGCGCGCGATTCCATATGCCCAACAAGATCGCCGGGCCGGTCGTGCAGGAAAATGTTGTAGGCGAAATTCGCGGGTACGAGAAACCTGACGAGGTGGTGATTCTTGGGGCGCATCTCGATTCTTGGGAGCTGGGCACGGGGGCGCTGGACAACGGGTGCAACGCAGCGTTGGTCATCGAAGCCGCGCGGGCGATCAAGGCGACCGGATTGTTGCCGCGGCGCACAATTCGCTTCGTTCTCTTCAGCGGCGAAGAACAAGGCACGATCGGCTCTTACGAGTACGTGAAGACGCATCTCGCGGAGATGGACAAGATTCGCGCCATGATCACTTTCGATGCGGGGAACGGACGCCTGACCGGCTATTCGCTGGGCGGGCGCCGCGACATCGGAGCCGGCGTGCGCGAAGTGCTGAAGCCACTCGAATCTTGGGGTGCGAACGATCACACGCCCGACGCATCTTTCGGCACCGACAATCTCGATTTCTTGTTGGAAGGCGTGCCTAATCTGGTGGCCAATCAGGAAGTGTCGAACTACCTGGTGAATTATCACGCCGCGTCAGACACGCTGGACAAAGTGGATATCCGCGAGCTGAAGCTGAACACGGCGCTCGCCGCGCTGACTGCCTGGGGTATCGCCGATCGCACCGAGCCTCTTGGCAAGCGCCTGACGCGCGCCGAACTCGACGTCCTAGTCAAAGAAACCGGCCTCGACCAACAGATGAAGGCCCTCGGCTACTGGGACGCCTGGCAAACCGGCGCCCGCGGCCGCAAACCCTAAGAACGCCACTTCATTCAAATTTGACGAACCCCGCCGCGCTTACCAATTATCAATTCTTAAGCACCATCCCGCATCTTCAGAATTGCTTCCCGGTATACTGGAATGGACGACATTCAGGCGTTGAAGCGTTGGGGAGAGAACTTGGGCACGGAGCAACACAAGCCGGGACGCATTCTGGCGCTGGATTATGGACGCGCCAGGATTGGGATGGCGATTGCGGATCCAGTGGCGGCGTTGGCGCAGCCCTTGGGAACTCTGAATCGCATCAACCGCAACGAAGACATGCGGCGGTTGCGCGAAGTTGTGCGCCAGCACGGCGTGCAACAAATTGTAGTAGGACTCCCGTTGCGTCTCGATGGAACACGCGGAGATATGGCCGAAGAAGCGGCGCGGTTCGGCCAGCGTGTGCACAAGCAGCTTAGTCTAGCTGTCGAAATGGTGGACGAGCGCCTGACGAGCTGGGAGGCGGAGCGGTTGCTCGAGGAGCACCAAGGCAGGACCATTCACGCCGCGCCCGGCAAAAAACAAAAAAAAGAAAACGAAAAGACGGGCGTGGACGCACTAGCTGCAGCTTTGATCTTGAAAGAATACCTGGACCGGCAGCAGCCGGCACGGGCCATGCAAGACGCGAAGTGAAACATGTGCGCTTGGGATTCGCGAGGCTGATTTGAAAAAAGTTTTGCTGCTCATTTTGGTGCTGGTGCTGGCCGCAGGAGGGGCCGGAGCCTGGGGGTGGTATTGTATCACGAAGCCATATCAGGGATTCGCCAGCGGAGGTGTTTTCGTTACCGTGCCGCACGGGGCTTCGAGCCGCGGCGTGGCGCACATTCTTGAGAGTAACGGCGTGGTGCGCAGCGCCACTGCGTTCGAAATTTATGCCCGGCGGCATCCGAGGCGATCGCTAGAAGCGGGGGAATATCTGTTCGATCATCCCTTAAGCGGACGCGACGTTTTCTGGAAGCTGGCGAAGGGCGACGTCTATCAAATTCCCTTTACCGTGCACGAAGGCGAAACCCTTTACGACATCGCGCTTGATCTCGAAGCCGGCCACTTTCTTCCCGCCGATGATTTTGTGAAAGCCGCCAGCGATCCAATGATGGTTCGCGACATTGACCCTCACGCCCTCACACTCGAAGGCTATCTTTTCCCCGCGACCTATCAGCTGCCGCGTCATCCAGTCGCCGTTGAGCTGACCGCTGCCATGGTGAAGAAATTCAAGGAGCAGTGGGCGCGACTTTCGCCGCAGATGGCGGGAGACGATAAAACGCGCCTGGCGTCCGGCTACCCTATTTCTTCCATCGTGACGCTTGCGTCGCTGGTCGAGCGCGAGACGCCGAAGAAAGAGGAGCGCCCTCTTGTCGCGGGAGTTTTTGAAAATCGCCTGCGCAAGGACATGATGCTGCAATGCGACCCCACCGTGATCTATGCTTTGGAACAAGAGGGCCGCTACAACGGCACACTAACTGGAGCCGATCTGCACGTGCATTCGCCTTACAACACGTACGAGCACACGGGCTTGCCGCCGGGACCTATCGGCAATCCTGGAGAAGCATCGCTGCGAGCGGCGCTGCAGCCGGCCGAGACGGACTATCTCTATTTCGTTGCCAACACGCAGGGCGGACACTTTTTTAGCGCGACACTGGAAGAACATAACCGGAATGTGACAAAGTACCGCCGTCTGCTGGCGGGGCTTCCGGCCGATCCTCCGCCTCCCCCGCCGCAGCCGCCCAAGCAGAAACAGACACCGGCACACAGCAAAAAGAAGGCGCACTCGAAGCCGCGCAAAGGCACAGCTTGATGAGTGATTTGGAAAAAACGAAGAAGGATCTAATTCTCGAAACAGCCCGAGAGATCGGCGCATCGAAATGGACGCTCGCGGAGATCGATCAATTGCGCCGGCGGCTGCATGCGGAGCATGGCGAAGCGGGAAAGACCAGCTCGGAATACATCGGGGACGTCTTGAAGAGCGCGGGCTGGAAAGTGTTGCTTACCCTGCAAGAAGAAGCGGAAGAGCAATACGAAGAAGAGTTCGAAGACCTGCTGCATTTCAAAACGCTCGAGGACGCGGAAGTCAGCATCATGCGGCTGGATGAGCTGATGCGGAAGTTCCAGGCGCACGGCGAGCATGCGGCGGTCGAACGAGTTTTGGGAATCGCGCGCCTCGGCAAGCGCCGCGCGGAAATGATTTCGCGAAATCACAAAGTGGAACCACACAAGCGCGAAGAAAAAGTGGAAATTGCCAATTGGTTCCGCATTTGGCTCGAAACTCCCGACGCGTTTTTCGATTGGCTGGACGTGCGGAAGCAGTCGTCCGATTTTCGAACGAGATTTCCGGAAGCGGAGACGCTGGAATGAGTCTTCCCCCCGGCGCGCCGCCTGACGCGCTTCAGTTGCCTCCCTTCTCGCTAAACGTAGAAGCACTTGACCTTGGACCTGGCGTGAAAGCCGTCGGGCTTGAACTGGTCGAAACGGAAAACCGCGAGCCGGTTCGCGGCAAGAAGGCCGCGGAAATTTGGTCGGCAGTCTTCCCCGCTCTGGCACATGACGAATATTACGTCGTTGATTTCTTCAGCCACATCGATCGCGTTCAGGAATTTTGCAAGGCGCGGAAGATTGAATATCGAGAAGCAGGCGTGCGTTGCGTAGTTCTCCCGCAACCCAGGCAGGGTCAACTCTTCCAGCTTTTCGAGCGCTTTGAAGGTGAAACATTTGGAATTCGAGCGGGAGCTGCTGCACGAAGTCCTGACGCTGTGCTGGAAGGCGACCTTTCGAAGCGGGGAGTTGACGCCTACCAGCTTGCCTTTGAGGGCTACGTATTTTGCGCGGTATGCGAGCCGGAAGACGGTTGGGTGACGCTGCTAAGCGCATCTCTATGGGCCAGCGAAGTCATGCGCCGCATTCGGCCCGCGGTGCAGCCCTTCGATATCTACATCGCGCGACCGCAATAGGGCTCGCGATTCGCAGTTCTAATCCGTTCCCCAAGTTTCTCCCAACACGCGCTGAAAATTCGCTCCCAACACTTTCTCGATGACCGACGAGGGCTGGCCGCGGCGCGAAAGTTCTTCCGCGATGACCAGCATGTGCTCCGGCCCATCCAGATCGGGCACGTAAGGATACCGATCCTCGCCCGGCGCGCCCATACCGAGCTTCTTACGCCGCGCGATGTCAGCATCGAAATCCGCTTTCTGCGAGGGAGTAAGCACGACTTTTTCAATCGAACCGTCGGAGCCAATGCCCACATGATCCGTGCCACAGACATTGATAGCGTGAATCAGATGATCGAGGACGTGCTGGCGCGTCGGCACCGTGGGAGAAGCAACCAAATAGGGCATCAGATACACACCAAAGTATCCGCCACGATCGGCTAGCGATTTTAGGATTTCGTCGGGCTTGCTGCGCGGATGCGGGTAAATCGCCGCGCATCCCGAATGAGAGATCAACACCGGCTTAGTGGATCCGGCGATTCCTTCCGAAGTCGTGCGATAGCCGCTGTGACTGAGATCGACGGCCACGCCGATTTCGTTCATCTTCTTCAATGCCGCGATTCCCGCCTTGCTCAGCCCCGCATTCCCCGGCTCGAGGCAGCCATCGCCAAAAACGCTGCGATTGTTGTAGGTCAGCTGCATGATACGCACGCCAAGATTGCGAAACAGCTCGATTCGCTCGGGATTCTCTTCGAAAAACGCCGTGTCTTGAAAACCCGGAAGGATGCCGAGCTTTTTATCCCGCTTGGCGCTGGCGATATCAGAATGTCTGCGGACAATCGCAAACGCATGCGGATACTTTTCTACGAGTACTTCAAGCATTGCGAGGTTCTCGAGCGTTCCGTCAAGAGTGCGTTCCGAGATCGTGCAATTGAGGCCGGTAACTCCGGATTGCCGAACCACCGCCAGCAACTCAGGGGAGGGAGATGCGTCCAGATGTTCAAACGGGCTGCAAAGTGAATCCATGACCACCGCGCGTTTGTAGAGCTCCGCGATGTTGTCCGGATCGCTGGCAAACGGCCGCGCGAATAAACGGGGACCGAGGAGCGCACCGGCAGAAAGCCGGAGAAGAGACCCATGGAATTCTCGGCGATGCAAAGACGCCTCCTTTAACGGCAACGGCCACAATGCAAGGCCGGATTATATAATGCGGTGCCGTCTCCTTGTCCCCTGTGCCTCTGCGAACCCTGCGTTAATCCTTTTTTTTGTTAGAGTTGCACGGCAGAGAGCTCCGTCCAAACATGGCTTGCTTACCCGAAACGAAAGTCCGGCGAGGCATTCGCACTCTACCACCGCCTTCGTTCATAATGGTCTCTAGCACTTGGTTGACGCCTGTAAACGTGGTGGTTAGATTGCTTCGTTTGTACCTAAAGGGGCTTAACAGACTGATGCGGCGTGGGTTGGCATGCATGGCAGGGGCGACAGTGGCGGCGATTTCCTGCGGCTGCGGGGGCGCGGTCAGCAAGAAGCAGAACGTGCCTGCCACGCAGATCGTCGTCGCGAAGGATGCCACGCGCGAAGAATTGCTCGAGAGATACAACGCCATGGCGAAAGGCGTAAGGAGTGTGAACGCCACTGTCGAGCTAAAGCCCACAGCAGGCTCGAAATACAGCGGCCTAATCGAGGAGTATCACGAAGTGAAAGCTTTTCTGTTGGCGGAGCGGCCCGCCTACATCCGCATGATTGGGCAAGCGCCGCTGATCGGCAAGACGGTCTTCGACATGGCCAGCGACGCGGAAACGTTTCGCGTGTCGATTCCGTCCAAAAACAAATTTCTCGTAGGGCCGATCGCTCTGGAACGCACCAGCAGCAAGCCTATCGAAAATCTCCGGCCGCAGCATCTGCTGGACGCGCTGCTTTGGAACGAGATTCGCAAGGAAGAAGACGTGCTCTTTGAAGAGTTCAACGACGAGAAGGCGCGTTATTATGTGCTCACCGTCTTGCGTGGTGGATATCGAAGAGAAATCTTGCGGAAAATCTGGTTTAACCGCGTCGATTTGCAGGTCGCGCGTTTGCAGGAGTTCGGATCAAAGGGAGCATTGCTCTCCGATGTGCGCTACTCGGATTGGGAACAGCTTATCGCTGATCAGGAGCAAGCGACGGGAGCCGCGTCTGGCGTCACTTCTTTTCCGCGCGCGATTCAAATCGAAAGGCCCCATGATGATTACCGGTTGGACCTACAGGTGACCAAACTGATGCTGAATGTGGACATTCCAGCGGAGCGCTTCAAGCTCGAGCAGCCCGCGGGTTCGGAATTGGTTCATGTTGGCGAGGATGCGGCGGATAAAAAGCCATGATGGGTGAGCTGATTGTCCGCAATCTACTGCACAGGCCGCTGCGCACTCTCATCGGAGTTGTTGCGGTCGCGGTGGAAGTTGCTCTGGTCGTGCTGATAGTCGGGCTGACGTCGGGATTGCTGACGGAAACGGCCAAACGGATTGAAGGCATCGGAGCGGACGTCATGGTTCAGCCCAACGCCGCCTCCATTTTTATCGGTATAACGGGCGCGCCCATGCCCATCAAAATCGCCGACAAGTTGGCGGAATTGAAATACGTGCAATCCGTCGCGCCAGCCTTATTGCAATTCAGTTCCACTGGCGGCGTGGACGTGGTTTATGGGATCGACCCGGAGAGCTTTCGCGCGGTGTCCGGAGGCTTTGTATTCTTGCAAGGGCACGACATGGACGGTCCGGAGGACCTGCTAGTGGACGATCTAGCGGCGGCGGCGAAACACATTCAAGTTGGGGATACATTTAAACTTCTAAATCACGACTGGCATGTAGCCGGCATCGTCGAGCACGGAAAAGGCGCGCGGTTATTCGTTCCGCTAGCGACGCTTCAGGACTTGGTCGGCGCGCCTGATAAAGCCTCGATTTTTTGGGTGAAGTGCACTCGCCCTGAGCATACGGAAGACGTGATGGACGAGACTCGCCATCTTTTGCCCGGTTACACGGTGCGTCCAGTAAGGGCGATGTTGACTTTGATGACTTCGACAAACATTCCCGGGTTGCAGACGTTTATAGACGCCATGATCTCGTTGGCGGTCGCCATCGGCTTGCTGGTGATTTTTTTGACGATGTACACAACCGTGATTGAGCGCACGCGCGACATCGGTGTCCTGAAATCGCTTGGCGCGGGCCGCGCATTCATCGTGCGCGCGCTGCTGACGGAGTCCGCAGGGCTTTGCCTGATGGGCATTGTGGCAGGGATCGGACTGAGCTATCTGGTGCGGGCGGCATTTCTCGCCGGGTTCCCCACCTTGTCCATTAACATTACGACCGGATGGATTCTTCGTGCCGGAGGGATTGCGTTGGCGGGAGCCATGCTCGGTGCCAGCTATCCCGCGTGGATGGCAAGCCGCAAAGACCCCGTCGAGGCACTCTCTTACGATTGAAAACCATTGAAAACTAGAGGGATGCTTAGGGTTGCGGAGACACGTCAGATACACGACGAATAGCAGCTATTAGAAAGGGAAAAAACGCCGCGAACGCACGCAGCGGCTAGGCACAGATGGCAATCACAGCTACAATACAGCGACCTGCCGAAGGGCCGATTGTCCCAGGAAAAAATAGCTTGGAGCCGATACTTAAAACAGAAAACTTGTGGAAGCTCTACCGCGCAGGGAAAGTGGACGTGCCCGCGCTGCGAGGTGTGAACTTCGCCGTGGCGCCGGGCGAATCGGTGGCGGTCATGGGACCGTCAGGGTGCGGCAAATCCTCTCTCCTCTATGTGATTGGCGGACTGGCTCAGGCCTCCAAAGGCCACGTGCTGGTGGACGGCAACGATTTAACGGCCATGAGCGACTCCGAGCGCACCAAGCTGCGGCGGAGTAAAATTGGATTTGTCTTCCAGCGCTTCAATTTGTTGCCTACCCTCACCGCCAAAGGCAATATCGCCATCGCGCAATTTATCCATGGGGATGGTTTTGATCCGCACCGCTTTGATGTTGTGACCAGCTTGCTGGGGCTTGCCGGGCGCCTGCAACACAAGCCTTCTGAGCTTTCCGGCGGTGAACAGCAGCGCGTGGCGATTGCGCGAGCGATTAT
>DATDHE010000231.1:0-8699 GCA_036521695.1 Candidatus Acidiferrum sp. | reverse complement strand
TTCTCCGAGCTGCAACCCTGAAACATTTTATGAAAAGTATTAAGGACTGAAGGCGACGCTACGTGAGAACTCAAGTTGGAATTGTCGGGGCTGGGCCGGCCGGGTTGTTGCTCTCCCACCTTTTATACTTGCATGGAATCGAATCGGTTGTGCTGGAGGCGCGGAGCAGGCAGCGCGTCGAGGAACGCGTGCGCGCGGGAATTCTCGAGCAGGGCACCGTGGATTTGCTGAACGAAACAGACGTGGGCGCGCGAATGATGCGGCGGTGGCTTGTGCATCATGGAATTGAATTGCAATTCGAGCAGGAGAGGCACCGCATCGATTTTCAGGAACTCACCGGAGGAAAGTCGGTGATGGTGTATGCGCAGCATGAGGTGTTGAAGGACCTCATCGAGGCGCGGGTCGCTGCGAGAGGGCAGCTTTTGTTTGATGTTGACGACGTCAGCGTGAGTGAGTTTGACGGTGCGGCGCCGAACATTCGTTTTCGCAAGGACGGCTTGTCGCAAGAGCTGAGCTGCGATTTCGTCGCGGGGTGCGACGGCTTTCAACCAGCGGCGTCAGCTTGCCGAACTGGATTATGTGACGAGCTCTCGTGCTGCTTCCGTTTCGCTTGCTGAAAACTACGTCGGCCTGCCAATGGACTGAAGCCTTCGTTCGCTGTACAGGGAGGAAAACAGGGTGCCAACTACGAAGCGATATCAAACGGGCTTGGTGGTTCTTTTTTTTCTCACATGGGGCACCGTTTTTCTCGCTCGCATGAGCGTTTTGTATTTGGCGCCGTTTATCGCGCCAGATCTTCATTTGAGCCATGCGCAGGTTGGGCTATTGGCGTCGGCCTTGGCACTTGCCTGGGCGGGGTCGGGTTTGATTTTCGGAGCGGTCTCAGATCGTATTGGCCGGCGCCCCGTTTTGATCCCAACTGTATTTCTGTTCTCTATCCTTTCCTGGCTTTCGGGCATCGCGCGGTCATTCGCTGAGTTGTTAGCTATTCGAACGCTGATGGGAATCTCTGAGGGGCCGACGTGGCCGACGATGACATCGATGATTGAAGCATCTTCCGAGCCCAAGAGCCGCGGACGCAACATAGGAATTGTCGTTAGCGCGAGCGCTCTCGCGGGATTGGCGCTAGCGCCGATACTGACGACACAAATCGCGGCACGATTCGGATGGCGTGCGGCTTTTTTCGTCACAGGAATTCCCGGAATCATTCTTGGCATTCTGATTTGGAAATCTGTGAAGGAACCAGACTCCGGCGCGCTTCACCACTCCAAACCTTCGCTCAAGGATTATTTGTCGCTCCTTCGGTACCGCAACATGCTGCTCTGCTGCGTCGGAGCGGAGGGCTTCATGACCTGGCTGTTCGTGATGCACTCCTTCGCGCCTTTGTACATTACAGAGGTTTCGAAGCGGTCCGCGACAACCGCCGGATTCATCATTGGCGCCGGCGGATTGGGCGCATTTATGTGGGGCTGGATCTTTCCGTGGATTTCTGACCGCGCGGGACGGAAACCTACATTGACTTTTGTAGCGCTGATTTCGGCGATGGCGCCGCTGATTTACCAGGTGCCGATCCTGGTTGCGCATCCATGGCTGATGGCGGGTGCCGGATTTCTCGTCAACGGCGGGCAGGGCATCGCGCCACTGGTGTTGGTGCTTGTTCCGACGGAAAGCGTTCCCACAAAGTTTGCCGCCACGGCCATCGGGCTAGCAACACTTGTCGGAGAAATTGTGGGCGGGGCGATAGCGCCAGCGCTGGCTGGCGCTGCCGCAAACCGTTACGGCCTCGGAGCCCCGCTTTGGATTGCCAGCGCGGGAGCAATTTTGGTTTTGCTTGCGTCCTTGTTTATGACGGAAACTGCTCCGTGCAAGACAGGCCAGCAGAGGATCGCCTAACCTGCGGCCCAGCACGTTTTGAGATCTTTGAGCTGTCTGCGGCGGAGTGGCGCGCCTGGCCAGACTCGAAGGCAACCATCGTCGCCACAGGGACATCACTATATGTAGTCGATGATCGGTTCCCTCCAGCCAATTTCCGGCCCGATAGCCTAGCCAAGTTTCCCCGGCTGATTTCAGCCAGGAGGGTAGTAGCATGCGAATCGCTAGAGCAATTCAAGTCTCAATGTGTACCGCCTTGCTTTCTACCACCTTTGTTACGGCAGCCAAGGCGGACAATTGGGATAAGAGGACCGTCGTAACTTTCAGTGACTCGGTGGAGATCCCGGCAGGTCTTGCCCGCCGGAACTTATGTGTTTAAGCTAGTCAACTCCGCGTCCGACCGTCACATCGTCCAGATCTGGAATGGAGACGAAACAGCGATCCTGGCCACAATTCTGGCGACCCCGAATTACCGCTTGGATACTCCAGAAAGGACGATTTTTGAGTTTGATGAACGCCCCGGCGATTCGCCAATGGCGCTTCACAGTTGGTTCTATCCGGGCGACAACAGCGGGCAGGAATTCGTCTATCCTCGTTACCGATAGATAGATTCGGCTACCAAACAGGAATGAATCAGTTTAGAAGCTATCCAGGCGAGGAGGTGTCTGGCTGACACGCACAGAAATCTCCTCGCTGGCTCCCGCAGCAGTATTTTCCGTACGACAAAAGTTCTTAGTTGGCGCAATTATTTCGTGCCAGCGTGATCTGAACGCGGAAAGTCTGTAGCGTAAGCATCTTAGAAGGGTGGACTCTGGAAGGCTGCTTGTTCCTAACCATGAAGGGAGGTAGTGATGGGTCTTAACAAACGACAATTCTTGATTGTCGGTGGTTCAGCATTGCTCGTGGTTTCGGCGGGGGTTGCCGCGGCCACTTTGGCACATCGATCAAAACTCGAATCGCTTACAGTGCCGCAAGATACACCGATCCATGTAACTCTAGAACAGGGCCTTGCCAGTGACGAAAATAGGCCGGGCGATCACTTCGAAGCTATGGTTTCACAGCCGATCCTGATTGACGGGAGAACTGCTATTCCTAAGGGTGCATACGTTGAGGGACTTGTGGTGGAAGCACAGCACTCGGGGAGATTAAAAGGCAGGGCACGGTTGCAACTCGCGCTGGACACCGTGACTGTGAACGGGGAGAACTACGGCGTGCGCACAGCGTCTTCCTGGAGGGCTGGTGGCGACCACAAGAAACGCGATTTCGCGTGGATTGGCGGCAGTGCCGGCGGAGGAGCCGTAATCGGCGCTATCGCCGCTGGGGGGAAGGGCGCCTTAATCGGCGGGCCTGTCGGCGCAGGAGCAGGAACGGCGGTTGCCTTCTTGACTGGAAAAAAAGACATTCATCTTCGCCCCGAGACTCGGCTCACTTTCAAGCTGGCAGAGCCTTTAACAATTCCTGTGAAGGGCTAATCGATTGGCTTTGCAATTCAACCGCAGCTTTCGCGGGAAGGCATTTTACAATCCTGTGAACGGCGCTGCTACTCCCTCGTTCTAAGACACCATTGACGAGGGCAGACAGCCATGCCACTTATTTCAAGTGAAGGCAACTTGTCCTGAGGCGCGTGATGCCGGCTGCCGTCGAGCGGCGGCTGGTTCGTCACTCGTCCAGCTTTGCCGCAACTCTTCTGCCCGGTGAACGACGCGGTTGATAAGGTCAGCGCGGGGCTGCGCCTTTTTGGAAGCGTCCTTCTTAGTATCGATAGGGGAGATCTCCATCGACTGGAGTTTCTCGAGGACGGACTTCATCGCCCGTTCGGGATTTCGGAGGAATTCCGTGCCACGGATGCGCGTGAAAACCCAGCCCATTCGTTCGAGGATTGACTGACGATCCATGTCTTCCGGTAGCTTTTCAAGAGGATGATAGCGGTCGCCATCACATTCGATGGCGAGGCGTCTGTCAACTCCTTCGACGACCAGATCGATTCGAAAGGCGCCAACTCTCCATTGCGGAGCGACTCGATATCCTGCGGCTAACAGACGTTTCATGACTTCGCGCTCGAAGGGAGACTGAGTGCGGTTTTCCTTTTCTTCGAGAGCACGCATGAGCCGGCTGGGGTCCTCGGCATGTTCAATCAACTGGCGGCGAAGGTCGTCGGCTTTCAGGTCGTTCTGTGGGTTTAGGGAGTGGACGATCCACATCTGGTCACGGGCACGGCTGGCGGCAACATTGAAACGCTGCTTGAACAATTCTTGATCGCGGAGGGAAAGCGGCCCGCGCTGCGCGGTATCGACTAGGGAGATAAAAATGACATCGCGCTCGTCGCCTTGGAATTGGGCAGCGTTGCCACAAAGCAAGCGATGGTGCTCGTAGCGGTCCGGCGATAGGTGTGAACGGAGCAGACTATCAATCTCAAGAGCTTGCTCGTCGCCCACTAAAGAGACAACGCCAAAGCTCGTCGGTTGCCCAGCGTCATTTTTCTTGTATTCGGGCTGCTCTGTAGCGGCAACAAGGAGCGAAGCAACGGTGAGCGCTTCTTGGCGATTAATCTTGCCATCGCGGCTGGAGCCATGAGCACGATACGCGATCGTGTGAGGCCGGAGATGGACTCGGCTGGCGTCACGCAGCGGCTTGATACGCATGTCGTAGGAAATCATGTTGCTGAATTGAATGATCTCGGGAACGCAGCGGAAATGTTCGACGAGACAAGTTGTTCCGCCAAAGGACTGACGCGCGAGGTCATAAATAGAGATCTGCCCGTCGTAGAGGTCGGAATTGGGGATGCCAGGGAGGTATTGGAAGATGAGGTTTTGTATGATGCCGAGATCCTGGCCGACCGCCGATGGGCTGACCTGCTCGTGGTCGCCGACGACGAGAACGGTCTTGCCCAGGTATAGCGCTATGAGCGCCATGACATCACTCTGGCTCGCTTCATCAATGATGACAACGTCAAAGCGAGTGGTTCGCGGGTCAAAATTCTCGACCACTCTCGAAAGCGGCATCACCCAGACAGGAACGGCATTGCGACACTCAGACATTTTTCGGGTGGCTTCGGCTCTCAGGAGAGAAACACGAATCCCGTGGCCTTTGCCAATCCGCCGAATGGTGTCTAGCCACCCGACAAGCGCTTGCCGCTGGCGAGAAGATGTGCGGTGAGCCTGGGCAGACCATGCACGTTTATCGATGAGGCCCACAGTGGCGCGGCGCAATTGCTCGCCCAGTCTTTCGGTTTTTGTTTGAAGAGCTTCGAGTGAAACTCCGGCGCGACGATCGAGCTCGTCGTTGAGCTGGCGCCATGTCCATGCCCCGTCCGGATCGCGGGGCGGCTCACCGCGGCCATGAACGCCAGTGCGATTGCGAATGGCGCCTGCCCACGCTGGTGCGGCGCTCTCAAGCTTGGTGAGCAGGGAGCGGCGCAAATCGAGATCAGCCTGACGGCTTTTCAACTCTAGAAGGCTCTCGTAGGCGTCGGCGTATTCGCTGGAATCCTCGTCACTTACAGAGGCGAGTAGTTTAGCCGTCGCTTTCGAGGATTTGGCAACACGCGCAGCCAGCTTAAGCCGACCTTTTAGGTCACAGAGTTCCTCTTCAAGACGGAGCAGCTTCAGCTTTTTCCATCGTGAATCGAGAATGGCAAGCAGGGAGTCATTGACGGCTCTGCCGATTCGAACCAATTCCCCGTCAGCGCCTACAACCGCAGGTTGCTCGGCAAGAAACTTTTCCCAGCAAAAGCCGAGATCCCCGAGCTGTAGTCGTAAGGGGAGCCAGGTGTGTTCATGCCAGCCGAGGCAGTTCTCAATGGAATCACAGAACTGCATTAAGGTTTTTTCGAGCTCTTTACCCATCTGGCTCGAAGGAGGTGGTCCGAGAATTGCTACCTGGCGGTCCCAGCGGCCGGACAGCTCTTCGCGGAGGTTTTTGAGACGCGCCAGTTTGCGCAAAGCGTGAAAGTGTTCGGGAAGGCGGGGGCTTGCGTTACCCACTTTCGCTGATTCTATGAACTGACTCCAGGCTTTGTGAGTGAAGAGCGTCAGAGAACCGAGTTTGCCACCATTCTCAAGATGACTAAGAATTTCACTGGCAACAAGTTCGTGATCTTCATGATCGGAGTCGTCATCCAGCCGAGGACCATACTTGACGAGAGATTCTTGAGCGTTGGCTGCTTCCCGGTGGACAAGGCGAACGAAACTGATTAGCTGATCCCAGGGTTGGCGATGAACGTCTCCGTGCTTGCCGGCATAGATCGCGGCAAGTTTCCATTTCTCATTCCCGGAAAGAGGCTCAACCGCTCGCGCCAGGCTCGCAGCGAGGATTTCCACCTCCTCGGGCGACGCTTGCATGTCGCCGGGTTGCCAAAGATCCGAACGCAGGTCAAGATCCTCCATGCTCAGCCGATTCCTCTCATTCAATGAAGATTCGAAGTCTTCAGGCCGCGGAAGATCGCCGAGCTCTGGAAGGTGAGCGGAAAGTTCGCTCTCATCTTGGCGGGAGAGCGATACGTTGGTGCGATAGAGATCGGCTAACTCGCCGAAAGACAACGGCAGGCGAGCGACCGCCGCGACGGGTCCCGGAATCCAGCCCAGCGTCTCTTCTTCCTGGGCGACTTTGCGAGCGGCGTCGGAAGGAGCCCAGGATTTTCCAGCAATCTTGACATCACGATATTCATCGGCGCGGGCGTCCGCGAACTGGCTGCGAATTTCGTTGAGTTTTTTTAAAGCGTCCTGGCGTTCAGCCTCCAGATTCTTTCCTTCCGCTTCCAGCGATCCCGCGTCAGCGCGCGACAGTCGCTCCGCGATCGACCCCACCGCGCTTTCCAATTGTTTGCGGCTGTCCAGATCACTCTCGAGGACACTGACGCACAAGGGACGCAATTCGGGCACGATATGATGCCGCACCATGCGCAATGCTTTTGTGGTGTGACTGGTAACGAGGACGCTTTTTCCCTGGGCCAGCAAATGGCCGATCAGGTTACCGATCGTGTGGGTTTTGCCGGTTCCGGGCGGACCTTGAACCAGAACTCCGCCGTGTTCCTCCAATTGTCTTGCAATTCTGATCTGTTCGGGATTTGCAGGTTTGCTGAGAAGGACATCGGCATCCGCTTGGGCGACCTCACTGGTCTGAGTTTCCAATTCTCCGGCACTGGCAAGTGGGGATTCCTCTCCCACAATGTTTAAGAGTGACCATGGCAAATCTTCTCGCGTGCGTAGGTCTCCAAGGATACCCTCGATGGCGGCGGCGTAACCCAGAGTGCGCGCGCGCAGGAATAGAACTGGATCGCGGCCAATGTAAGGATCGCTCTGTTCCTCCGCGGGGGCAGCGTTTTCGACGAACTCCCCTCGAGGAGACAACTGAATGACCAAGCGCTTGAGAAATCCGGAAGTCGATCCGTTGATCAGCGGATGAAAGCCACCCTGTTCTAGCTCTTCTCGACAACGCCCGATCGAACGTCCATCCACATCGGCCATCGCCTGGAAGAGGGCCGAGTAGAGTTCAACGGGATAGTCCGCTTCGGACAGCGCGAACTCTGGGATGGCGGCGTTGAACTGCAGTTGGAGCCGTTGAAGGAGAATTGGATGGTAGATGCTCCCTTCTTCGCGACGCCAACTGAGAATGCCATCACCAAGAACGAGCTCGACGCGCTCACCCTCGCGATCGATACGGCCGTAAAGTCCGTATAAGGTCTCAAAGATCTTCATCGCACTGCGAGCGGGTCTTTCACTTTTTGCCCATTCGTCACGCGAGACCTTCCAGTCTTGCAGGGCTGTGGATCTTGCGGGGTCGTCAGCGAAGCCGACAACTCTGACTTCGCTCTCATCATCTGATCCAGTCCGCGTATAGTGCACTGAGATTTCGTTCGACGGGTTGTCCCAGCCGTCTTCCAACCACTCGGCAATCTCGCTTGGAGGCTCCGGAGGGCGGGTCAGGGTCGGACGCTGCACCTTTAGTCCAAAACCCTCGCCGCCAACGTCGGCGGAGGCGTTCTCCGATGTCTTGGTTTTCGGCGTGAGGGATTGAGGGACGCCTAACTTGATAGCAGGATGCTCCGGAAGATTGCGCAACCAAAAGCTCCAGAGTTGTTCACGAATCTGACGCTTGGCCGGATTGCGGTGCTGGTTGAGAGCTTCCAAGTACCGGAAGACACGGGTAAGTTTGTCGCGGGCTGCTTGGAGCTTGTCGGCATCCATGCTTGGCGGCCTTTCTCATGACAGGCGCAGCTGCTGGGTTGGCTGGCGAAGAGTCCAGAGTATCAGCGTTCTAAGGATATTCTCAATTTCCAATGACTGGGATTCATCCTGACCCGGCATCGGTTGCACCTCACTTCGCGCCGCATGAGGCCAAAGGCCCTTTCACGACATTGGCGCACGCTTTCATAGGCGTTCGTACCAAGGATTGAGCCCTCCGCGATGAGCCTTCGAAGCACTCGCCAAATGTATTCAGAAAGTGTACGAAGGCCAAGTATGGGCCAACAATTACACAGCTTCAATATATAGTCGAATCGCTCGCCGACGCGGCGGAACCTGCTAGCAAGGCCGCAAATCTTCTTACAGAGAGAGAGTTCACCTTTGTTTAATGGGTCGCAGAGGGTCGCACCAATCGCGATATCTCTCGCGAGCTTCATCTCAGCGAACACACCGTACGAGACTGTTTCCTTCGTGAAACCAATCAGGAAGATTTGAAACTCATCGGGAAATAAATTCCGGTTCCAGTACTCACCCAACGATTCTTTCTCGTACGAGCCCGTGCACCGCAACTGTAATATTCGAAAGAAGATATGAAACTTTCACTTAAAGACGGGCGTGTGGCTCCTCTTCTGCAATTCCGTTGCT
>DATDHE010000230.1:0-1752 GCA_036521695.1 Candidatus Acidiferrum sp. | reverse complement strand
AAAGTGAAAAATGGGTGGTTCACACGCATGAAGTCAGGGCTGCCATCGGAGACGTTGATTCGGCCCTGTCGCGTGTGGGACGCGCGCGAAGCGGCTACGTTAACTCGGGGACCGACGATTTCTTGAACCAGTTCGAAGCCGCGGCCTCGGAAATTCCGCCGAGCCTCCAACATTTACGAGAGCTGACTCGGGACAATCCCAAGCAGCAGGAGTTCTGTTCGCGCCTGGAAGATGTGACAGCCCGTAGAATTGAGCTTCTCAGAGAGTCGATTCAATTACAAAAGGAAACGCCGGGGAAGGACGAGGGACAAGTGGATTTGTCCCGTCAGGCCGTGCCCGTTTCTTCCGACATCACATCGATCATGCAGCAGATGCGCGAAGAAGAACAACGTCTGCTGAAGAGCCGGGAGAGAACCTCGCATCGCCTGTTTATTGTCACAGTCGTTATCCTGGTGGTCGCCTTCATCTTGGCTCTGGAGCTCTTCGTCCTACACTATCGTTTGCTGGCCGCGGAACTCACGGCGCGGGAGCAGGCGGAACAGGTCGCCCGGGATAGTGAGGAATCACTGCGTCGCCTCACTGGCCGGCTGCTGCAACTGCAAGATGCGGAACGACGGAAATTTTCCCGCGAACTCCACGACAGTTTGGGACAGTACCTGGCGGGTGCAAAGATGAATCTGGAGATATTTGCGGCGCAGCGTCGCGACGATTCTCTTCCGGAAGCAATTCACCTCCTGGATCAAGCGATAGCCGAAACGCGAACGATTTCGCATTTGCTGCACCCGCCTCTTCTGGATGAAGCCGGGCTTTCTTCCGCGGCGAAATGGTATCTGGAAGGCTTCGCGCAACGCAGCGGAATTGAAGTCAAAGTCAACCTGCCCGAGGACGTGGGTAGCCTGTCCAAGCCAGTGGCGCTCGGACTTTTCCGGGTTCTGCAGGAGAGTTTGACGAATATCCACCGCCACTCTGGCAGTGCGAAAGCCGAGGTCACACTCGATCTTTTGCCTGACCGTGTGATTCTGAAGGTAAGGGATTACGGAAAAGGTATCCCGGCAGAAGTGCTATCCGGTTTTCGGACAAAGGGAACGAACTCCGGAGTGGGATTGGCTGGAATGCGGGAACGCATGCGCGATCTGGGCGGCCAGCTTAACATCCAACCCTGCGCCTCCGGAGTCTTGATTTCTGCGACGCTGCCGCTCTCGGAAAGATTGGAGAACACGATCGTCTCGGCTGCCGACTGACGATTTATCCAGGGAAGTAGGTCTCTTCCCGCAACAGCGCTCCTACCCCATCCACCACACCGTGGAGGTCAGTTTTCGCGCAAGCGCCGCGGACTCCCACTTTCTGGGCCTCTTCCGACAGTTGCTTGGTGAGGTAGAGCGTGACCATGAGGATCGGCGTTTCGGGAGAAAGTTGACCGATGATGCGAGCGGCATCGAGGCCATTCATATAAGGCATCTGAAAATCGAGCACAACCACGTCCGGCCGAACTTGCTGGAACCTGTCTACCGCCTCTTGACCGTTGCGGGCTTCATCACACACTCGCCACCCTCGATGCTGCTCCAGGACTCCACGAAGATAGCGACGCACGGCTGGGTTGTCGTCCACCACTAGAATACGAGTCGCGCCGTTCTCTTCCATCGCACCACTTGGACGCACCATAAAAGGAAAATACGCGCGAGTTGAAGGCCATGCAATACATCAAATGCCTGAGCTTCGAACCACGGCTGGCGATGACTACCCCGAATGACG
>DATDHE010000229.1:0-2474 GCA_036521695.1 Candidatus Acidiferrum sp. | reverse complement strand
GGCTCAAGTCAAGTAGGTTCCGATGCTATCGTTGCATTTAAGATGAGCCAGACCAACATGGGCGCGCCACTGCCAAACGGGGTTACCCGCCGAAGTTCGTACTGGAACGAACCTTTCCGATTTCCGGTGCCGGACAGCTGTCCGATTATCCGACCGGGACCTAAGAGTCAATGGAGTTTCTTTTCGATACCGGTCCAGAAAATTCTGAGGCGATTACACACCGGGCAGCGAGACACTTGCAGGGGAACTTCAATCACATCATTGGAGTCAAATTAGGTAAGAGCAGGCTGCGCTCCTCCTGCACGAGACGAACCGCGAAGACACTTCGTGCAAAAAAACGCCCGACTAAAGCCCACACAACTTCAGCTTCTCAGTGAAGTGTTGCTCTCTTTGAATCTTGCGCTCGTGCTGCTTTACTGCTGTCTCGTTCGTTCCTTCGTCGAGGCCAGCTACAGCAAGAATACCAGCGGTGCCTACGCGTTCCTGTATGACTTCTTGCGTGCCGCAGTCAGATTGAACAGGATTCTGCATTACCAGCCGTCTGGCTATGAGAAATATGTTCGATGGCCCAACGCCGGAGGGAGATTAGGCGTAGAACTCGCCTTTGCACTAACCACGGTTTTCCTAGGTGTCCTATTTCTCGCAGTCTTGCGCTTGTCGCGAAACTCCCGCAACTACAACAACCTGCTGGGCTCTTTTGGCGGATTGGTTTTTCTCTTGGCGTTTCCGTTGACCTACGTGTTGGTGTCCGGCCGAAGCGATAATCGCACTCTCGCCTCAGCACTTCCAGTAGCCATTCCTGAACTCCTTTGCGCCGCAGTTGTGTGTCTTATTTATTTGCGGCGAAAGTTCTCAGGTTGGGGCATGGGGATCGTGGTCCTGCTGCACTACGGCCTCTGGGCTTTGGTCTATCAGGGAGGCGGCACGGGCGACACGCTGTACGGACCCATCCCTCCTTGGCTTCTCCTTCTGTTGATTCCCATTGGAGCGGCCGCCTGGTTGTATTACTGCCAAGTTTCGCGCAGGGATTCCTCAATCGAGCTATCGAAAGAACTGTGGTCGAAGCAATTGCTCATTGCTGTCGCGGTGTCGGTGGTGGGATTGAGCGCACTGTGGCTCCCCGGCCGTGGTTACAGTCTCGTCCATGCGACAAATCGCGACTCGCTGACCATCGAGACGTGGCATTCCAACTGTCAAATAGGTTGTCCCGTATACAAGATAACGGTCCACGGAAACGGAGCGGTTGAATACGTAGGCGAACAATTTGTTAAGGTTCGCGGAACGCAGGCCTCGTCACTAAATGAGGAACAGGTGCAAGCCGCACTGGTTGGATTTGACCGGGCGAATTTCTTCAGTCTTGAAGACCAAGCCTTCGCGTGGGGCTACCACACCGCCAGAGTAAGCGTGCGAATCACCGTCGATGGAAGGACCAAGGAAGTGACGAGCGACATCTGCCACGTTGGTGCTAAATCCGGTCTTCAAGCCAGGTTCGTTGACGCCGCAGCTAAACTTGACAGAATCATCGGGACAGACCGATGGGTTAAGTGTGGCGAAGCGCGATGCCTGCCATAATGAGGGAAAGGTCCTGGTAAACGCTAACCGGGTTACCACCAGGTGGGTACTGGATCGAACTTGGAAGGTAAGCGCCCTAATCAAGGCGGTTGGAGCCATTTCGGGAGTTTGGGTCTGGAACAAACGGATGTTTCGGGCCTTCGGGCGGCTGTCCAAGCCAAGGGAATCAGCCCGAAGCAGTGCCCAGGAAAATGCACGGCGGAAAAGAGACGCCTACCGAATCAGTGACAGTACCGATCGGGATCGGAATCGGGCAGGAATTAGGGCAAACTACTCGTAACGCAAAGCCCTCAGGGGATCGACGCGAATCGCTCGCCGCGTCGGCGCCCAGGAGGCAAAAAGTCCGAGTAAGGCAATGCCTATCCACGCACTGAGCATGACCAGCGGATCGTGCGGCTGCGTTTCATACACGATGCTTGAAATCACTTGCCGTGTCGCTAGAGCTAGCGTCAGACCCACAAGCGATCCCAGCGCAAGTAGGGCTGCCGTCTTGCCCAACACCAGGCGAAGGATCTCAGCGGGGCGCGCGCCAATTGCCATACGTATACCGATCTCATGCGTACGTCTGGAAACCGCATAGGCAACGAGCCCGTTAATGCCAGTTGCAGCCAACATGATAGCTAGTATCCCGAAGGCGCTCAACGCTACGGCTGCCGCGCGCGTTGGAAAAAAGGCGAAGCCGAGCATCTGTTCGAGACTCCCGACGTTGTAGAGCGGCAGCTCTGGGTCGAGGCGCGAGATGGCCCGACGTATCTGAGGTACCATCTGCGTCGCCGGGAGGGCAGACTTCACCTCTACGATGGTCGTGGAGTTGTAGAACTGAAGGCTGGACCAAAATACGACGGGCTGCTGCGATTCCGTGAGGCTCTGATATTTGCCGTCTTCGGCGACGCCAATCACTT
>DATDHE010000228.1:0-2319 GCA_036521695.1 Candidatus Acidiferrum sp. | reverse complement strand
TTCATGTTCGCGGCTTTTCTGGTTTTTCTTGGATCCCATGACCGCGCAGCTGCCAATCCAGCTTCCAATTGGCTATCAGTCCCGCACGCAAAGCTCTGCGTCACGGAAGGCACGGTCGAGCCGGGTTCCGGAAATCGTCTGTCCGTCAACGTGCCCAAGATGCGCGCCTTCGTCACGATTCGAACCACGCAGGATGTCGAAGCGCATTTCACTTATCTCGGTCAGACTCCGGGAGAGAAGCCGCTGGGGTCGGGCGAAATGCGCCGCCAGTTCGGGCTTAAGCTCCGCGCCCAGGATCCCTGCAATCTTGTGTACGCGATGTGGAGCATCGAACCTGAGTCCAAGCTCGTGGTTTCGGTCAAATCCAATCCCGGCCAGCACATCAGCGCGGAATGTGGCAACCGCGGCTATCGCAACGTCAAGCCCGTCCATAGTTCGCCGGTGCCACTCCTACGGCCTGGCGCCGCCCACACACTTCGCGCCGAAATGAAGGGAGCGGAAATGCGCGTCTACACGGACAACAATCTCGTGTGGGAAGGAAATGTTGGCTCTGAAGGAGGAGGCTTCAACGGTCCCGTGGGCATGCGTTCCGACAACGCCCGGTTGGAAATCGAACTCCGTGCCGGCCAGTCCAGCGCCACTCATCCCGACTATGAATTGCCCTGCCGCCCAGGCGTTGGCGAAGTAGAATGACTCCACCTTGGTTGTGAACTTGCCGTTTAAAGGATAAACTTTCTTGGGCGAAATCAACGACCCCGCGGTTTCGCGAGGCATGCTCTTGACCGACCGACAGTCCCCATGGCAATCCTTAGACGTGCATTCCGGACCCCAGTTTGCGCCATTGATTCGCAACGTCTCCGACACGGCTCGCTGGGTCGCCGTCTACCGCGCCCGCGAAACCGAGCGCCCCGACGCTCACTTCCACGATCCCTTCGCACGCCGTCTCGCAGGCGAACGGGGCGAACAAATCGCGCAATCCATGCCGCTCGGCTGCGACAACGACTGGAGCATCATCACCCGCACCTGGCTCGGCGACCAACTTATCAGCGCGCAAGTCCAGCAAGGCGTCGACACGATCATCAACCTCGCCGCCGGCCTCGACGCACGCCCGTACCGCATGCAACTCCCGGCCACTCTTAAATGGGTCGAGGTCGATCTCCCCGAAATCCTCGCTTACAAAGAAGAGATTCTTCGCGATGAAAAGCCCGTCTGCTCCCTCGATCGCATCCGACTCGATCTTTCCAACGCCGCTTTACGCCGCGATCTCTTCGCCGAACTCAGCCGCCGCTCCAGCAATGCCCTGGTAATCACCGAAGGTCTGCTCATTTACTTAACGGCGGACGCTGTCGCCGGCCTCGCCAAAGATCTCGCCGCCTCTCCGAGCTTTCAATCCTGGATTCTCGATATCGCGTCGCCAGGTCTACTTCGCCTATTGGCAAGAAAAATGGCAAAACAGCTCAACGAAGCAGCACCGTTCAAATTCGCCCCTCCTGAAGGACCGAATTTTTTCATCCCCTACGGCTGGAAACCCGTCGAGGTGCGGTCATTCCTCAAAAACGCCGCACGGCTGAAGCGGCTATCCTTGTTGCTGAGGCTCTTCGCCCTCCTGCCAGAAACGGAAAAATCCCGCCGCGACCGCCCCTGGTCGGGCATGTGCCTCCTCAAAAAGCCTTGACACCGCCTTCGCTCCTTGCTCTGGCGCAATCCGTTGTCAGTCAGCGAATCATTCAACGAGAAGGACTAGTCTTGGTCCTACCGCCGGGGAAAATACTCTTCACGATGACGTAGAGCACGGGAATAAATAGCAAATTCAGAGTCGTCGCGGCAATCATCCCGCCAAACACCGTCGTTCCCACGGAAATTCTTCCCGCTCGCCCCGCTCCTCGCGCCAGCACTAGCGGCACCACGCCGAGAATAAACGCAAACGAGGTCATCAAAATTGGCCGCAGCCGGATCCTCGCCGCTTCAATTGCCGCTTCAACAATCGACATCCCCTGCTCGCGCAACTGCTCCGCAAATTCCACGATCAAAATCGCGTTCTTGCTGGCCAGTCCGATCAACATCACCAACCCAATCTGACAGTAAACATCGTTCTGCAATCCCCGCAAGGCTTGCGCCCCGATGGCCCCCAAAATCGCCACCGGCACAGCCATCAACACGATAAACGGCAGCACGAAACTTTCATACTGCGCCGCCAAAGTCAGGTACACCACAACCAATCCCAGCGCAAACAAAATCAGCGCCTTGCCCCCTGACTGGATCTCTTCGAGCGACAATCCGCTCCACTCAAACGTCATTCCCTGCGGCAGTGCTTTCTTC
>DATDHE010000227.1:0-4724 GCA_036521695.1 Candidatus Acidiferrum sp. | reverse complement strand
TCCGGATGACCGACCATCTGTCCCGAATGCCGTGTTCGCGGTGTCCTGATGAATAGGGAGAACCTGGATCGTCACGCGTAAATTTGCAACTTAAGACGCCAACTGTAATTTTGCAAGAAAAGGGCTACCATTGTTTCCAATCTCATCAATTCTCTGCGACCAGCTTCTGATACTGAGTAGGCGAGTAACCAACGATGGATTTGAAGTCGTTGATGAGATGCGCCTGATCAAAGTAGCCCAAGTCTAGGGCCAACCGCAGCCAATCGAGTTGTTCGCCAGAATTGAACTTTTCGAGCAACTCATGCAGGCGATACCGGAGGATCACCCACTTGGGACTCACCCCGACATATTCATTGAAAATCCGTTGCAGAGATCGTTTGCCGATGCCGGCCTGTCTAGACAGCTCATTCACCGTCTTAATTTCCCGTTCCTGAAGAATGCGTTCGACAAGCAGGCCTGCTAGATCAATCGCCTTGTCAGGCTTTACGCAGCGCACACGGAAGAACTCGCTGCCATTCTGTCGCGGTCCATTGACATGCCGAGCGCCTGAAGTTTGTGGTACTTCGGGTGTGGCTGGAAGACAGTGGGAAAGACAGTGGGACACGCCCGCCAAAGGTCTACTACGCTCTCGCGCATTGGATTATAGAGCTTGGCCGGATTTGCAAACGGCGGGAAGACATGGTCGAAGCGGGGCACGTACGGGTCAATCGCTACGTATTCCTTGCCAGCCTCGAAGCAATCCAGCGCACGCTGCAATTCCAAGAGGTCGATCCCGGAAGTGACGAAACAGTGAGGCAGGCTCCACGTTGTCTAGTTTCCCTTCTTTGTGGATACCACCTGGAATATGCGGGATATCGGCCACAGGAGTGCGCGGAATATGCGCAGCAGGAGATGCTTCCAACCAACTTTTGTCGAGATCAGCCACCAAAGATAGCTGTGGCGGCTGACGAACATTAGGTTATCTGGTGCTCCGGTAAAAATCTGCATCGTACGCCCCCGCTCCAGCCCCCTTTTCGAAAGGAGGTTGGGATTGAAGTGTAAATCGATCAAGTCTTCGGCGGTTTCATCGGCTGCGGGCCGCCAGTATTTTTAATTATTGGACCAGGATATCCATTATCCCAGTTTGTGCAATCAGGTTTTGTGGTCGGTAAGACAGGTAGAGTCCAAGAAATAACGGCAAAGCATAACCACCCGGAACTTAATCCTATACCTCCGAATCGTTCACAATTATTAGATGCGGTCAGAGCTGGCTGCCACGTCCCATCTCCATTGCCTACAATACCGAATACAGTTAAGTCTGGTGGTGTAGTTCGGGCCGAGCAATACGGGGTTAAGTCCCACGGCGGAGGCTGCAATGGTGGGCTGTTATTCTTCCACATGGTTGTAGCGTACTGTTTCTGAAACCACATGCTGCCGCCTCCGGAAGAAGCGAACCAGAAAGCATCACCAAAGAAACTACAGTACACTTGTGAATCCATTTCCAGCGTACAGTCTCCCAAGGCCCAGCATTGGTCATCCCCTGGAAAATCCCAGCTCTCGTTTAAGTTCACGTTGCAAGTTGTGCAAACATGCTGGCCATATAGCCAGTTATGACTGCCGTTCCAGATAGCATCGACTTGTGCCTGATGATAGGCTCCGCTCATCGGTGGCACTGGCGGAAGCGTAGTGCCCGTCACCGTAGCGTTTACCTGCATGTAGGCATCTGTAGAATCAACGCTGAAAGTGTAGTAAGCCGCGTAATCGTTGGGATAGTTGGCGCGTGCCGCCACGGCCATCGTTGCGAACAGAACGAGAGCTGCTAGGATTCTGAGCTTCATTGTGCCTCGCTTTCTGAGATGCGCATGTTAATCTTTTCTGACTTTACGTAACCAGTAAACTTACCTACGCCGGCAGACGAGAGGGACGCAAATAGATTCTGAGTTGTTTCATCCACCAGCTTTGCAATCGCCGTATGATGCGCCGTGAAGTTAGGTAGCTTACCATTTAATTCGGCCACCGCAGCTTCGGCGTTAAATGCTTCAACGAGATTGAGGTACTTGTCTTTGAATCCAGCAAGCGAATTCGTGAGAATCACGGAATCCTCACTCGACAGCATGACCTTTTTCAACTGAGCGGTTTGCAAATTCCCCGGCAACTGCGAAACATGAATGAAATAGAGCCGATATGCTACCGCATCGGGGACGCGTTCACCATTGACTGTCCCTATAGGAACAGTCGTCGGGTGCATCGTTGCGTGATCTTGTGCTAGTGCTACGGTTGCGCTCAAAACGAGCAGAGCAAGAACTCGAATTGCACTTGTCATATACCTTCTCCTTACTGAACTAGGGATTGCAGGACGGGAGTGCTGAGGTAGAATCGCAACAGGCCTCTGGGTTTTCCCTATATGTCGGCCCGGATTGCAGAGGGGCGTTCGTGTTTCAGCACGGCGCGTCCCGCTTTACTTAGCACAAACTACGCTCCTGTTTTCCTTGGAAGTCAAGGCCAAAGTTCAGAAATAAATAGATATTTACTTAGACGCGACAGAATGTGGGGGTCTTGGCCGCAACCGCGGGAGGTGCGGACGTAGAGGCGCGAATTCGCTTTCCGAACCGGACACAGATGTCGCTCGACTCGCTGGACACAGCGCCGATTATGGCTGTAGGCTGTGGCCGATAAATCGGCTATAGCCGTCAGACGCGAATGGAGGGTGTCGCCAATGAGCACAGTTATCGCGGCCTACCCTGTAGAACGCTTTGCCACGCGCTTCAGTGCCTCCATCCGAATCGCACTCAAGCTTACAAGTGCCGCTCTCTTGGGGAATTGATGAGATGTGGCGAGCACAACTGCCTTCTGTCTTTGCCGTTTCCCTTCAGGTGATTCCTTTTCCTGCCCCTCTTTTCCCTTCAGCGAAGCAAATTCGGATTCGACTTGGTTCTTGTTCATGGTGTACCTCGAACGCCGATCTGCGCGAGCAGTGCGTTCGCTTCTTCCATGTCCCGGATATCAGGGAAGAGCAGCAGATGTAACCGCTCAGCGGCTACGTCATACGCGATGACCCCCACCGGAACCTGCCCTTTCTTGCGGAGTTCTTCGATGTATTCGCTCAGGCTCGGAGCGGTCACATGGGGGATCGGCGGCGTCTGATCCTTTGGTGCTTCTTTGAGACGGCGCAACCGGGCTAGGTCTTTCTCCGTCCAGTCCAACTCTTTGTCAAGGAACGGATCGTTTCGAAGGTTCTCACTTCCCTCTGTCATGTTCTGCTTTCCTAGAGACCGACTATCTGTGGGCGCGCTTGGTCTGTTGGTTCCAGAATGTCGAGGACTCAAGAGAGAAGCAATGGGACTTTCGCAGCTCGTTAACGGCACGTTGGGACAGTGACAGCAGGGCTGGCGCTGCAGTCGTTCCTCGCGGGTGGCAGCGGCTTTTCGCTCGCTGGGCTCTTCAGCGCAGACCGATCGGGACGGGGCACGTCGATAATCACGACTTCGACGCCATGTTGACGCTGTAGCTCTTCTTCGGACGGATAAGCACCGTGGAGCTTGAGCACCGTTTGAACGGCATGTAGCCGAGTCGCGTTATCCGGAAGTTCCACCCAATCTGTGAATCTTCCCTTGCGCTGGACGATTTTCACCGCGCTCGCGTCAAGGAGGGGGCGTAAATGTTTGTCTATCACGCTTTCTAAGGTAAGACCGAGCTTCGACATGACCTCGGGAGCTTTTGCCAGTATCTGCTGAAGCGCTTGATAGCCTGACTGACGCGCGTTCTTGGCAGAGTATCCTGCAGCGACCGCCGCTTCGCCATAAGATTTGGCAGAGCCAGAACAAAGGATCCTGGCAAGGCGAGCCTGGCGAATCGTGAGGCTTTTCGCTTCAGAAAGCTTCCCCTTGCCTCTAACTGGCGTTGCAACTCGCATTGCTCTGCGTGCGTGCTGCCTTGTCATAGCGACGAGTATCTCCCGCCCTTATTCTCAGTGTCAAAATCGCGCGTTATCCATCACTGGAAACGCGCGAGTTGCGTGAGTACATCGAGCGCTCGTTGAATCCACGCAACCGAAATTAGCGCTTTTCGTGTTCCGAAAACAGATGTTTATCGGACGGAATCAGCCTTATCTTTCTTCGTGCTACAGGCGGAATGTTCTCGGCTAGAATCAACACCACCGTTTCGGGCTTGCTTTTTCTTCTTGAACTGCGCTCCCTGTCGCCCGGAGAGTCCAAACAATGAATGTAGATTTAGGTCTGCGGCCCAAGCCAGAAGAAGAAGAACTGAAGCTCAAGAAGCAGGAGCTTCAAGAGCTTGAAAACCGGCTAATCGAGCTTGAGCTACAGCTCGCCGGCTTGAGGGGAGAAGTAGCCGCCTTCGAAAGGCTGTACCTCAAGAGAGTTGGCGCACTATATGCGGAACTTGATGAGCTCGAAGCTCAGATCGCAGAGCTTTTGGCTCAGCGCGAGCCGGGCAATTTGAAAGCACAGGGAGCAGCAAGAGAGACTCGCGCTCGGGCGGACGAATCGCGCACAGGTGCCGCGGAAGCGGCGGGCGAAGCAACGATCCGATTCATCCCTTCCTCAACGCTGAAGAGTTTGTACCGCGAAGTAGCAAAAAGAATCCACCCAGACCTGGCTGTGGATGATGCTGATCGGGCAAAGCGTCAGAAACTAATGGCTGAGGCCAATCTTGCATATGAAAACGGAGAAGAGGCAAAGCTTCGGGCAATTTTAGAAGAGTATGAGAGCAGCCCTGAATCCGTT
>DATDHE010000226.1:0-8223 GCA_036521695.1 Candidatus Acidiferrum sp. | reverse complement strand
AGCACGGAACTGCACTTTCGGGTTGTGCTTCGACAGCACTTTCGTAATCGCCGCCGTCAGAGTCGTCTTGCCATGGTCAATGTGACCAATCGTCCCAATGTTGCAATGCGGCTTACTGCGCTCGAATTTCTCCTTGGCCATCGCCTTCTGCTCCTCAGTCGAATTCGTAAACCGACTAACTCAAAACTTATCTCACTTCTCGCCCTTCTGTTTCTTGATCACTTCCTCGGCCAGCGCCGCGGGAAGCTCCGCGTAATGCGAAAAATGCATCGTGAACGTGGCGCGGCCCTGCGTGCGGCTGCGCAAATCCGTGGCGTAACCGAACATTTGCGCCAGCGGTACTTCCACGCGAATCACATTGCTGCCCGCGCGATTTTCCGTGCCTTGAATCGCCGAACGCCGCGCATTCAAATCGCCGAAGACCGGCGGCATATATTCTTCCGGAACGACCACTTCCACTTTCATGATGGGCTCGAGCAGCACCGGCTTGGCTCTCGTGCAAGCTTCTTTGAAAGCCATGGAGCCCGCAATTTTGAAAGCCATTTCCGAGCTGTCCACATCGTGGTAGCTACCATCGACCAATACCGCCGCGATGTCGACCATCGTGAAGCCCGCCAAAATTCCGTT
The DNA here is from genome assembly GCA_036521695.1 of Candidatus Acidiferrum sp. Lineage (GTDB taxonomy): Bacteria > Acidobacteriota > Terriglobia > Acidiferrales > UBA7541 > Acidiferrum. Next base: position 7,596 of record DATDHE010000226.1, on the reverse strand, counting down.
GTCCAAAGCTTCGCGAATACCGGCTTCGATCGGCGCAATGAACTCGCGCGGAATCGAGCCGCCAACAACTTTGTCAATGAACAGGAACCGGTGTTCCTTGTCGAATTTCCACTTACCGCCGGAACCGCCTGCGAATTCTTTTGCAATGGCGTCCAGTTCGTCGGTGGACATCTCGTGCATATTTTCATGCGATGCACTCGGCATCGGATACAGAACGATTTCGCAATGACCGTACTGTCCGCGGCCGCCGGTCTGCTTGATGTATTTGCCTTCGGCTTCCGCTTTCTTGCGGATTGTCTCGCGATAGGCCACTTGAGGACGGCCGACATTGGCCTGCACGTTATATTCGCGCAGCATGCGGTCGACAATAATTTCAAGGTGTAACTCGCCCATGCCGGAGATCAATGTTTGGCCGGTGTCCGGCTCGGTGGAGACACGGAACGTCGGATCTTCCTGCGCGAGCCTTTGCATGGCCACACCCAGCTTGTCCTGGTCGGCCTTCGTTTTTGGCTCGATGGCTACGGAAATGACCGGGGCGGGAAAATCGATCGACTCGAGAATGACTTGTTTCTGTTCGTCACAGAGAGTGTCGCCGGTCGTAACGCTCTTCAAACCTACGCAGGCGCAGATGTCGCCGGCATAGACCGCATCAATTTCTTCGCGCTTGTTGGCATGCATTTGGAGCAGGCGACTGATGCGCTCGCGTGTGCGCTTTCCGGGATTATAAACGTAGCTGCCCGATTGCAGCACGCCGGAATAGACGCGAATGTAGGTGACGTGCCCGACGAACGGGTCAGACATGATTTTAAACGCTAGCGCAGAAAACGGCGCGTCGTCAGAAGCGCGGCGCAATACAACTTCATCGTTCTCAGGGTTCACACCTTCGAGCGGCGGCACATCCACGGGGGACGGCAGGTAGTCCACGACCGCGTCGAGCAAAGGCTGAATGCCCTTGTTCTTGAAAGCCGAGCCCGCCAGCACCGGAACGATCTTCAGGAGAAGCGTCGACTTGCGAACCGACTTGCGCATCTCTTCGACGGACAGCGTACCTTCGGTCAAGTATTTATCGATCACTTCATCGTCGTGCTCGGCGATGTAATCAACCATCTTGTTGCGATGTTCGTCGTAGAACGCTTTGTCGATAGCCGAGCCCTTCAGCGCCGCGGCCACATCCGGCCGCGAATCCACGAACGCTTTGTCCCAAAGCTTCGCAACTTCAAAAATTTCAAATTTCGCGCCGAGTGTTTCCTCGAGCCAGACGATGACTTTTTCTTCAATGAAATCGATGATGCCGATGAAATTCTCTTCGCGGCCGAGAGGAAACTGCAGGGGAACGGGGTGGGCACCGAGGCGCTGGCGAATCGTGCGGATGACATGATCAAAATCTGCGCCGGTACGGTCCATCTTGTTGACAAAACAAATGCGCGGTACGCGATATTTGTCCGCCTGACGCCAAACCGTTTCCGACTGCGGCTGCACGCCGGCGACCGAATCAAACACGCAAACCGCACCATCCAAAACGCGCAGCGAGCGCTCCACTTCAACGGTAAAGTCCACGTGGCCTGGGGTATCGATAATGTTGACGCGGTATTTCTTGCCAAAGCGATCCCACGAAGCCGTCGTCGCAGCGCTGGTAATCGTAATGCCGCGCTCGCGCTCCTGCTCCATCCAGTCCATGGTTGCAGTGCCTTCATCCACGGAACCAATCTTGTAAGTCACACCGGTATAAAACAGGATTCGCTCCGTTGACGTCGTCTTACCGGCGTCAATGTGCGCCATGATCCCGATGTTCCGCGTGTCTTCGAGTTTGAAAGCCCGTCCCATGATCTGCTGCGTCGCCCCTTTGGTTTCTGTAGCCATTACAATTTCTTTTCTTCAGTCCTTACCGGAACTCTTACCAGCGATAATGCGCAAACGCCTTGTTCGCTTCGGCCATGCGGTGAACGTCTTCCTTCTTCTTGATGGCCCCGCCGCGCGCATTGGCCGCGTCAATCAACTCATCCGCGAGCTTGTCGATCATCGTCTTGCCTGCCCGCTCGCGCGAATACTGCAACAGCCAGCGAATCGCCAGCGATTGCCGCCGGAACGGGTTCACTTCCACCGGAACCTGATAGTTTGCGCCGCCCACGCGCCGCGTCTTCACTTCCAGCGTGGGCTTCACGTTCTCAATAGCCTTCTTGAAGATTTTCAAGGCATCGTCGTTGGTCTTCTTGGCAACCTGATCCATCGCGCCGTAAAACACGCGCTGCGCCGTCGACTTCTTGCCTTCCCACATCATCGAGCAGATAAACTTTTCGACGATGTCGCTGGCATAAACCGGGTCGGTCGCCTGTGAACGCCGGAAAACAAGTCCTTTGCGTGGCATTGCTCTTTATCGCTCCTTCAGAATCTCTTCACTTCACTCACAATTTCTATTAAGGCGTTTTACTTCGCGGCCGCAGCTTTAGGCCGCTTCGCGCCGTACTTGGAGCGTCCTTGCTTGCGATTCTCCACGCCCGCTGCGTCCAAAGTTCCGCGTACGATGTGATACCGCACTCCCGGGAGATCCTTCACGCGGCCGCCGCGCACCAGCACGATCGAGTGCTCCTGCAAGTTGTGGCCGATGCCAGGAATGTAGGTTGTGACTTCCACGGAGTTCGTCAAGCGCACACGCGCCACCTTGCGCAACGCGGAGTTCGGTTTCTTCGGCGTCTGCGTGTACACGCGAATGCACACGCCACGCTTCTCCGGGCAACCGGCCAGCGCAGGCGACTTCGTCTTTACCAAAACCTTCTCACGTCCCATTCGTACGAGTTGCGAAAACGTCGGCACAGTCGTCCTCTTTATCTGCGACCCCACAACGGTCAACTTTATCCGCGACCGAACAGCGGTCGACTCTGTGTGACCACACTACAGTCACCACGCGCGCAAATTTCTCGCGGCTCTCACAAGGCGCGCAAACAAAAATGCGCGAGAGCACACATTTGTGCTGAAAGGTCTACTGCGAATCCGGAGATACAACCAGCAAGAAACTCCGTACGCACTCCAAGAGGCAGAACTACGCTCCTGGCTTCATTTCGGAGAGGCTTACTCGGCTTTGCGGGACAGGCGTCCCATTCCGGCCGCTCTTCAATCCCATTCCGTCTTACTTTGTTCCGGGACTGAAGATAATTCCCTTCCAACCCACTCAACTGCTTCAGCAGCTTAGCAGTCGCCCTCGTCAGGGTAGAAACACCCCCGACAAAAGGTAGAGTATAAGGAAAAGAACGTGCTCTGTCAAATTTCTTTCACGAGCCCAAGCCAAATCCCTGTGGAAATCAAGCACTTGGGAACTTCAAGCCAATTACGCAGAATCGGTGGCTCAAACACAGGCCGCGACACGCACATCACCACAAAAGCTCAGTTTCAGGACTGTCTGCCTCTCAGACCGCCGTAAGCTATTGATACTACAATGTTTAGTTAGAAGTAGAGTCCTTTTTCTCGATTTCCGCGAACGCTTTGGGCCATAGGCCAAAGGCCTTCAGCATGGCGTCTTCGTGCTGGGCGATCAGCATCCTGGCCGTTTTTTCAGTGGACCATGGCGAAGCAAACCGCTCCGGCCGGTCGGCAATCCAGTAAGCCGCAAGCGCCATCAGAGTGGCGTCCTGCGCCAACACGCCCGGTTTTACGGCCTCGAGCGCGTCCGCCGCTGAGTGGTGTGTGTTCTGATATTCGGGTGAATCCTGATCCATGTTAATACCCGGCAATCCTGCAATCGAAAATGGGAGAGTGTCCGTGCCATCTTCCACTTTGTCGTCCACTTTAACTTCGCGAATGTCGGCGAGCGCCAACGCAAATGGCCTGAAAGTTTCCACCAGGTCGTCGCGGCCGCCCAATTGAAAAGACTTCACCGGACCTTGGCCATTATCCAAAATCAAGCTGCCCAGGTGATTCGGCATTTCCGCCTGATGTTGCTTTACATATGCGAATGAGCCATCGATTCCTTGTTCTTCTCCCGTGAACAAAACGAACCGGATTGTGCGGCGAGGCTTCATCCCGCTGCGCACAATCGCGTCGGCCGCTCCAAGCGTGCAGCTGGAGCCCATTCCGTTGTCCGTCGACCCCTCCGAAAGATCCCACGAATCCAGATGTCCACCCACCACCAGCACCTGTTCCGGATTTTCGCGCCCGCGAATCTCTCCGACTACGTTGGCGCTTTCCACCGGCCCGCTGGTAAACGTGTTTTGCACGTTGAAGTGCACGCGAGGGACCAACCCTCGCGCAAGGTAGCGCTCCAACTGTCCTTGGTCTTCGGCCGTCATCGACACCACAGAAACCGCGAAGTCCGCATCGAACCCAAGAATTCCCGTGTGCGTCAGGTTCATTCCGGCGGATTTACCGCCGCCTTGCCCGCCGATTACCGCAATGGCACCCACTTTTCCAGCAGCCCTCAAAAAATCACCGAGCTGTGCGAATAGTTGAATGAAACTCTTGTTCGGCTCGCCGCGCATTACGACCAGCGGGACTTTCCCGGCAAAGCGCGACATGTTTTTCATTTCGCCGTCGAGGTCGAAGAGGTTCACCGCGACCACGTCTCCCTCCGCGCCTCCCGCTGGCGTCGAGCCTGTCCAGCCCATCGCATCGATGTGCAGTGGCCGGCGAATCGGCGACAACATCTCCGCCTCTGCTGTCCCTCGCGTCCAACCGCGCCACAACTGCCATTTTTCCGCGTGCACGTTCTCGAGCCCTATAGCCTTCATCTTCGCTAGGCCCCATTCGATCGCCCTCAGCGCTTGCGGCGATCCCGTCACGCGCGCGCCCACGTCGTCGCTCAATTCCGTCAAATATTGGAACGCATGCGAATCCAACATTCCCTCGCCAGCAATCTTGACGAGTGCAGGTTTTGTGCCGTCCTCATTGGGTCCTTTAGCCGCCGGCTTGTTTTCTGCGCTGACGCCCAGCGCAGCAATCAACGCTACGAGTGCAACCCCTCCGCAAATCTTTCGCATTCCCGATTCTCCTCTTGCCCCAAGCGATTCGGCACAAAACTCTACCATGCCATCAGACGGACAAACCTCCAAACCGTAATCGCAAGTCCGATGCGCTCACTTCACAGCCGCTTCGCACTCGTGCATAGCGCGCAACGGCGCCCAAGCCGCCGCTTTACGGCACTTCCCTCTCGCCCTAAACTGCCTGCGAGGCAATCGTGAAAGCTATTCGCTTTTTTCCCTCCCTGATCTCCATCGCCGCGGCTATCTGTTTCCTCAGCGTACCTGCGGGAAGACCGCGGCAAGCGCAAAATCAATCCCAAAAGCCTACTGAAAAAGCCCCGGAAAAAACCGAAGAAAAAACGACAGAAAAGCCCGCGCCGCAGCCCGCACCCAAACTTCCCGCCGAGATCGAACTCCTCGAAACCCGTATCCGCTTAGAAACCGACGGCTCCAGCCGCAAGGAAGTCCATGCCCGCGTTAAAATCAATGACGAACTCGGCGCCCGCCAATTCGCCCGCCTCAATTTCGATTTGAACCGCTCTTTCGAACAAATCGAAATCCCGTTAGTCCGCATCACCCATCCAAGCGGCGGAACCGCTGACGTTCTCCCCAGCGCCATCACAGACACTCCCAATCCCGCCGTCACGAACGCTCCCGCCTACCAGGACGTCCGCGTGAAATCCGTCCGCATCCTCGGCCTCGCGCCCGGCGACACGCTCGAATATCGGATCATCACCACAGCGTCGAACCCTCCTCTAAAACTGGCCGAATGGCCTTCCCACACATTTGATCATTCAGGAGTCGTGGCCCACGAGATCTTCGAACTCGACTTGCCGCCTTCGTTCACACCTTCCGACATGTATGTCGTTAAAAACGAACAGATGCGCCAAGTCCTTCAGTCACACCAATCCTACCCGGGCCAGGGATGGATGACTCCGGAACAAATCCGCGAACTTCCGTCGGTAGAACTGAAGGATTTGGCCATTCAGCCCCAGGCGCGCAAAAAGGCACCACGCTCCAGACCCGCGTCGCCAGGAGGCAATCCAGCGCCTGGGCCGCAATCAACACCTGCCGCGCTGGAATCTTCGGAGCCCGAGCGTCTTCAGCCGCCAGGAACCAAGGACGAACTATCTGCGGACGATCCAAAACGAATCCAACTCTATGTAAGCCGTTGGGCGCCGAATGTATCGATTCTGAAGACGGGTGAAGGACGGGAAGCGCGTGTGCTTTGTAAGTGGGATCGCTTAGCTCCCCCAAAAGAATCCGACCGCGCGACAGACACTGGTATCACGGAAGACATGCCGGACATCGAGCTAGGCGGAAAGCTCACCTGGTGGGGACTTTCGCACCAACTCTACTACGCGCTACTTCCTCCAGAACATCTTCCGGCCGAAATTACCGACCAAGCCGACAAATTGACGCGAGACGCAAAGACTCCCGAAGAGAGAGCGCAGCGAATCTTCGATTTCGTTTCTCAGAAAATCACAACAGTGGACCTTCCGCTTGGCGCAACTGGTTTTAAGCCGCGTCCTGTCGCTGAAGTTCTCTCGTCCGGCTACGCAAATCCAGAAGACAAATTTGTCCTTCTCGAGTCACTCGGTTCCGCAGCTAAAATCGGTTTTAACGGGCTATTAATTGGGCCCTCGAAAAAGATCGGGCCCATCGTTGGCAGCCCCTCGGCTTTCGCGCATCTCGTCATCGAGGATGGATACCCCGGCCGCTGGGGCGACCCCAGTTTGGAAGTAGCTCCCTTGGGTTTGCTTCCTCCCGCGTATCTAGGAAGCATGGCTCTGGTAATGGGAGAGTGGAGCGAGATCCACGACGTTCCTTCCCAGGTGTGGAGCACTATTCCTAAGAATCTGCCGTTTCCTTCCTCACAAAAAGTGGATTTGAATGCGTCGCTGGACGCCGAAGGCAAGCTAACCACGAAAGCGAAATACGTCATTCGCGGAAACAATGAGCTGCTTCTGCGCGTCGCGTTTCACAAAACGCCAAAGGAAAATTGGAAAAACGTCGCGCAGCTCCTGGCCCTCTCCGACGGCTTCCGCGGCCAAATCACGAACGTGACAACCTCAGATCCCTACGCAACGCACGACCCCTTCACCGTGGAATACGAAATCATCCAGCCGAAATTTGTGGACTGGTCGAAAAAGACTCTTCGTATCCCCGCTTTTCTGCCTGTGCTGGGACTGCCAGATCCATCAGTGAAGCCGCCCGTCGCAGGAGCCGCTCCCCCCATCGACCTAGGCACGCCTCTCGATGTCGAATTGAACGCGACACTTCATCTTCCTGCCAGCACAACCGCTCACATCCCCGCGGGCACGTCCGTTCAGCGCGACTTCGCCACCTATACCTCGCAATACTCCGCAAAGGATGCGACGCTCACCGCCTCCCGCCATCTCAACTTTATCCTGAAGGAAATCCCCACCGACCGCGCAGCCGATTACAACGCATTTCTGCATGCCGTGCAAAGCGATGAATCACAGGTCTTCACGCTCGAGCGCGCCGACACAACTCCTGGAATTCCCAAAAAGCCCTAAGTTAAGTTATTCGAAGTTTTGCCCCAAGAAGGGAATAATTATCGGGAATTCTTCTTGAGAAGCTCAGTTCTTTTCCGCGACCTCTGTGACCTCTGCGTTAAAACCCC
>DATDHE010000225.1:0-6530 GCA_036521695.1 Candidatus Acidiferrum sp. | reverse complement strand
GCCGTCCAGAGCTGCGTTTTCAAGGCATTGGCGGAAGTCCCCACAAACGTTTTCACGCGCAGTGACTGTTTCAAAGCCCGAAAAAACAACTCGATCTGCCAGCGCTCCTTGTAGATCGCAGCGACCGTAGCCGCCGACAGTTCCAAGTGATTGGTCAGAAACACCAGCACGCGATCGTGCTCCTCATCGTAAAACTCGATCCGCCGGAAGAAGGCTTCCTTGTTTGCCTGCGCAAGCTTATAGAAAATGACCACTTCATCTCGTAGTACGCCGCGCCGCTGTAGAATTTCGCGCTTCTCCCCCACGCCACAGTCGGCGTTTTCCTTCAAACTCGTCACGAAATAAACGCCCTGCTCGGTCAAACAACGATGTTGCCCAGGAAGAAGACAACGCCTCCGCCCAGGGTCTCCAGCAGCGCGCTCTCGAGCACATCGACAAGGCGCACCACCACATCGAGGAAGCGATTCACATCGTCGAATAGTTTTGTGTAATTTCTCTTGCTTCTTCGGACGCCGCGGCAATCTTTAGCTGCGGCGTTCTTTTTTGGAGAGCGCTGTTGTATTGTGAAGTGCTATTGCAGCTTTTCGTAGACCGCTTTCGCTTCAGCAAGACGCTTTAGCACACACTCTTTCTCGGCGGGCGAGTTCCAGTCGGGATAGTGAGAAGTCGTGTCAATCGTTCGGTCGATCCACGCCGCAAAATACTTGGCGTCCTGCGGCGACCGCGGTGCCTTGCCGCCGATCGTGACGTAAACCGGGCTCGTCGTCGCATAGACATAGTTGTCCAGCACCGGATACTTGGCGTTGTCGCTCGAAGTCCGCAGCACGCACCATCCGCTCTCGTTCAGTGGCAGCGTCCCGGTGACGTCCGCGGAATCGCGCGCCTCCGCAAGCTTTAGCGATTCCACGACGTGCCCATTGCAGACCACTTCGAGATGATCCACCGGCACAATCGAGCGCAGCTTCGCAGAAAACGGCACAGCCGCTTGTGCGCCGTCAAACCTCAACTCATCTCCAACGCGTTGTCCCCCGAGCGTGAATTCCATCAGGGGCCCATTCGTCGCAAAGGTCCTTCCTTGTTTCAATCCCTCTTTCCAGGAACTGGTCGTCAGAGGCAACTCAGGCACCCACACGTAGACGCGGTCCATGCCAACATGCCCTCGTATGGGAGCGGCGTAATCCGCAGTCGCATCCGTTCCCGCTGCCGCCGGCAAACGAAATCCCAAATTCAGCAGCCGGTACCACACCGCGGCTGTCGAGCGATGATCGCTGAATCCGACGATTTCCATGTAATCCAATTTTCCAAGCGCCGCGTCCACGGGAAGTTCGTCCGTAATCCGTTCCGGCGGATTCGCAAACGGATTTGGTTCTGCGTCAAAGGGATGCACAGCGCCCACGAGTGCACCTTGAAGGTGCGCCATGTCGTACACGTCCGCGTTCATCGGATACAGACTCGCGGCCGCGGTGTTCGGATATCCCGCATAACCCGGCAAGAGAAGGGAGCCTCGCAGGCCAACGAGTCCGCGGTGCCCCCAATAGCTTGTGTGGAATTCCTGCCCGCTGACGATCGCGACGCTTCCGGGAGCGAAGGTTTCTTGGTTCTCTCCGACGCTAGCAATATCCGGAAATCGCTGTTCTTTATTGACGACCAGATTGCTGACGACACGCAGGCCTTCCGCTTTTGCTTGCTCGGACAGACGGTCCATGATGTCCTGGTAAGTGCCACCGTAGTTCATATGTACGTGCAAGTCGGCACTGATCCAATTCTTTGCGTCGTGCAAACCATCCTCTAAAGGCCTCAGTTTTATTTCGACTCGCTTGGAATCCCCTGGCTGCACTCGCAGAGTCTGCGTAACAGGCGTGTACTCAAAACCTTTTGCCACATCGATCTTGATCTTACCGGTGGGCACAACAAGACTGGCCATCTCTTGTAAATGGAAGTAATGCGCTTCGAACGGCCGCTCACTTCTGTCAAATCCATCATCGGCATGAATCCAGGCTGAATCCGGAGCCAGGAATCTTCCGTTCTCATCGGTTACGGAAACCCGAGCCGGCAAGTCATTGCCGCTGCTATCGACCACGCGGAGCTCAATGGTCCCGCGTGGATTCATATAATTTCGCTTCTCGATTTCTAAAGCACCGAGAGGTCCGCCCGGAACACTTTGGAACTCAATCCGCGTAGTTGACGCTCCACCGTAGTTAGTAATGAACGCAAGTTGCTCTCCGTCTGGCGACCATCGCACATTTGTGCCATCCCAGCCGTTGTAGGTCAGCGGAAACGCATCGCCGCCGTTTGCGGGCAGCACCCACAAGTTGTGCCACTGCCGTCCGAGATAAGAGCTGTAGACGATGCGCGAGCCGTCCGGTGAAAAATCCGGACGCGCCTTCCAGTTCGTTTCCTCGTAGTGAATCTCCTTCGCTTCGGTGCCCGGCTCCGCAGGCATCCGCCAAAAACCTCCCGTGCCGCGAATGTGACCGCGATTTGAAACAAAAAGGATTTCCTGGCCATCGCGCGTCCACACCGGGTTGATCTCCGTATCGAATGCGCTGTAGTAATAGCGCGGCAGGTCGCTCTTGGTTTCTCCTGTCAACCTGACCACGTTCTCCAGTTTTTTTTCGTTCACATCCGCGCGAAAAATATGAAAACGTTTGTTGTACTGGGTCGAAACAAAAACAATCCGTTTTCCGTCCGGAGACCACCGCGGTTCGACGTTTACCGCGCGGCCGCTTGTTAATGGCTGCGATTTTCCGGAGCCCAAATCCAGCAGCCACAGCTCCATCGCATCTTTCTGATACGAAACGTAAATCACGCTCTTTCCATCCGGCGACCAATCCGGCTGGTAGTCGTATCCCGCGCCATCCGTGATCTGCTGCGCTTCCTTCGAATCAATTTTCTGGCGCCACAGCGACCCCGCCATCGAATACACCACTTCTTTTGAGTCTGGCGACCAAGCCACGCTGCTTGGGCCGCTGGTCAGCTGTGGCAAATACATCTCGCGGAAATAATAAGGATGCGGCAGGTCAATTTGCGGAAGGACTGGCCTGCGTTGCGCGCAGGCGGGCCAGGCTGCCGCCGCAAGTGCAGCAAGAAAAAGCAAACCTCTTTTTATCACGTTAGGCTAAGCCCGCTTTGGAGAGAGGCAATTCGCGGATGCGCTTGCCCGTCACCACAAAAATCGCGTTGCATAGCGCCGGTGCAAACGCAGGCAAGCCGGGCTCACCCACACCTCCCGGCGGAGCGTCGCTCGCAACAATGTGCACGTGCACTTCGCGCGGCGCGGTATTCATTCTCGCCATCGGATAGTCGTCGAAATTGGATTGGTCGACGACGCCATTCGTGGCTGTAACCGATCCATAGAACGCGATGCTCGTTCCCATCACCGCAGCGCCTTCAAACTGATTTATGACCATCGCGGGGTTCACGACCGTGCCGGCATCCAGCGCTGAGTCCACTCGGTCGACATGCACACGTCCCGCGTCGTCGATGTGCATCTGCACAACTGTTGCGACGTACGTCAGGAAGCTGCGGTGCAACGCAATTCCGATTCCCGCGCCGTTGCCCGATTTTATCTTTCCCCATCCCGATTTTTGAGCGGCCGTCTCCACCACGCGTTTGAACCTCGCCGTATCGATCGGGTATTGCTCATAGCTTCCGCCGTAATTGGAATAGTCTTTCGGCAACTCACTCTTGGGAATGATGCGGTCCGGCCCCAGAAGCTGGAGCGCGTACTCGACCGGATCTTTCCCGGCAGCATGCGCCAACTCATCCTCGAAAGATTGAATCGCGAAGGCATGATAAATGTTGGCGACGGAACGGAACCATCCGATGCGCACGTGCGCAGCCGCCGGTCCGTTTTCGGAACGCTGATTCGGAATCGCATACGGCAAGTCGCTGAAGCCCAAGCCAAGTTCATCTCCATCCGAATACATTTCGCCGGCTTTGAACGTCGATCCGATGGGAGGAAACACCGTTCGCTGTAGCCACGCGGTCGGTTTTCCATCGGCGCCGAGCGCGGCTTTCATGTACATCGCGGACACTGAATGGTAGGAATCAAACTTGATGTCGTCTTCACGACTCCAAACCACTTTTACAGGTTTGCCCGTTTTTTTGGAGAGCACCGCCGCTTCGACCGCAAAATCAGGAAACGATTTCCGGCCAAACGCACCGCCCAGGAGCGTGACATTTACTGTCACGTCTTCTTTTTTTGCTCCGACCGCTGCTGCGATGGCGTCGCGCGCGCCTACCGGGCTTTGCGTCGGCGCCCACACCTCTACTTTTCCGTCTTTGTACACGGCGAGCGCTGCGGGAGGTTCCATCGACGCGTGTGCCAGCAGCGGCGCATAATACTCCGCCTCGACAATCTTCCCGCCTTTCGCAAAAGCTGCGTCCACGTCGCCTAGATCGCGCACCACTTTTCCTGGCTTCCGTGCCGTTTCCTGCAATTCTTTTTTATAGGGATCGGAGCTGAAAACACCGTGTGGACTCGTCTCCCACTCGATCTTCAGTTTTTTCTTGCCCTGAAACGCAGCCCACGTGTTATCAGCGAGCACGGCCACGCCGCCGAGCGCCTGGAAAAGAACCGGCGGTTTGAATGTGTCGATGGTTGCCGTCTGCTTCACGCCCGCTATCGCCAGCGTTGCAGAATCATCTACCGATTTCACGGTGCTGCCCAATACCGGCGGGTGGAAAACGCTCGCATAAAGCATGCCGTCCATGCGCGCGTCCTGCCCGTAATGGGCTTTGCCCGTGCAGAAGTCTTTCAGGTCATAACCCGCCGCGGGTTTTCCAATGTAGCGCCACTCAGCGCGCGGCTTCAGCTTTAGTTCTTCTTTCTTGGGCACGTCCAACTTCGAGGCTGCCGTTGCGAGCTCGCCGTAGGCAAGTTTTTTCCCCGACGCTTTGTGAATCACATGATTCAATTCCGTTGAGCATTCCGTCGCCGGGACGCCCCACTGCTGAGCCGCCGCGCGGACCAGCATCAGCCTAGCGGTCGCTCCCGCTTCGCGCAACGGTACAAAAAAGCTGACGACAGAATGCGACCCATCCGTATCCTGGTCACCATATTTTTCAGAGCCGATGGCTTGTACGACTTTCACGCGCGCCCAGTCTGCGTCCAATTCATCGGCAACAATTCGGGGCAAAGACGTGCGCACTCCATTCCCCATTTCCGAACGATGCGCGATGACGTATACCGTGCCGTCCGTGCCGACCGCCAAATAGACGCTAGGTTGTAGCGGCGCTTTCTCCGAAGGCGGAAATGGATCGCCTGCAGCGCCGGTGGGTGACTCCGCAAAAAGCTGTTCCGGCATCAAGGAAACGCCGAGCACAAACGCGCCCGCTCCAAGAATCCCTTTCAAAAAATCGCGGCGCGTGTTTCCCGCTTCACCTTCGATTTTCAATATATTTTCGACTCGAATCATGCTGCCTCCGCAATCGATCCGAACTCTCCCCCCACAACTCTAGTGCAATATCCTACCGCCAATCCGGATACTTGCAAGACTGGTCTGGCTACGTCTCGGGCCACGTCCCGAGGGCGCGGCGCAGATCCACAAGCTGGCCAAGGTGATAGGCATTGTGATCCGCGAGCAGCAGCGCTTCCCGCAAAACCGTTTGTCCCTCGCCATGAGGTATTTTGGCGGACAGATCGGTGCGTGGATCCACCACTAGATGGACCATTTCAAGCAGATCGCGCTGGAACGCCGCTACGCTCTCGTCCCAGTCCTTGCGATCAGGGGGCGCAGGCGTTTTGGGCCAGTATCCCGCGGGAAAAGGCGGTGAAACGTGTTTTCGATTTCTGCTGAACTCCAGGATGTCCCACTGAGCGAGCCGTGCGTGTTCGAGCAGCTGCCAGCCCGTATGCGGCAAACCGTCCGCGAACGCTCCATATTTCTCTGCGGGGAATCCCTCCAGCGCATCCGTGAAGTGGACGTGCGCGCCCCCGCCTTTTAGCAGGTAAACGACCTGCTCGCGCAATTCGCGATCCATATTGCGCGGCGGCTTCGGCGAGGCCTTTTTGGTTGGTTTTCTTGCAGCTTTTCTTATTGTTTTTTTCTTTTTCATTCTGCTTTCCGGGATATCAGCACCTGCTGAGGCATTCCATTCACTGGATGCAAGGCGGTCTTCGCGAACCCTGCATTCGCAAACATCTTTTCGTACTCCGAAAATGTGTAGGCGTCCCCGGCGTCGGTTCCGACGAGCATGTTGAGGCAGAATGCTGCTGCCGCCGGCGGAGTCACGCGGTCTTCGTTTGGCACAAACTCGAGAGTGACGGCTTTCCCGCCTGGTTTGAGGGCTGCATAAACGCGGCGCATCAATGTCTCGCACGTCGGGATATCGAAATGGTGAAAAATATTTGTCAGTAAAACAAAGTCATACCCGCTGCCAAGATCCGTTTCGAACGCACTGCCTGGGCGCGTCTTGTAACGGATGGAAACACCGGCAGTTTGCGCGTTTTCTTGTGCAACGGCCAGCACGGACGGCCAATCTACAGCGACAATCTGCGCGTGCGGATTTTTCCTGGCGATGGTGAT
>DATDHE010000224.1:0-3398 GCA_036521695.1 Candidatus Acidiferrum sp. | reverse complement strand
CGCAACGGTTGCTCGGCCGACTTCACGATCCCAATTCGCGGCGTGACCATTACTCGTCGGACGCGATAGCCGTCATCGGCAATCCGTAGATCAGAGCGCGCGCTTACCATGTTTTTGCCGTTGTCCCGCTCGCGGGTGATTCCTAGAGCTTCGGACATGCGACCCGGGCCGGACGTAATCTCCCTCAGCCACGAAATGTTCTTGAGATCAATTTTCTTCGCTACGTCGACGCCTCGCGCCTTCGCCATCGTCTCGATGCCTGCCACCGGTTCCAGGGCGCGAAACAGCACGCTTCCGGGCATTCCGTCGGGCAAACAGGAAACATTCAGGCAGTAGTGATTGCCATAGATGAAGTACACGTAGGCGTGACCGGGAGGTCCAAACAGAACGAAATTTCGCGCCGTCCGGCCCGCCGCCGCGTGCGCCGCCGCATCACCTTGGCCAAGATACGCTTCGGTTTCGACAATTCGTCCTGCCAGAATTCCGCGAGGCGTTTTCCGGACCAGCAATTTTCCCAGCAACGCGCGCGCCACCCGCCGTGGGTCGCGATTGAAGAACTCCACCTTCAGCAAAGCCACAAACTCAAACCCCTGTCATCCTGAGCGGAGTGGCAGCTGTGCGAAGCGCAGCAGCCTCGGAGTCGAAAGATCCCTACACGATTCACACTGCCGCAGGGCGCCTCTAATCCCGCCGCTCTCTCACGCCGCAGCCTTCAAATACGCCAGCACTTCATCCGCGTGCCCTTCGGCCTTCACGCTATTAAAGACGTGTTTGATCTTGCCGTCGGGGCCAATCACAAAAGTTGTTCGCGCGATACCCTTCACTTTCTTGCCGTACATGTTCTTCTCTTTAACCACGCCAAACACGTTCGCAATCTTCTTCTCCGCATCGGCCAGCAACGGGAAAGGCAAACTGAACTTGCCCTGAAACTTTTTCTGCGCCGCCGCCGTGTCCGCCGAAATCCCGAGCAGCACCACGCCTGTCTTCTTGATTTCCGAGTAGGCATCGCGAAATCCGCACGCCTCCTTGGTGCACCCCGGCGTGTCGGCCTTAGGATAGAAATAAAGCACCACGGTCTTGCCGCGAAAGTCCTTTAAGGCAACCTCTTTGCCGTTTTCGTCCGTCGTACTGAAGTCTGGGGATTTATCATTAACTTCCATGGGATTTTCTCCTCGCCGGTCGTGGTCACATCGCAAGTTATATCGCAACCTGATGTTCGCCGTCATCTTGACCGCTTCGACCTGGCTCGCCAGTTCCGGGGTCACCAGCTCACGGGCCGCAGCACAGGGCGTGACGACGCGGTACGGACACAAGCCGGCGGCCGACAAGGGACCGCGTGCCCTGGGGCTGGTTCAGCTTTCACCCAAAGGCAAAGCCCGCTTCACTCCCATTGCCATCATGATCGACGGAAAGTTTTACGACGCAGGCTCCTATAAGGCGGCGCCTGTTCCCATGGCTCTCGATTTCGGAATTATCTACGAAGGCTTTCGTAGCGGCGTGTCCCAAGGAGTCTTCACCATCACGCAACCCGGGCAACTGAACCATGTCTGGATCGCCGAAGGCAAGTGGCTTCCCGCAGGAGCGATTGACCCGAATAAGCGCAAGAAATACTCGACACCCGTCATCGTGGACGATGACAAGAACGGGCCTCCCGTACTCCACCGGCGCAGCGAAAA
Organism: Candidatus Acidiferrum sp.; assembly: GCA_036521695.1. Taxonomy (GTDB): domain Bacteria; phylum Acidobacteriota; class Terriglobia; order Acidiferrales; family UBA7541; genus Acidiferrum. The sequence continues at coordinate 1,722 of DATDHE010000224.1, read as the reverse complement.
GTCCGATTCCGACGCCGGGTCCGACGGCAAGGACAAAGGCCAGCAAAAGCCCGCCGCCGCCCCGTCGTCGCCTACCGCTGCTCCGCCCGCCAGTACGCCGACGCCGTCTGTCACGGACAAGCCACCCGCTACCAATCCACCCGCCCCAGCGGAGACCGCGAAGGCTCCTGCGTCTGCTTCTGCGCAGCAGGACGACGAGCCACCCGGCGATCCGAATCGACCCCGTCTGCGGCGCGGAAAGCCGGACCCAACCGCCCACAGCGAACCGTTCGCGACGTTCGACGCGTTACCGCCCGCGGCTTCGGCAGGCGCCGGGAAGTCCGATGCGAAGACGGCAAAAGATCCTGCCGCGCCTTCGCCGCAGATCGATATAATCCCGGCAATTTCCGATGCCGGCGGACCCGATCCGCGTCCCTACACCTACGATGTGAAACCGGAGGAGGAAGCCGTCTATCGCGACAAAATGCTTGATCTGGCCGCGACTCAGCTCGGCGCTCCAGCCGGTGCGGCGGCAAGAGCGGGGGTGCCTGCGAGCAAGCAAGCAACCGCGAGCAGATCAGCTGGAAAATCCGCGGCCAAGTTGCCGAAACCTGCATTCGACGACGTGAACTTGCGCATTTTTGACCTCTCCAATTCAAACGAGCCGGTGCTGGTGCTCTCGGCGAAAACGCAACCGCCGGCAGTGAGCGAAACGGGAAATGTCGAAGAACCAAAAGAGATCACGCTGATCGCCCGCACCAATCTCGAAGGCGAGTTGCAAAAACTGTTTTTCTCGCAGACCGATTCGCGACATCTCGACGTAGCTCCGCGCATGGAACTGATTGACGCGGTCGATGCCGACGGCGATGGCCGCGGCGAATTGCTGTTCCGGCGCATTTTTGACGACGGCAGCGCCTACTCCATCTACCGCGTGACCGCCGACGGTCTTTGGCCGCTGTTTGAAGGGACGCCATAAAAGGCCGGTTTCAGGTCTTATAAAGTGTAAGCTCTCAGCGATCATACGAGTTGCCCTTGGTGGCTGAAGGCCTCATTTTGCGGCTTTTAGTGGCACTCCTCCTCTGCGCGCAGACTAGGCTCTGAAAGCCCCTCCCCCGCCAAAAACGTTAGCGCTCTGGTCCGAGGAACATCGCTCGGAACAGTTGCCGCGAGGACGCTAGGAATTTCCACTTGCCAGAAGGTACTACTCTGGTTACTATGCACGCATCTTTATCTTCATCTTCTGTATTGATTCCTGGATTGAGTTAGTCGCGTATCTATGAACATCGGCGAGACCATCCGCAATTTCCGGCTCCAGCGAAGCATGTCACAGGGCGATATTGAGAAGCGTACTGGCCTGTTGCGCTGCTACCTGTCGCGCGTCGAAAACGGCCACACCATCCCTTCGCTGGACACGCTCGCCAAGATCGCTGGGGCGATGGATTTGGCCTTGTCGCAATTCTTTGCCGAAGGCAGCAGCAACGGCCATAAGGGGTTGCCGCAGCTCTCCGACGATGAAGTCCGCTTCCTGAGCCAGATGCGCCGCTATTCGGCCAATCTGAACGACAGCGACCGGAAGCTGGTGCTGGCCATGGTGAAGAAGATGGCAAGCAGCTCGAAGTAATGCTCAATTTTCCCTAAAGACGCGGCTTGCCGCGTCTCCCGCCATGAGCTTTTCGTCGTGTCCAAGGAGATGGGGCGAGCTCCGTCTTCTACAGCAGGATCCTTATCTGGGTACTTTGGTAC
>DATDHE010000223.1:0-2388 GCA_036521695.1 Candidatus Acidiferrum sp. | reverse complement strand
GGAAGGAGTAACTTTGCGATCGGGAGCAAGATCGATGCGAAGTGGCTTGCCTTTTTCCCAGTACGATGAAATTTGCAGGATGGCAGGGCCGCTCAGGCCTCGATGGGTGAAAAGCATTTGTTCGCGAAACGAGTGATGATCCGTGGAGACAACAACGCCTGCGGAGACGCCGGTGAGGTCACCATAGAGGCTCTGTTCTTTTTTTGGTAGGACGAGAGGGACTAACGCGGGGCGCGTTTTTACAAGCTTTAGGCCGAATTGACGCGCGAGATCGTAGCCTTGCGCGGTCGCGCCGATCTTGGGAATGGAGAGGCCGCCTGTCGCGACAACCAGGACTGGCGCGCGGAATTCTGCGGAGTCAATGCGTACGACGAACTCGGTGCCGTGTTGAACTTCTTGGATTTTGGCACTCAGAAAGATTTGGACATTGGCATCGCGGCACTCGGCTTCCAGCATATTCGTGATGTCTTGGGAGGAGCGGTCACAGAAAAGTTGGCCGAGGGCTTTTTCGTGGTATGGAATGCGATGTTTTTCGACTAAAGCCATGAAATCGGACGGGCTGTAACGGGCTAGCGCTGATTTGGCGAAATGCTCGTTGGAGCTGAGGAAATTCTCCGGGCGGCAGTGAATGTTCGTGAAATTGCAACGGCCGCCTCCGGAAATGAGGATTTTCTTACCGACACGATCGGCACGTTCGAGGACTGCGACGCGGCGTCCGCGCTTGCCGGCTTCTGAAGCGCAGAACAGTCCCGCGGCGCCGGCGCCAAGAATGAGAGCGTCAAATTTGTGCGTTAATGGAGCCAAGCTTTAGCCGAGCCTCGCGGTTGCAAACTGTCCCTGCGTTCGTTCCTCAGGTTAAACTAAGAGCCGGAGAAGACCGAGAGAATTGCCACCGATCATCAGCGCCCAGGGACTGTCGAAAAAGTACGGGGTCGCTCCGCTATTCAAGAATATCTCGTTCACCGTGACCGAAAGGGACCGCATCGGCGTGATTGGCCCGAATGGATCGGGCAAATCGACGCTATTGGAAATGCTTTGCGGAAAGACGAAACCGGATAGCGGCGACGTCGCGATGCGCAAGGGGACGAGGCTGAGTTACGTCAAACAGATCTCCGAGTTTGCGGCGGGCGTAACGATACAGGCGGTGATCGAGAGCGCGCTGGATCGAGTGTTCATGCCGCAATCGGAAAGAGCGGCGCGCTCGGCGGAGACACTTGGCCGGGCGGGATTTACAGACCTCGAGATTCCAGCGGCGACCTTGTCGGGAGGATGGCGCAAGCGGCTGGCCATCGCCGAGGCGCTGGTGCAGAACCCAGATATTTTGCTGCTGGACGAGCCGACCAATCATTTGGATCTCGCAGGAATCGAGTGGCTGGAAAAGCTTCTTCAGAAGGCTGCCTTCGCTAGCGTAGTGGTGAGCCACGACCGTTATTTTCTAGAAAACGTTACGAATGAGATAGTGGAGATTGACCGCGCTTATGAGGACGGCGCGCTGCGCGTGAAAGGAAACTACAGTACCTTCCTTGAGGCTAAGGAAGAGTACCTGCACGCGCAACGAAACCGACAGGAAGCACTTGAAAATCGCGTCCATACGGAAATCGAATGGCTACGGCGCGGCCCAAAAGCCCGCACGACTAAGGCGAAGGATCGCATTGACAAAGCGCATAAGATGATCGGTGATCTCGCTGAGGTGAAGACTCGGACTGGCACGAGAACGGCGCAAATTGATTTTTCGTCGACGAACAGGCAAACGAAGCAACTGATTCAGCTGGTCGGAGTGACGGGCGCGGTCGGCTATCGCGTGCTGTTCGAAAATCTCAATTTTACAGTGACTTCGGGGATGCGCGTTGGGCTCGTTGGGCCGAACGGCAGCGGAAAAACGACGCTGCTGCGGTTGCTTCGGGGCGACCTACAACCAGGTGCGGGCAAAATTCGCAAAGCAGAGCCGCTGCGGGTGGTTTATTTCGATCAGAACCGAGAGCTTGATCCGGATTTGCTGCTGCGGCGAGCGCTGGCGCCGGACAGCGATGCGGTGATTTATCAAGATCAAGTGATTCATGTGGCTTCGTGGGCGTCGAGGTTTTTGTTTACCGGAGAAGATCTGAACCGGCGTGTGGGGAAACTTTCGGGGGGGGAGCGCGCTCGCGTTTTAATCGCTCAACTGATGCTGCAGCCGGCGGGTGTTTTGCTATTAGACGAGCCAACGAACGATCTGGACATTCCCACACTGGAAATACTCGAGGAGAGTTTGCTGGAGTTTCGCGGGGCGCTGGTATTGGTGACGCACGATCGCTACATGCTGGACCGCGTATCGACGATTGTCCTCGGGTTCGACGGGTTGGGCGGGATCGAGCGTTTTGCGGATTACTCGCAATGGGATGTTTGGCA
>DATDHE010000222.1:0-18247 GCA_036521695.1 Candidatus Acidiferrum sp. | reverse complement strand
AACAAGCTGGAAATTATGCTCGTCGGGATAGCCGAGGATTGCGGAGAGAGCTGCGAGAGAAGTCTGGTAATTGTTTTGCGCCTCGAGCAAGAGGAGCTTGCCACGCGCCAGATCGACATTGGAAAAACTGAGGTCGATTTCTGATTTGAGTTTGGCATTCGTCAATGCCTGGATTTTGTCGACGAGCGTCTGCCGGGCGTGCACGGTTTCTTCCGCCACCGTGACGAGCGCTTTGGTTTCCAGAGAGTTGTAGAAGGCCTGGTCGACGACCAGGAGAATGTCCGCACGCGTGGCAGCGGCGTTTTGATCTTCGGCCTTGGCGCTATATTCGGAACTGGAAAGCGGATTAGTGGTGCGGCCAAAATCGGTGACGAGCTGGCTGACGCTTGCGCCGCCAGCCGCTCGCGAGTAAAGGGTGGGATTGTTGAGGAAACCGGCGCTGATGCGGCTGCCGGGGTTGGCATCCACGGCGGTGAGGCTCAGATAAGCATTCGGCAGTAAAGCAGAACGGGCTTCACGAACATACTGTTGCGCCGCGAGCGCGCACAAGCGGCAAGAACGGCTCCGGCAATAATCCATTTTTTCATGGTCATGATCAGTTCCTAATGAGCAAGGGAACCGCCGTACCGCGACGGCGTTAGCGCCGGGAACCTGCATAAACCTAGACGACTAGGCCTACTGGATGGAGGAGTGCATCCGGTTGCAGAGAGTCGAAACTTCAATCAAGCGGAGAGGATTTAAAGAGCGGGCGGAGGCCGAAACCACAAGCTCGCGCACAAGAACTGGTGCGAAGGAAGGAGTTCCGAACCCAGAGGGAGAAAGGATTGCGAAGCGTTGGACGTTTGAAAAGAAATGACCTTCGCGAAAAAGACAGCCACAAATAAATGCGAATCCGGGGTGCCAGGAGAAGAATATTTCTCCAACTCCGAAGATCCGACCGTGGCACGGTGGCTTGCCGGATGCTGAATTTTTAGTCCGCCTGCTGAACCTGGCGCGCTGAGGTAGGGGTTATGCAGAAACAGCAAGGCAAGCAACAAGCGCACCCAAGCATGGCGTTTCGCACCACGTTCCGGCAATTTATGCGGACTGAGAATCTTTGTCACACTAACTACGATAGTTTGGACCGCTGGCGGGGGTCAAGAGGATGCCCGAGCTTCGTTGCCAACTGCCGGGGGGAGGAGAAGGGGATCGGAGCCAGGGGTGCGCCGATCCCCGTGGTAGGACGTGGTACGAAGATTAAACCTGCTGAGTATCGCAGCCCGTGGTCACGCCCGAATGAAGGGCCTGTGAATTCTCCATGACCTCTTCGCCGGCCGATGGAGACGGATCTCGGCTCTCCGTGGTCAGGGTTAGTCCACGGCCATGGCGGACATCCAGGCCGCGGACCCAGAAGATGATGTCCTCGGCGATGTTCGTGGCGTGGTCGGCGATGCGCTCGAGATGCCTGGTAGCGAGAATGAACTGCATTCCGGGGCTGACCAATGCGGCTTGCTGCGTCATGCTTTGCAAGAGATGGTCGAAGATGCGGTCGCGATACTGATCGACGACGTCGTCGCTCTGGAGGACTTGGCCAGCCATTTCGACGTTGCGAAAGATCAGCGCGCCGAGACTCTTGCTGACCATGGCGCGAACGGCCGAGGTCATGGGGGCCAATTCTTCCGGCAACTGCGCGGCGGGCATTTCGCGGAGGGTGATGACGCACTCGGCGAGATTCACGGCGAGATCGCCGATACGCTCGAGATCATTCGTGATCTTGAGAGCGGCGACGATGAGGCGCACTTCGTCGTCAGAAAACGAGCCGCGGCGGAGGAGCCGTATGGCGTGCTCATCGATGACAATTTCCATTTCGTTGATGCGCGGCTCGAGAAGAAAAACTTCGCCGGGGAGAGCCCAGGTGCGCGCATCGTGGACCCCAACGATGGCATCCAGGCCGCGGTTCATCGCGCCTTCGACGGTGCGGGCCATGGAGACAAGATAGTTGACGAGAGTTTCGTAAAGGACCGCTTCCGTCTGTCCAGCGGGACTTGCCATGATTCCCCTTCCAGAGCTGAGGGTCAAAAGTCACACCCTTGCTCGTAGTCGATACTTTGGCAAAAGAGTGGTTACAGTTTGTTCAAGAACAGATGAATGTGCGGATAAAACAGGGATACGAGCTGGGTCGGAGAGTTGCAAGCTGGCGGTGGGCAAAACATGTCTGAGCGGCAACAACCGTCGGGCCGGCTAAGAAGGCTCGGTACTCCCGCCGTTACCACGGCCGCCTATGCCGTTGGGGTTGGAGCGCAGTGCGGGATAATTCGGATCAAACAAAGGCACGGAAAAATGGAATTGGGAACCCTGGCCCACTTCGCTGTCCACCCAGAGGCGACCGCCATGCACCTCGACAAGGTGTTTGGCGATGGCCAGACCGAGGCCGGTGCCTCCAGCCTCGCGGGAGCGCGCAACATCCACGCGGTAGAAGCGCTCGAAGATTCGCGGCTGATCGGCCTGCGGGATGCCGATGCCCGTGTCGGACACCGTGACAACAACTTCGGCTTCTCCCTCTTCGGCGCTGAGCAAAATCTGTCCGCCCGGCAGCGTGTACTGAATGGCGTTGTCCAAAAGATTTTGCAGAACTTCGGCGAGACGCCGACGGTCTCCGGCGATGTCCGGCAAGCGTTGCGGGGTGTTCACGGAGATGCGCAAGTCTTTTTCGGCAGCGCGGCGCTGGGCTGTCTCGAGGCAGCTTTCGATCAGTTGCGAAACGCTGAGGCGGCGAATTTCGAGCTCGAGGCGCTCGGCGTCCATCTTGGATAGCATGAGAAGATCTTCGGTCAAACGGGCCAAACGCCGGGAATGTTCAAGAATGATCTCGAGGAAACGGGTGCGGTTCTGGGAATCGTCAATGGCGCCGGCGAGAAGCGTTTCGGCGAAGCCCTGGATGGCAGTGAGGGGGGTTCTGAATTCGTGCGAGACGTTGGCGACAAAATCGCGGCGCACACGCTCGAGCTTTCGCAGTTCGGTTATGTCGTGGAGTACCACGACGGCTCCGGTTGTGTCTCCCGCGCGAACTGCGGCAACGGTGATTGCGAAATAGTGCTGCCGCAACGTGCCGGTGACGATTTCCGATTGGACGCGCGGCTGGCCGCGGAGCACTTGGCGCACGGCTTCGAGCAGTTCGGTCTGCCGCACCACTTCCACCAGCGCGCTACCGGAGGTGGGCGGCACATCCAGCCCGAGAATCTCCGCGAAGCCGGGATTGGCGAACACTAAACGCTCCGAACCGTTCACAACGGCGACGCCTTCGACCATGCTGCCGAGAATCGCGGAAGAAAGGTTGCGTTCTTCCGTCAGCGTGTGAATGGTGCGATCCAAACGAGCCGCGGTGCGGTTGAGAGAAATGCCGAGGGCCTCCAGGGCGTCGCCCGAACCATCGCGAGGTAATGGGCGGAAGTCGCCTTCGGCGACGCGCCGGGAAAAATCCTTCAGGCGCTCGACACGACCCGTAAAGCTGCGAGAGAACAACAGGGAAATTGCTCCGGCAATCAGCAGTATGAGGAACGATGCGAGCCACAGCCGGCGCCGGAAGGAACTCAGAACTTGGTCGACCGTCTCGAGCGGAAACGCAAAACGCAAAACAATAGGGGGTCCCGCAGGTGTGTTCTGGCGCACGGCGTAGTAGAGAAGATCGCGATTGATGGTTACGCTGTGACGAATGGAGCGCCCCTCTCCCTTGGCCATCGCTTCCTGAACTTCCGGGCGGGTGGCGTGATTTTCCATGGTTTGCGGTTCGGATTGTGAATCCGCCAATACACGGCCGTTGCCGCTGATGACCGTTACGCGAGCGCCACTGGCGGCCAATTGCGTGGCCCAATCGCGCACCGGGGCAAGGTCCTCCGGATGATCAGGGGAAGCCGGCGTCCATTGCGGAGGATGCGCTTGCGCGATGCGAGCGATGGCCGTGAGCTGTTCGAAACCTACGCGCTGGTAGTCGGCGCGGAGAGATCGTTCCGCAAAAAAATCCACGGCGAGCAGAACGCTCACCAGGAGCGCGAGAAACGCGAACGCGAATTTCCAGAATAGATTAAGCCGCACGAGTTTCGAACAAGTACCCCGCGCCGCGTACGGTCTTCAGATGAACAGGATTCTCCGGATCGCTTTCGATTTTTTCGCGCAGGCGGCGGACGTACACGTCCACGCTGCGCGGAGTCACGAAACGATCCGTTCCCCAGACGGCATCGAGCAGTTGATCCCGCGTGAAGACCCGGTTCGGGCGCGAAGCAAGGTAATAGAGCAGCCGGAATTCGAGCGTGCTAAGCGGAACGGGCTTACCGGAATGACTCACGCGGTAAGACGCCGGATCAATGGCCAGCTTGCCGATCTCGATGACACGGGGCGAATCAGCATGCGGCTCCGCACGGCGAAGCAGCGCCTTGACGCGCGCGAGGAGTTCGCGCGGGCTGAAAGGCTTGGTGACGTAATCATCGGCGCCCATTTCCAGGCCCACAACGCGGTCAGCTTCATCGCCGCGCGCCGTGAGCATGAGAATCGGCAGACGATTCAAGGAATCGTCCCGGCGAACTTCCCGGCAAATCTCGAGGCCGGAAAGCTTCGGGAGCATGAGATCGAGCAGCAGCAGATCGGGTGGCGTCTTCTTGAGTGTGTTCAAGCCGGCGCTGCCGTCGAAAGCAGCGCTAACTTGAAAGCCTTCGTTGGCGAGATTATAGCGAACGAGTTCGACGATGTCCTTGTCGTCCTCGATGATTAATACGCGTTTCATAAGGTAGGCACGTTCCGCTCGCCGGCTTGGTGAAAGCTTACCGTAGGCCGGAGAAATGCGATAGGAGGTGGAAAGTCTTCTGTCACTTTGAGATGTGCGTAACACGATTGATTCTCGCACTGCGCGTGTAACGCAGGGATAACATCAATGTGAATGGAGTGTAAACGCTTTTGGGGTGGCTCAATTCGCGCTGGAGGTCGTGAAAGCCAGTGCCAGCAGAGTTTTTTGCTCAAGCTCGTGTGCTTTTGCCGATCCGGTCGCAGGGCTGGCGCTGGCCGAGCGCTTCACCGAGCGCACCTGGAGACCCCTGGCTTGAGCAAGCCGCTCGAGCCGAGGCAGGACGTAAAACAGCGCGCCCATGTTCGCAGGCTCTTCCTGTACCCAAACGATTTCCCGGGCATTGGGATGTTCCGCCAGCGCTGCGGAGATTTCCGCACGCGGCAACGGATAGAGCTGGTCGAGGAAAAAGATGGCTGTGCTGGTGTCCTTGCGGCGGCGGCGTTCTCCGCGAAGTTCGTGGCCGACTTTGCCGCTGGCGATCAATATGCGCTTTGCGTCTTGCACCTCAGAATCGGGAACGAGCGGCAGGAATCGGAGCCGCGTGAAGTCTTCGACATTCGAACTGGCATCCGGATGACGCAGCATGCTTTTCGGCGTGAAAACGATGAGTGGCTTGCGCCAGATACGGCGGGCTTGCCGGCGCAACATATGGAAGTACTGCGCCGCCGTCGAGGGCTGGCAGACCTGCATGTTGTCTTCCGCGGCGAGCTGCATGAAGCGCTCGATGCGTGCGCTGGAATGCTCGGGACCCTGGCCCTCATAGCCGTGCGGCAACAAAAGCACGAGGCCGCTAGGCAGATTCCATTTGTCTTCCGTGGCGCTTAAGAATTGGTCGATGATTACTTGCGCGCCGTTGGCGAAGTCTCCGAATTGCGCCTCCCACATAACCAGCGCTTCCGGATAGTCACGGCTAAAGCCGTATTCGAATCCGACGCACGCTGCTTCGGAGAGCGAGGAGTTATAAATTTCGCAAAAAGCCTGCTGCCGGGAAAGATGCGAAAGCGTCAGGTAGTTGTGCTCGGTTTCCGTATCGATCAGCACGGCGTGACGCTGGTTAAACGTGCCACGCTGCGTGTCCTGCCCCGTTAATCGAACGGGGTTGCCTTGGAGCACCAGCGAACCGAGGGCCAGCGCTTCTGCGAAGCCATAGTCTATGGCGCGCTTGCCGTGGCCCATTTCGTTGCGCTGTTCCAGTAGCTTTGCGATTTTCGGGTGGAGGTGAAAGCCTGCAGGAACTCGCACGAGCCCGTCCGTAAGTTCGGCAAGCTTTTCTTGCGTCAATCCCGTGTCGACTTCGTACGCCGGATCGTATTTCCCGCCCTTGTAGGGAGACCAATAATCCGGCAGCTTGCGGAGCTGCGGGATCTTTGTCAGTTGTCCCGCTTTTTGCTGCTCCAGCTCGTATTCCTTTTTTACCGCGTCGACGATTAGCGAAGTGTCGATACCAGTGCGCTCCGCATAAATCTTCCAAAGCGGCGCATGATTCTTGATTCGTTCGTAGAGAACAGGCTGCGTGATGGTGGGATCATCGACTTCGCTGTGGCCGTGGCGGCGATAACCGATGAGGTCCACTACCACGTCGCTGCCAAACGTCGCGCGATACCCGGCGGCAAGTCTTCCGATGCGCACGACCGCGTCGGGATCCTCCGCGTTGACGTGAAAGATTGGAAGGCTTTGCCGTTTGGCAATGTCCGCAGCAAAACGCGAAGAGTGCTCTTGCGGGGGTTGCGTGGTGAACCCGATGAGATTGTTGACGACGATCTGTACTGTGCCGCCGACAGTGTACGCCCTCAGATCTGCGAGGTTGATGGTTTCCGACAGAATGCCCTGGCCAGCGAAAGCTGCGTCGCCGTGCATTACGATCGGCCAAACTTTGTTGAGCGTGGCCGGTGTGCGATCAATAATCGGTCCGTCCACACCGTGACGGGTCTGCTTGGCGCGGGCGCGGCCCATCGCGACGGGATCGACGGCTTCAAGATGACTGGGATTTGAAACAAGGTGCATGTTGATGGGCTGGCCCGATGTGGTGGTGTAGGTTCCAGTAGCGCCAACGTGATACTTCACGTCGCCCGCTCCGAGCACGCTGCGCGGGTCTACGTCTTCAAATCCTGCAACCACTTCATGCGGCGGTTTGCACGCGGCGTGGACCATCACATTTAATCGCCCGCGATGGCTCATCGCCATGATGCAGTCGACGGCTCCGAAATCCCCAGCGGTGTCCAGGATGGAATCGAGCAGCGGAATCAGCGAGGTGACGCCTTCGAGCGAAAAGCGCTTCGTGCCCAAGTAGCGGGCCTGAAGAACCTGCTCGAAAAGGTCTGCTCGAACCAGGCGTTCAAGAATTTTCTCCTGGTTAACTTCGAGCTTGGGGCCTTCGATGCGCTCCGCAATCCATTGCCGCCTCTCTGGCTCGGGGAGATGCATGAATTCCACGCCAATGTTCCCGCAATAAATCCGGCGCGCTTCTTCGGCAACCTCGCCCGTCAACTCCAGATCGGCGCTCTTCAGCGGCTGGAAAACGCCAAGGGGGTCCAGCGTAGCTTCGAGATAGCCCCAGCGCCGAAAGGCGTCAAAAACGCGCTCGCGTTGTTCGTTATTCGCTGCAGTTTTCTTGGAACCCTTGGCAAGTTTTGCGGGGCGTTCCAACGCCATGATTGTACGGTCGGCCATAAACCCATCTCAGACAACACTCTATTTTGCCACAGAACGCGTTTTCCTGGTTTTGGGAGACAATGGCTAATTCCCCCAACATGTCTGAGCATTGCTCCGCAAAAGAATACTGTCAGCGGCCAAAATGGAGCTGTTGCGAGCTGAGTTTTGGCGGAAACTCGCTGGCAGGAAGGTTTTGAAGCCGGTCTCGGGTAATGTCGCCAACGACGGATCATCCAGCGAATCAACTTACCGTGCGCCGTGTCACATCCGAAGAAAGTAATGCCGCTTGGGAAATCGTCGAGGAATATTACGAAGCAGCAGGCGTTGTCGCACGCGATGCAAAAGACGATTTCGAACGGATTTACTTCCGCGATGGAGCTGGGGTCTGGTTAGCGACCGTAGCGGACGCTGCCGTCGGGTGCGTAGCGCTCCGATCGCTGGCGAAATTCGCGCACAGTGGAGAGGTCAAACGATTATATGTCCGGCCGCAGCATCGAGGACGCGGAATTGCGGCTGCTCTTTATCAGTGCCTCGAGAAATACGCGCGCGAGCGTGGCTATGAGTGGCTCTATTTGGATACCACCGACGAAATGGTTGCGGCGCAGCGTTTCTATGCCGCATTGGGATACGAGAAAACTTTAAGCTATAACGACAACTCGCAGGCCACAATTTTCATGCGCAAGAATTTGCGTCCTTCACCTCGGTAGTTGCATCTCTCATCTAAATTTTTCAACCCCTTTAGGAACCACACGTCGAGTTCCTACAACGCGAGGACAATCGATTCCAACCGGCGGGCGATTTCTTCAGGTGGCGTGTCCGGAGGAAACAAGATCGGCGCGCCGATGCGGACAGTAATTTCGCCGAAATGCGCGAGGCGGCGGCGTTCGCGCTTCATTTGCCAGACGCCGTCGAGACGCATGGGAATGACGGGAACGCGGAGATTTTCCGCCAACAGGCCGATGCCGCTTTGGAAAGCCGCCATGCGGCCGTCTTCGGAATTATTGACCTCGCCTTCGGGGAAAACGAGGAGACTGTAACCACGGTCGGCGGATTCACCGGCAAAACGGAAGCTTTCGCGAAAGCCGGAGTGCTGCGGCAGCGGGAAGACATTGAAGATTCCTGTGACTAGCCAGTAGCCGAAGTGGTAGGCCCAGCGTTTTGCGAAAAACCAATCGCGCGGCGGGCGGCGCATGTTTTGCAAGGACTCGCCGCCCATGGCAGTGCCTAGGCGATGGCGAAAACGTAGCGGCAGCGCTGCCAAAATCAACCCTATATCGGCGCGTCGCGTGATGTGGTTCGAAACTATGAGCACCGGCCCGCGCACGTTGCGTAGATTCCCGCGCCCAACAATCTTCGGATGCCCAAGAATTTGCGTGGCTGGCCAGACCAGCGCGTAGTAGACGGCCAGCCGCAGCCAGCGCACCGGCACACGTTGCGTCCAGCGCGGATAAGCGTATTCCGTGCGATGGACCGTGGGTTGTTGCAGAAGTCGTTTCACATCCGCGACGGTCTTCGCTTCGGCAAAGGATGTTTCGCTCAATTCGACCTGGAAACGCTCTTCGAGTGCGCTCATCAGCTCAACACGGTCGAGCGAAGTAAGCTTCAGCTCCTTCTCTAGTTTTTCTGTAGCTCCTTTTGCGGTTGAAAACTTCGCCAGCAAATCATCCAGAGTGTCAGCCGGCGCATTTGCCGGCGACGAACCATTGAACAATTCTGCTGCTCGCGAAGCGATGATACTCAGTCGAGGCTTGCCGGTCGGCGTGCGCGGAAAATCAGGCTCCGGCCAAACGAGCCATCGATGCACGCGCTGGTATTCGGCAAGCGAGGCGTTAGCATTTTCAACCGCCTGTAGCAAATCTTGTGCCCTGGTCTCTGTGCCGTTGTCCATCAGCGCTATGGCCAAAGGTTCCGCGTTACCGCCGCGCGGGTCGGGAATGACAACGCAATCGCGCACCCCTGGTTGCTTGCACAGCGCTGCTTCCACGTCCTCAGGATAAACATTCAGTCCCGCTGGCGTGACGATCACGTTTTTCTTGCGCCCTTTGAATCGGAGGTTTCCCTCGGCATCGACTTCGCCAATATCCCCCGTGCGCAGCCAGTTTTCTTGATCGCGCACTCCTTCGCGAAGCGCGCCGTCCTTCCAATAGCCGCTCGCGACGTTCTCTCCGCGCACCAAAATCTCGCCGTCTTCCGCCAGCCGAAATTCGCGCCCCGGAAGAACTTTTCCAATCGATCCTTCTGTGGCGCGAAAGGGATGATTCAAGCTGATCAGCGACGCGGTCTCTGTCATGCCGTAGCCTTGCACCACCGCGTAACCCACGCGTTTGAAAAATTCCTCCGTTTCAGCGGAGAGCGCCGCGCCACCGGAAATAAACGCCCAAAACCTCCAACCGAATTTCCAATGAATTCTGCGAAACCGCCACGCCCGGCGCAGAAATTTCTTGCCGTTCGCGGAGGCGAAAGCCTTCTTCAACCAGCGGCCCTGTCCCCGCGCCTCTAATTCGCGTTCGATTTTCCCGTGCAAAGCGTCGAGCATACGCGGAACCGCGATCAGTGCCGTGGCCCGTTCGCGCTTCACCATACGAATAATCTCCGAAGGATTCGCAGAATGTTTGAAGACGACCGTTGCGCCCAGCAGCGGCGGCACAAACAGCGCCATGAACTGCCCAAAGACGTGGCTCAGCGGCACCAGCGAGACGAATCGCAGCGGATGAAACCATCGCTCATACTTCCGGTAGGGATCAATCCCACGTTCGAGCGGCTCGAGATTTGCCAGAAAATTGCCATGCGTTAAAACAACGCCGCGCGGCTCGGCTGTCGTGCCCGAAGTGAACAGGATTTCAGCGATGTGAGCTCGCGTGATGGGCTCGTCAGCCAAGCTTTCATAAAGAGCCTTATGTTGCTGGTTTCTTGCCGGCGAGGAAGCCACGACACCAGCATTCCTCACAGAGTCGGACAAATCCTCCAGTACGAGCCTTGGGATGGCGGGATCGAGGGCGGGTTTTTCGCGGGAGGCAAAAATCAATTTGACGCCCGCATCGCGTGATACGCGTCCGGCGAAATCGAGCGTCGCGCCGTCATCCATGGGAACGGCCACCGCTCCGCGCAACAAGCAGCCCCAAAAAGCCGCGGTCCATTCCGCGCAGTTCAGCCCCCAGAGCAGAACACGATCGCCTGTCCCAACACCGCGTTCTCGCAGTTCCAGAGCGCACCCAAAAGCCACGCCCGCAAGCTTGCGATACGTCCACGTTTCGCGGCGATAGCCGTGCCGCTGCACGAACGCAATATCGTTGTCATAGCGTTCGAACTCGCAGAATAGCGATAGAAGACTGTCTCGGGCCATGATCCCCGGTTTTCTCGCGCCCCTGAGATGGTTTGATTCTACGCCTGCGGGGAGTGGGTAAGCTCGGCCGAAACAAGGAAGTAGCACGTTCCGGGCCAACAGCGCCCGTGCCACGAAAGAACGCCTACGTGCACCTCATGAAAAGCACGCAAGCAGACCGTGCGGATTTTCGGTACAATAGCTTCTGCTGAGGGGCACGCTGTACACCCCTATCTAATCGTTTGCAAGCGGGATAAATGCCGGTACCGATTTCACAGATGTGGACGGTTGCAACGTACGTCCTCAAGCAAAAAATTGCCGGGCGCAAGCGCTACCCGTTTGTGCTGATGCTCGAGCCGCTATTCCGCTGCAATCTGGCGTGCGCGGGCTGCGGCAAAATTCAATATCCCGCGCATATTCTGAAGAAGGAATTGAGCCCCGAAGAGTGCTTCAAGGCCGTGGACGAGTGCGGCACGCCGATGGTTTCCATTCCCGGCGGCGAACCGCTGATGCACCCGCAAATCGACAAAATCGTCGAGGGGCTGGTTGCGCGCAAGAAATACATCTATCTCTGCACCAACGCGCTGCTTCTGAAAGAAAAACTGGACCTCTTCAAGCCCAGCAAGTATTTGACGTTTTCCGTTCACATGGACGGTCAGCGCGAACACCACGACTTTTCCGTGTGCCGCGAAGGCGGCTATGATCTGGCGGTCGACGGCATCAAGGAAGCCCTCAAGCGCGGCTTCCGCGTCACCACCAACACCACACTCTTTGACGGCGCCGATCCCAACAGCGTCCGCCAGTTTTTTGACGAAATGATGGAGCTGGGCGTCGAAGGCATGATGCTCTCCCCGGGCTATTCCTACGATAAAGCCCCGGATCAAAAGCACTTCCTGGGCCGCGCACGCACGCGCCGTACCTTCCGCGCCATCCTTTCCAATCGCAAAAAGAGCTGGCAGTTCAATCAGTCTCCGCTTTTCCTCGAATTCCTGATGGGCAAGAAACAATATGCCTGCACGCCCTGGGGCATGCCCACCTACAACGTCTTCGGCTGGCAAAAGCCTTGCTATTTGCTCCAGGACGGTTATGCGGATTCGTTCCAGGAGCTGTTGGAAGCCACCGCGTGGCAGAATTACGGAACGGAATCCGGAAATCCGAAGTGCGCCAACTGCATGGTTCACAGCGGCTACGAAGCCTCCGGAGTCGACCACACCTTCAGCGGTCTTCGCGGGCTCTTAACTTACGTCAAAGCAGCACTTTCCAGGACGCATGAAGACCAGGACGCGTTGGCGCTCCTCAACGAGCCCGCAAAGCCCGTGCATTCTTACAATCCCCTGGTTCAGATCGAAGCAACCAAGGGCCAATTCGAGGAGACCAGCGCTTGACACGCCCACGCCATGCCGATCTGCCCAGCCACACCGAAGCCGCAGTCTCGAATCCCGACACGCTGGAAGTCGCTCCGGGTACGATTCACGAAGCGGTCCAGGGTTGGGTCCCCCAGCTAGCCACCGAGGATGGGCTTCGCATCGCACTCGAAACCGCCTTCGACTATCGTGGCGACGTCACACTAACCACGAAAGATGGCACGAAAATAGAAGGCTACATTTTTGATCGTGTCTCCGGTCCCACGCTCGCGAATTCCTTTGTGCGCATGCTTCCCAAGGATTCCAATCAGAGACAAAAGATTGCGTATGCCGATATTGCGGCACTCGCCTTCACCGGCCGCGATCCCGCAGCCGGAAAAAGTTGGGAAGTCTGGGTGCGCAAGTATTGGGAAAAAAAGGCCGCCGGCGAGCGCGGTTTCGGTTTGCAACCCGAGTCCCTAGAATAGCCATAAATCGCCCTTCTGGGCGATTTCTCCAACCCGCGAAATCTCAGTAAGTCCATATTTATCTATATCTTAAAAAGAGAACCATGCCATTTTCTTGCTAGCTTAGAGCGTAGACAAATCTCCCACTTTGTGGTACTCTTTGCATAGCCTTTGTTGCTCTTGAAGTACTTCTTGCCGCGTTTGAAGGGCTGCTGAGGCAACGCTTGCCGCCGCTCGTTGGCAAGCTTGGGCAGTACCGGGCTTGGGGAATAACGAGTGCCGTCGCGCTCGCCAAGTATTGGGTTTCTTCGTCCTACTCGAGGGCGCTGCGCATAATCATAAAGAGATTCAAATCGAGTTTCTTCAACGCAAAGTGTGGTTAAGGAGGATGATGTGCAAGTGATGGCAGAGGGACAGACAGTCAAGCACGATACCTACGGCTTGGGCATTGTTACCGCATCCGACCAGGAGCGCACCGCGATTGATTTCGACGATCACGGTCCCAAGTTGTTCGTTACCAGCATTATGGTGGCAGAGTTGATCGGTGAAGCACCCGCCACCCCGCCGAAGACCAAGCGCCGCCGCAAGGCTTCCACCGCCGCGAAGGCTGCCAAGAAAGCCGCCGCAGCTGCCGCCGCAGGCCGTTCGTAGTTCTTTTCTCGCCTCGCTCTTGAAGTTCGCACTTCCCCTTCGCCTATCCGGCGCAGGGGTGTGTTCAAGAATTCCAGCTTGCTGCTGGTTCTCTCTGTGATAGTGTCTGCCACATGAAGCGCTTCGTCATGGCATGTGGGTTGGTTTTCGTCATTCTCGCTTTGGTGGCGTTTGTACACCCAGACTTCGACTATCACCAGCGGGAAGAAGTCGCGAAAATTGGTCCGGTTACGGCGACGGTGGACAAACCGCAGCGGACAACGGTTCCTCCTGTGGTTGCGGCCGCTTTGCTGATCGCGGGAGCCGTGCTAATCGTCCTGGGCCCGAGAATAAAGTAGTAGTAGTTGACTGCTCTTGGGATTGGTCTAACCGTGCGCGCTCCTGTTAGCTCGCCCTCTAGCTATCCACGATCAGGACTTAGGGCTCGGACCGCAGCTCAAACTCAATTATTCCGCGAAGGAACACAAGGGCTTCGACCATGTGCTCCCTACAGTGGTTTGCGGCGGGCGCGCTGTACCGTTCACGGATCGGTCGACCGCTGTACCCAAATAGCTTCCGCTAGCACCGATAGCACCGAATTTATTCGGCGCTCTCCATCGCAATTATTCGTTTCCACCCTACTTGTGGGCGGATTCGGTTTGCTCGAAGGCGTGATAGGACGAACGCACCAAGGGGCCGGCTTCGACGTGTTTAAAGCCCATGGCTTCACCAAGGACTTTGAACTCGGCGAACTCATCGGGATGCACGTACCGAAAGATGGGTAGATGATCACGTGTCGGCTGCAGGTACTGGCCAAGCGTGAGGATGTCCGTGTCTTGCGCGGCGAGATCCTGCAGCGTGGCAAGGACTTCGTCTTTTTCTTCGCCGAGGCCGAGCATCAAACCCGTCTTCGTCGGTACATCCGGATGGGTCTGCTTCGCGCGCCTTAGTAATTCCAGTGAACGCTCGTAAACCGCACCTTTGCGCACTTGCCGGTAGAGACGCGGTACTGTTTCGGTGTTGTGATTCAGCACGTCGGGGCGCGTCGCGAGCACCACATTCAGTGCATTCCAGTCGCCGCGGAAGTCCGGGATGAGCACTTCCACTTTGCAGCCCGGCACGCGGCGACGAATCTCTTCGATGGTGCGCGCAAAAATGTGCGCGCCGCCGTCGGGCTGGTCATCGCGATTGACGCTGGTGACGACGGCGTAACGCAAACCCATTCGCGCTACGGCTTCCGCGACACGGAACGGTTCTTCTTCATCGGGCGGGCCGGCGGGCTTGCCGCTGGGCACGGCGCAAAATCCGCAGGCTCGCGTGCAGATGTCTCCCAGAATCATGAAGGTGGCGGTGCCGTGATCCCAGCATTCGCCCATGTTGGGGCAGCGCGCGCTCTCGCAAACGGTGTGCAGGTCGAGCGTGCGCATGATGCGCTTCAGATCCTGGTAGCGCTCGCCGCCAAAGAATTTTACTCGGAGCCAGTCGGGGCGCGGATGCGCATTCGGCGCTGACGCTGGTATCAGCAGTGGATTGGAGATGATGTTAAACGGTGTGGCCATGAGGGCTGCTCGAGTTGTTCATTTTATCCGTATTCCGGCGGCGGTACAAACGCGGAGCACTGGTTGAATGTTGAAAGTTTAAAGTTGAAAGAGGGGACTTCCGGAGAGATGAACGCCCCGAGCCGCCCCGGGTAAACTCCGACGCCCGGACCCGGTCGAGGTGGAGGCCGAACGCGCAGGTGACGCAGAGAAGAGTGATAGTTGCGGAGCCCTCCGCCCGGGGGCTTTTCGTAAGCGGATTCTAAAGGGTTTTAAGCCGTGTGTTTTGGAAGTGCGGATTTGCGGGAGTTACAGGCGCGTTTTGCGGAAGTGCGGATTGTAAAGGGGTTAGGAACGGGATGACAGGAAAAGGGAGGCGGTTGCAGGTTGCCAGGCTTGAAGGTTGAAAGGCAAAGGAGAACAGCAACTGAATGCGTTGAGGCTGAGGGGCGCGGAGAGGAAAGCAGATCCTTTCCGGCGAGGTTGTTGAATGGCGATTTTTGGAAGCTGAACGGCGGGGCCGTTGAAGCGACGTATGCTTACTCAGGAGCGTGACGAGTGGAAAAAGAGAAGAGCGGCCCACCCTTTGCTAACAAACAGAACCGCAAAGGGAAGGCCACCCCGGAGTCAAGGCGCGGAGCTGGTCAGCTTCGGGCCGGGGCCTGGAGCCACTTGATCGCTCTGCGCCATGGGGCAGCCTCTCCGTTGCTCATCGGGGTCTGCAGCCACACCATCGCACCATGCCGGGCAACCGCCCAGCGGCTGGGACCGCTTTCTTGGGGCTCCGGCAGGTCAACCGCTGGTTTTTCCTGCGGCGTAAGCCAATACGGGCTGGCATTTGCGAAGGATCGGCCCTCGGCGGCAATCGACGCAGGACGCTCGCTGATCACACCTGCGAACGACAACTTTAGCAGTGCCCCGACCTGCTCTTGGGACGCTCTAATTGTTTTCAGGATTTTGCGCGCAAACCAAACACCGGCAGCCAGGAAGCCAAACTGAGCGAGAAGATTTCCCAGCGCATACCAATTGCTCTGCATCCAAGCGGTGAATTCGTTCATCGTTACCCCTTGGACTGGGACAGGTTCAATTTACAACCGGGCCCCGGCGGCGAAAACTGGTGAGAAGTCCAGAAAACGGGCAAGTGCAAACCCTGCCCTTGCGGACTCACGGCCACCCACCTGAATCAAAAACGGCATCCGCGCATCGAGTGGGCTCTTCAGCCCAGGCAGAAGCTTCGGCTTCCTTCGTGAGCCGACTAAACTCGTGCATATTTACCGAGCTGGTTTCCTGAAGTGCCTTCAACCGGGCAACGAGTCTTTTTCTCTCAGGGTACGGCTCCAGCAGTGGCTCAAAGATTCCCTCATTGGCCTCGATTTGCCGTTGCAGTTCCGAGTCCTCCTTTGGCGTCATCCGTGGCTGTTTCTCATTCGGAAATATTTCGTAGAGGTCGATGGCATCTCGGTATGTGCACAAGGCAAGCGGGATGACCGAGTTAGAGGAAGTCGCGAGGTGCGGGAGAAAAGAAAAGCAGATTCATCGGGCAAAAAGTGCGCGATGGTGCGGAGATCCTCGCTACGCTCGGAATGACAAATAAGGTGAGGCTGGTCCCGTTTAGGAAGATGCGGCTTTCTTGCGCAGGGGCTTGGCGGAGGCTTGGGCTTCGACGGATTTGCGCACGCCTTCGGCGTGGAGTTGGCCACGTTCGAGAAGATCGAGGATCTGGTTTGCGGTCAGCGTATCTTTGCCGACTGAGAAAATTATCTGGCCGTCGGCGGTTTGCATGGGGAAACCGACAGCTATCCCATTTTGCCGCAGCAGGTGGACGGCCTTCACGATGTCGTTTGTTCTCTTTAGGGAATTGCTCATGGCAAACTTTCTAAACGGAAGCTACATCATTGCGGAAGCGGAGCAGACAGTCCAGGGGCAAGAACGGTCTGCCACAGGTTTTGCACAGATTCTCCACGCTCCCGGCCGCCTCGTGAGGCCAGGAGAAGAGAGATTTCATCGCACAAATGCGTGAGCGATGGGGCGGCCGTTCTGTCTGCATGGGCTGACGCACGGCCTTCCTCAAAACGCAATGATGCAGCCAGGGTCCTGCGCTTCGCTCAGGAGGACAACGGGTAGGTGAAGTGGGGCGGGCGTGGGCTGGCTGGCCTGCGCTGACGGCGCGTGGGGTCCCGCTCCGGTCGAAATGACCGTGCGAGGCGGGCCGCGTGGTGGCCACAATTCCCATGACGATTCCGTAGGCAGCCTCGCGACGCCGAGCGCTCATTCTTGCGCCGGAGGCGAGCGGAATGTGTCGGTCAAGGAGGAACTACATAAGCTTGGCGTCGAGGTAGAACCCCGAAAGCCTGCAGGCGATCGATCGCAGCGGGCAGGTCTATTAATCCGGCATCTGCGGCATCATTCAGAACCCGCACTGTGCCAATTTACACGCAGCCTCCGGCGCTCGGCTTCACGTCAACCTACTTGGCGGGTGGGCGCTGGCTACAAGGAGGCTATTTGATTTTGGCGATGCGGCCGGTGGTGGCGTATTTCTGAAATTGGGCGGCGTCGTGGCCGGGGATGACGCGGTCGGGATTGCCGCCGGCGAGCTCAATCATTCTCGACTGAGCAGCGATGTTGGCGGCGTGATCGGCGTCGGAGAATGTGGCGCTGGGCTTGTGCTCGGCGAGATTGCGATAGAGGTAGACGTTATCCGATGCCAGCACGAATGGCGGATTGCCGTCGACCCACAGGAACTGCGACGCAACCGTGTGGCGCCCTCCCGTGTACGCACGAATGCCGGGAAATATCTCGACGTTGTCGCCGTCCACCAGACGCAAACGCCCTTCAGTATTCAGCCGCACCAACTGCTGAACGTCCTCGGCATCTATCCCGCCGTGGTCCCCACCAGGCTGCCACGCCGGTCCGGTGTAGTAGCGGAATTCTTCCTTCTGAATCCATACGACGGCCCTGGGGAAGAGATCGATTCCGCCCATGTGGTCCCAATGCGCGTGGCTGATGACAATGTCCGTGACTTCTTCAGGGTTTACTCCGGCAAGTTTCACAGCTTCGCCGGGCCGAAGGTAGTCCTTGATCGTCCATACCTTAAACCAGCGCTCGCGGTGAAAGCCGCTGTCGAAGAGGATATTGCGTCCGCCCCCGCGGATCAGCCAGAAGGCGTAGATGGTATCGATTTTTTCGTCCTTGGGAGCGCCCACGACCATGTCCGCGACGGAATCCCCGGGAGAGTTGGCGAGGCGTATGGCTTGAATCGAGTAGTCGGGCGTGGAAGACGCTCCAAGCAACGCTTCAAGCAATCCTGCGAGTGCAGCGGCGAGGAAAAACTGCTTCATGGCGTTCTCTCCTCCTGTTCAGGTCCCTGTTGTTCGGGCGAATCGCCAGCTGCGAACAGCATTCTGGCCAGCTCATCGCATCCTAGTCTGGCAAGCCCGGAATCATATACTCTTGCCGCTGGAGAAAGTGATGAAGCCAGC
>DATDHE010000221.1:0-3756 GCA_036521695.1 Candidatus Acidiferrum sp. | reverse complement strand
GATACCGACGCAAAGGCCAATGTCCTTCAAGAAAAACCTGCATTTCTGGCGGAAGTATTAACGGCCTCAATACTGATAAGGGCGAGGTCGGTGGTTCAAGTCCACCCAGGCCCACCATTCAAATCACCAGTAAATACGCGGCTATTCGCACTTTTCCCCTTTTCGGGGATCTCGATCAGAAAACCGTTTTGTCAACCGTTTGTCAACTTCCCGATTTGCCGGATGGCGCTACACTCAAGGCGGTTAAGACCGTTCAGGTGAAGGCCGAAGGGCTGGCATCGATTTAAGCTGTGTCGAGAACGCTGCCCCGTCACGTCGAAGGACGCGCAAGGCAGTGCAAGACACTGCAAGGTTGTGGAAGGAGCGGGAAGACATTTTAGTCAGTTTGCGGGGCGTAGTTCAGTTGACTAGAACGCTGCCCCGTCACCTCTTAGAATCCGACACTGTCACGGCCAATTCCCTCCCCCCTGGTCCAAAAGACCAGGCACAGAACGCACATGTAGCATTTATAAAGGATGCCCCCCTTTCACTTAGTCGAAAAGGCTTGAAACGGCCACTTGCACGAAATGCGCGTTTTCCAGCCAGGTGAATTACTTCCGGCTTGCTCGTCGCTCGTCAGGAACCAGACATGCTGCGAGCCGAAGCACGCCAACCATAGACTCATGCTCGAACTAAGGGGATCACCGAGTCAACTCGGTCGCCCTGAGCGGAGTCTAGTTCTTCAAGCCCATGCGACCAAGAAGATTTTGGAAACGAGGATCAGGACGCAAGCTCTCTAGTGCCAAGTCAGAGGTTAACGACGAGGGGATGCCTAATGACTTCTGCGAATATGCTTTTTCCAGGAACTCAAATGCTTTGTCATTTTCGCCGAGGCCGGCGTAGATTGTGGCCATCGCGTATGGTGAAGCCGAGGTCTCTTTTGATTTGCGCTCCAAATCGCGAAGAATCTTTTCCGCTTCGGCTTTTCTGCCCACGGCTGAATAGGCGTGTGCCAGTGCTACAGCGCCCTGAGAGCCACCTGACATCTCGATGGCTTTCTGGTATTCCGAGATCGCTTGCTGCAGCTTGCCCGTACCTTCGTAACCGACGCCCAGAGTGTAATGCTGAAACCAATCCTTGGGATCCAAAAGCAGCCCCCTCCTGCTGGCTTCAATCAAGCCCGGGTAATCGCGTAGCTCATAGTAGGTCGTCGATTCCGTATAAGCCGCGCTGAAACCAAAATCCAGTTGGTCGATCTTTGTGATCTCCGCTAGAGCTTCGGCCCGCTGGCCAGTAAGGGCGAGAAAAGTGGCGCGATCCTCATGCGCGCAACTGTAGTTCGGTGCCAAGGCGATGGCGCGGCTGAACTCGCGATCGGCAGTGTCCCAATCCCAGTCAAACTCCGAACTCAGCAAGCCGAGGGTGTCGTGGACTTCGCCGATGCTGTCGTCCAGTGCCAGGGCCTTGGCCAACACCCCCTTGGCGGACCGGTAGGCCTGATCCCTGGGCAATGCTCCTGCAAAGGCTAAATAGACGTAAGCGTCTGCCAGTCCGGCGTAAGCAAGAGCGAAGTTTGGGTCTTGCTGGACCGACTCTTGAAAATAACGTTGGGCCTTCCTAAGTGAATCAGGATTGGTGAACTCATTGACAAAGTAAAGACGCCCCTTCAGGTAGGCATCGTATGCTGCCGGATTCACTGCGTGAGCCGCGCGAAGCTGAGCCCGCTGCTTTGGAGTTAGTTGTGCGCGGACTTGCTGTGCGATGGCATCCGCCACCTCTCCTTGCAGTTTCAGGACATCGCCGAGATCGCGGTCGTAAGTCTCAGCCCAGAGGTGCTGGTCCGTGGATGCCTGAAGCAGTTGGGCGGTGACGCGTACTCGCTGACCCGACCGAACAACCGATCCTTCCACAATGGCGTCCACGTTCAATTTCCTCGCAATTTCAGGGAGACCCTCTTTTGTGCCCTTGAATCGCATGACGGAGGTTCGCGAGATGACGCGCAGTGAGCCGACCTCAGCGAGATCGGTTATCAACTGGTCAGTTAAGCCATCGGCGAAGAATTCCTCCGACGGATTGCCGGACAAATTGGCGAGGGGTAGAACCGCGATGGAGTTTAAGCGAGGAGCGGCACTGGTAGGACGGGTACCCGTGGGCGCCTGCCAGACGGCGAGAGCTATGACGAGGATGGCCAGCACGCTGACCACTAGGGATCCGCGAGGCGTACTGCGAGTTGAGGCGACGGAGACTCCGCGGGGCAGCGCTGACGCTGCGGGATGAGACGGCTCCGGTGCCTGTTCGCTTTCCACTGGCGCGATAAACCTGTATCCGTGGCGCGGAAGTGTTTCGATGTAGCGGGGAGTCTCGGCAGAGTCGCCAAGTGTCTCGCGAAGGCGGGCAATCGCGTTGTGAAGACTGTGTTCGAAATCGACGAAGGTGTCGGCGGACCAAATCTGGGAGCGGATCTCCTCGCAAGTGAACACATCGCCGGGACGACTGAGTAAAATAGCCAAGACCTGCAACGGTTGGCCCCGCAGCCGGAGCTTTCGACCCTGTTTCCGCAACTCACCTGCGCGAACATTCAGTTCGAATGCGTCGAAACGAAGTACGCGCGCCCCTGGCTGGGAGATAGGCATATCAACTCGCTCAAGGTTGACGAAGTCTACCACACCTCTTGTTAATCCCAGACAAACTTTGGCCAGGCGAGGGAATACCTCTATTTCCAATGGCTTAGCGTCGGAGGCTTTTTTGGGGGCAGATGGAGGATCCATGGATTGACTCATCAACGGATCTCAACGAGGCTGGCCTTCACTTTTGTCCTCGCGAACCGGCTCACGCGCAACCTGTCGCTGGATTCTCGGGAGAATTGATTAAGGAGAGGAAAGCCATGACTAGTACGCTAATAAAGCTCAGTTTAGTCGCTTGTTGTCTTCTGTTTGCTGGAATGATGGAAGTCGGGGGCCACCACACAACCCCGGCACAGGTCGCAGCGTTGGACGAATGCGATCCTGCAACTTTCAATGTCCCAGGTGCGGTGGGGCCGGGTTTCTGCAAGAACGTAGCGCTTGGCTACACCCCCTTTGGCTCTACCACAACATTTGCCAATTTAATCGCGGAAGCCGCTAAGGGAGCGCCCGACAAGAACTGGGATTTCGAACCCGACAATCTCACCGTGAACGAAGGAACCCCGATTATCGCGGTAAACCAGGGCGGCGAGCCCCACACTTTCACAGAAGTTGCGCATTTTGGAGGCGGTTTCATACCGCCGCTCAATTTCAACGAAAGCGCAGTTCCCGAGTGTGCGCTGGGTTTTTCCAGCGTCGAGGTAGCCAGAACGCGGATCCTTCAAGGCAGCCAGCTCCAAGTCGCCGGTCTTTCGAAGGGCGAACATCACTTTCAGTGCTGCATCCATCCTTGGATGCGCATGACAGTCGTAGTGAAATGACCGCGCGGCAGTAAACCAGCGCCTAGCGCCCTTTCTTCGCTTTGTGCAAATCGTTTGGGAAAGACACCGGTCAGCGTTCCACCACGGGCCGAAATGAGCGCGGTACAGGGCGAGTTCCTTGAAACCAATGTCACCGGCGTATTCACCCCGGTGCTGGCGAAGCAGGCGAACCCCTATCGGTGTCACTGGCTGTGTGGTCGGCATAACCGGTCAATCTCTGCCCGTTTTCAGGGTGTCCCAAGTGTGAGGGGTTCGATGGTGAGGTGTGGTCGAGTGAACTTCATCCGGGCAGGAAGCTAACACAAACCAAATACCATCGCAAGATGAATTCGACC
>DATDHE010000220.1:0-2409 GCA_036521695.1 Candidatus Acidiferrum sp. | reverse complement strand
ACTCGAGGGTGCTTGCAGGATCGGCAAAAACATCGCCGCCTGCGGATCTTCCGTGAGGCTTGTATATTTTCCGTCTCTCACGATGCCCACCACCTGAATGCGCGTTCCATTCCCCATCTTATAGTACCGGCCAAGCGCATTCGCCGGCGCGCCAAATACTTCGCGCGCGAATGCCTGGTTGATCAGCGCCACGCGCGGCGCGTTTTTGTCGTCATGCAAGGTGAAGGTCCTCCCGGCCAGGATAGGCATCTCGGCCACCGCGAAGAATTCGGGGGAGACCTGGAACCTCAAGGGCGAGGCTGCAATGGTAGAAGGCAGCAGATCGGACGTTTCGTCGGTGTAAACCGAGGACCTGGAGAGGCGCCCGCAACTCGACAGGGGAGCGCAATTCGTCAACCCCACCGAAGCTACGCCCGGAATCGTCTCGATCGACTCGAACATACGCTTTTGCATGACGGGCACGGCATCCTCGGAGTACCCCGCCATATCCAAATCCGTTTCCGCTAGGACCACTTTCGCCGGTTCAAAACCGAAATCGCTGTGTAGCGAGCGCAGCAAGCCGCGTACGGCCACCAGTGAGGAGGTGACCATCACGGCGCAGATCGCAATTTGCACGGCCAGCAACACCTCTCGGAAAGTGATACGGGGCCCAAACTTGGCTAGGGAGCCCGATTTGATGAGCTCGTAGGCATCCGTGTGCAGCACCTGCCTCACAGGTACCGCCCCAAAGAGGATGCCACTCACGAACGCCAGCAGCACAGCCACTGCATAGACATTTGCGTCCGGATTCAAAGGCACATTAGTGGGCAGTTGGGGAAATGGATTCCACGCGCTCAGGCGGCGTAAGAGCAGCGCGCCACCCAAGATTCCAACGGCTCCTCCTGCCAGGGAAATCAGAAGAGCCTCGGTGAAGAGCTGCCGAAGAATGCGAAGGCGGCTGGATCCCAGCGCGAGTCGCACGGCAACTTCCCGCGAACGATCGGCGGCGCGCGCGGCAAACAGGCTTCCCAGGTTGGCGCAGGCGGCCAGCAGAATTAACCCTGCGAGCAGCATCAATGCCGCAACGAATTCGCGTATCGGCCGCTCGAACGTATCGCCGTAGAGACCCGCACGAGACAGCGATATGTTCATCTTGCCGTTGTCTTTGGGATACGCCTTTTGGAGATACGCGCCAATGGAGTTGAGATCGGCAGAAGCCTGCGCCGGAGTCACACCTGCCCTCAGATGTCCAATCGTCTCGAAAATCCATCGGCCGCTGCGCGTGTTCAGGGTTTCCTCGTCCTCAAGGCTAACGATGGGCACAAAGAAATCGGGAGAGAGAAGTATAAAGGTTCCTTGAAACTGCTGCGGAGCTACACCGATGATCGTGAAGGGACGCTTATTCACTTCCACCGTACGGCCTACCGCGCCAGGGTCATCCTGAAAATGGCTGTGCCAATATCCGTAGTTAAGCACAATATACGGAGCGCTCTGGGCGCCGTGCTCGTCGGAGGGATGGAAGAAACGCCCAAGAAACGGCTGAATCCTCAATACGTCGAAGTAGTTTCCGGTCACCTCATAGAGCCACACGCGGGACGGGTTTTCGCCGGTGTCCAATCCCACCCGGGCCATGTGATAAGCGGCCAAACCATCGAAGCTGTTGTTGCGATCCCGCAGGTCCAGATAGTTGGGATACGACTGCGCGCCCCGAGACCCTTCGCCAAACTGAAGTCCGTAGAGGCTCTCCGGCTGCGGCACGTTCAACGGGCGGAGCAGACAGGCGTTCAGTGCGCTGAAAACCACCGCGTTTGCGCCGATCGCGGTGGCCAAAGTGACAACGGCAACCGCGGCAAATCCAGGATTTTTCCGGAGTTGTCGAACGCCGTAGCGGCAATCGGAGACCACGGAGTAGAGCCAATTGCCCATCCGTAGATCGCGAACCTGTTCTTTCACTTGTTCGCTGCCGCCAAGTTCGATCCGAGCAGCGAGTTGCGCTTCCTTCAGCAGCATGCCCGCGCGGATGTTCTCCTCGATCAGCATTTCGAGGTGGGAGCGAATCTCTTGGTCCAGATCGCTGTCGCGACGCCCATAGAAAAGCAGGTTTCGGAAAAAACTCCGGGCTTTTGCTAGGAGTGGCATGCCAGACCTCCTTCTGCGAGGCTTCCAAAGCTCGAGGCATCTCCTATCGCGATTCTATACGAAACATAGCGGCCCACATATAGAATGTCAATAGGAAAGAAAATACGAATGGAATCTTCCGAATAAAGCACTTCGCCCCGCATTCCTTGCGGTTTTCAAAGCCCCCGGTTGCATGCACTTCACTTGCCCCTTTGGGTGCCTTCAGGGAGATGGCGATACGAGATCTCTTCGAGGATAATACCCAAGTACTCAAAAGCGTTAAAAGATGCGAGGCCGCCTTCGAGGAAGATC
>DATDHE010000219.1:0-18970 GCA_036521695.1 Candidatus Acidiferrum sp. | reverse complement strand
GAGGCGAAGTTGGCAAAAGCTCATGCCCAAGGAGATCCGCAGTGAAGTCGGTCGGAAACAATTAAACGCAGGAGGCTAATTCTATGGAAGCAATCGGATTGCTAGTCACGCTCGAAGCCCGCCCAGGCAAGGAGGCTGATGCCGAAGCATTTCTGAAGTCAGCTCAGCCACTCGCGCGCGATGAACAAGGGACCTTGAAATGGTACGCGATCAAAATCGGCCCGGGGAAGTTCGGCATCTTCGACACCTTTGCAAATGAAGCGGGCCGCAATGCCCACTTGACGGGCGAGATCGCCAAGGCGTTGGCGGCGCGGGCCAGCGAATTATTTGCGGTTCCTCCGCAGGTGGAAAAAGTGGAGGTCCTTGCAAACACACCCTTAAAAGGGTGACCGACTGTCTGCTTGTAAACAGGAAGAGTTGTGATTTCTGGTTACAAGCGATGACAACCAAGGAGAAAGAGACAAAAAAGGAGAATGAAATGAAAATCAAGGAAAAAGAAATGAACATCTCACAAACGTACCGACCTGCTTCCGTGTCCCAGGAGCCCACGTCAGCGCTCCGAGGCCTGATGCAGCGTCTCGGCTTAGCGTTTCTCGCGGGTGCGCTCGCCATCGGTGTGATCGGCTCTGCGAGTGCCGGCGACGCTCGAGACGAAGCAACCGTTCGCTCGCTCGGAGATACTTTTGCTAAGGCTTTCGTTGAGAAGAACGCCGAACTCCGAGCATCCCTATTCACCGAAAATGGAACCTTCGTGACGCCGACAGGTGACTTTTGGCAAGGGCGGGTCGCCATGGTGAAGGACTTCGGCACCGAGGCGCAAGCCGTCAACGGCACCACACAAGCGGCGTTCTCCAACTACCGTGTCCGCTTCATCAAGCCCGATGTCGCGGTCGTCGACGCAATCCTTACTGTGCACAATGTCAACGGTCCCGATGGGACGATCATCCCCGTGATACCGATCAACTTTTTCTACGTGGCCGCACGTCACGGCGATAAATGGCTGATCGAGGATGGCCGCGCGCATTTCGCACCCGCGCCCGCTAACAGCATGACCTCTCGAAACTAGCGTGGAGAATACTTGTGCCACGTTCTATGCAACTCGATAAGGAACGAACCGCTGCAAGCGCGCCGGAGTCTCAAGCCGCCGGCGTGCTTGTAGTTCGCAGGCACCACCTGCTTTTGCGGTTCAGCCACTGGCTCAACGTGCCAACCTGCGACAGAGCATCTACTTCCTAGCTTTCCTACGTGGGGATGATTCACAGATGCAGCAACAAGTGTCATGGGCTGCGGGCAAACACGGAGAAGAAGACCTGTTATTGTCGTCCAAATCCGACACCGAAGCCTACTACGGACGGCTGGACAAGGCGCGGGACTTCTCTCGTCAAGCGGTGGAATCGGCTCTTCGCGCCGACTCCAGAGAGATTGCGGGTCTTTGGAAGGCAAACGCTGCGTTGCGGGACGCAGAGTTAGGAGAAACAAGCTCTGCCCGGCAGGGAGCTAAGGCAGCTCTGGGCTTTTCGTCGGGCCGTGATGTGAAGACGATGGCGGCACTCACTATGGCTCGAATCGGAGATGCCTCACAAACGAAAGTGTTAGCAGAGGAGCTTCAGAGGAACTATCCGAACAATAACCTCATCAAGCTATACTGGTTGCCAACTATCAACGCGGCTCTTCAGCTACAGGCGAACAATTCCTCCGCAGCCGTGAGGGAATTAGAGACAGCCGCTCCTTATGAATTAGGCGACCCGCCCCCGATGCAGACAGGAATGCTCTATCCGGCGTACTTAAGAGGTCAAGCGTACTTGCTCGCGAAGGATGGCAGTGCCGCTGTCGTCGAATTCGACAAGCTACTAAACCACCGAAGTGTCGTGTTGAATTCTGTGACGGGAGCGCTCGCTCATCTCCAACTGGCTCGTGCTTATGCAATTCAGGGCGACACCGCCAAAGCAAAGGCTGCATATCAAGATTTCCTCACCCTCTGGAAAGACGCTGACCCCGACATCCCCATCCTCAAGCAAGCCAAAGCCGAGTACACGAAACTGCAATAGCTATTTTCGAAGCCTTCAAATTCTTACCCACAAATTTACCCACAGGGAAGGGTTCCTCCAGTCCTTTTCAGCGCCTTGGCAGCCCCCGCGAGAATGTAAGTCGCTGATAATCCGTGTATGCCTAGACTGTCACGGCAGAGGTCGCGAGTTCGAGTCATCAACCTGCGCGATGTCCGCTGTGGCGACTCGGTACAGCTTCGGTACAATTCAACAGGAGAAACGGGAAGTTGGGTCTTGAGCTAAGCAACGCCACATCAAGCATTTGTTGGATTTTTGTCCTTCTGTTTGCTCATAACCCGAAGGTCGTCAGTTCAAATCTGACCCCCGCAACCATTTCTAAAGCCTGTCTCAAGATAGGCTTACGCAACGAGTGACGGGCGAATTGGAACCTCCAATTTGTATCCCAATTCGCCCAACTCAAATCCCAGCCCAGCCTTCTCACACCATTCGCGACGATAGGCCCCACGTCGTAGCGTAATTGCGCGGCGTGAAGCTCCAGTAGCCAAACTCTTTTCCATGTGAGTTGAACATTGACTTGACCGGGGATGACTTGTCAAAAGATACGAGATATCTTTGGAGTGGGATCAGAAACTACGTCAAACTGAATCGGTTGACCGGTTCGCGCATTCCTTCTGAGTGCGGTCAATGCAATGAGTACGACCATGGGATCACCCGACAGTTGGTTTCACAAAACAGAAAGGAGAGTCGCCGTTGGCGCTGCAAGGGGACAAACTCTGGTACAAAGATGCCGTTTTTTATCAGCTTCATGTGCGCACCTTCTGCGATAGCAATGCGGACGGCATCGGAGATTTCGCCGGACTCACGCAACGACTCGGCTATCTGCAAAAACTTGGGATTACCGCCATCTGGCTTCTCCCTTTCTACCCATCGCCACTGCGCGACGACGGGTACGACATTGCGGATTACACTTCGGTTCACTCTAGTTACGGTTCCTTGGAGGACTTCAAGACATTCCTGACGGCGGCTCATACCCGGGGAATCCGAGTCATCATCGAGATGGTCCTGAATCATACTTCGGACCAACACCCTTGGTTTAAGGAGGCGCGCAGCTCTCGCGAAAACCCCAAGCGAGACTGGTACGTATGGAGCGAAACGGACGATCGCTATCAGGGTGTGCCTATCATTTTTGTTGATATTGAAATCTCCAACTGGGCTTGGGACCCCATCTCGAAGTCCTATTACTGGCACCGATTTTTCAGCCATCAGCCGGATCTGAATTTCGACAATCCGGCCGTTCTTGAGGCCGTCTGGGAGGTGATGAAATTCTGGCTGGATCTCGGCGCAGACGGTTTCCGGTTGGACGCCGTTCCCTATCTTGTCGAACGGGAAGGGACTTTGTGTGAAAACTTACCCGAGACCCACGCGATCATCCGCGAATTTCGCAAGCGTCTCGACCAATCCTATCCGGGAACGCTGCTCCTGGCTGAGGCCAACCAATGGCCAGCAGATGTCCGCGCCTATTTCGGTGACGGCGACGAATTCCACGCGGCGTTTCATTTCCCCCTCATGCCGAGAATGTTCATGGCCGTAAAGCTGGAAGATCGCAAGCCGATCATCGAAATCCTTCAGCAGACGCCGGAAATACCCGATAGCTGCCAATGGTTCATTTTCCTTCGCAACCATGATGAGCTCACGCTGGAGATGGTGACAGATGTCGAACGCGACTTCATGTATGACGAGTACGCGATGGACAAGTCGATGCGAATCTATCGAGGCATCCGCCGGCGACTAGCCCCCATGATGGACAACGACAGAAGGCGAATCGAACTGCTGAATGGGTTACTGATGTCCTGGCCGGGAACGCCAATTGTTTATTATGGAGATGAAATCGGCATGGGGGATAACATTTATCTTGGCGATCGGAATGGAGTGCGAACTCCGATGCAATGGAATAGCGCATCGAACGCGGGCTTCTCGTCGGCCGATCCGGAACGCTTGTGCGCGCCCGTAATTTCTAACCCCGTGTATGGCCATCAGGCGGTCAACGTTGACGCGCAAGAGCGGTCCGAGCATTCCCTGCTCCGGTGGATGGGATCGTTGGTCCAGCTCCGTAATTCATCCCGGGTATTTAGTCGCGGAAACATTGAGTTTTTGAACCCCTCTAATCACCGCGTTCTGGCTTACATTCGTCAATTCGGTGGGGAAACAGTCCTGGTGGTGAATAACCTTTCCAGTTCTGCGCAGGCTGTAGAACTCGATGTGCAGCGATATAAGGGCTACGTGCCGATTGAGATGTTTGGGAAAAACCTGTTTCCCCGCTTTGGGAATTTGCCCTACTTACTCACCCTCGGGCCTTATCAGTTTTATTGGTTTCGGCTGCGCCGGATTTGATAGCGCCACGGGTGATAGCATCACGTCCTTGGATCTTTCCGGATACTTCGGAATGAAAGTAAAATCTTAAGCACCATGGCTGACGACACCTTTTTAGCGGACGATTTACTTCGCCAGTTGATGAGCGTAGGTGAGGTGGACCTACTTGTGGGCATCTCCTCGCACGATGCAGCGAACACTATCAGTCCCGCCGTGAAAGCAATTGAACAAGCTTTTCATCAATACTTTGTCAGGCAGCGAGTTGTCATCGTCAATACCAGCGCCAGCGATCAGGAAGGCGACTTCGTAGGCAATCCAGTAAATGAGGACGTCGTAGCTACGGGCCTGGGCAACCTGGCTGTGAAAAATGTCCATTTACCCGGCATAACCTCGCTCCGCACCATCCACCGCGTGTCGACAAACTTTTCGACTCCACCTTCTCCTGGAATCGCTTTGCGCACAATTCTGGCTATCGCAGACTTATTACGGGCGCGAGCCTGTGCCGTGGTTTCACCCGCGACCTCCAATCTCACCCCCGACTCGATTGCGAACTTGCTGAGACCGATCTACCAGGACAAGTTTGATTTTGTCGCACCACTCTACACTCGCCACAAGTATCAAGGCTTGCTGGTGCGGAATCTCCTCTATCCGATGAGCCGTGCCGTCTTTGGCTGCGGAATCCGCGAGCTCTTCTCTGATGAATTGGGATTCTCCGGGCGCCTTGCCGGGTCTTGCCTCAATCAAGAGGTGTGGCAGGAGGAAGCCATTCGGGCTCGACCTGAAGGGTGGATGGCCATCTCCGCCTTTTCTTCTGATTTTCATTGTTGCCAGGTCTTTCTCGGTGAGAAATTACAAGCTAGGAAAGGTTCTCGAACGGACATCGTCGAAGTCCTGCGACAGACAGTAGGAACTTTGTTTTGGTGTTTGGAGTCCCAGCAATCGTTTTGGCTTGATCGCGACAAATCGCAACCTGTGCCTACGATCGGAACTGCCCACGAGCTCACTTCAGAGACGACCGACTTGGATCGACACAGAATTTTCGAAATGTTCCGAAGCGGCGTGACGGAATTGGAGCCAATCTTAAGCTCAATTTTGGATCCCGAAACCCATTCAGAAATTAAGAACATCGTTTCTCTTGAGGAAGGTAAATTCAGATTCAGATCCGACCTCTGGGTAAGGACGCTCTACGATTTTGCAGCTTCCTACCATCATGCCGTCATCAACCGGAATCACTTGATCCAGGCTTTAGCGCCCCTCTATCGAGGCATGACGCACTCCTTTCTCGCTGAACAGGCTGATTCATCACCGGCGGAGATGGAGGCGGCGAACGAAATGCTCTGCGCCGAATTCCAGCTACAAAAGCCATACTTGAGGGAGAGATGGAAAGCAAAGGTTGAGGTGAAATCATGAGACAGATCATCCTGCAGGGCTTGCAGCAGGTATACAGCAATCTAGTCCAGATGATTGCTGAATTCCTTCCACGTTTCCTGGTGATGCTGATCATTATTTTGGTCGGGCTTCTGGTGGCATTCGTGCTCAGGTACATCTTACGAGCACTTCTACGCCTGACGAAGTTGGATCAGGTATCGGAGCAGTCAGAGGCTACCCGTGTCCTTCGAATGGCGCACCTTCCTTCTATGTCTGAGCTGCTGAGCCGCTCCATTTTCTGGGTAACCTGGGTTGGCTTTATTTTGGTTGGGCTCAGTATCCTCCAGATCGCCAGCCTACAGGAACAGATTTCGCGGTTGTTCCGGTTTCTGCCCGAGGTATTCGTCGCTATCCTGATTATGTTCCTGGGCGTAACGATTGCGAATTTTCTATCGCGGACCGTGCTTCTTGCAGCGGTCAATGCCGGGCACCCTTCAGCGAAAATTCTTAGCTGGTCGATCCGCTTTGTTATCTGGACTCTGGCGATGACCATGACGCTGGAGGAGCTCGGTTTGGCTAGGCAAACCGTGATCTCGGCGTTCTCGATCGTTTTTGGAGCTACAATGTTGGGGCTGGCTATCGCGTTCGGCTTAGGCGGTCAAGATCTGGCTCGAAGGTCTCTGGAGAGATACTTTGGGGACACCAAAAAGGAGAAGGATAAAGAACCACCGCCCTTGTGACAGAATGACAGTTGTGAACGCATTCTTCTCCCTCGGGGTTGACTCAAGCATCTGCCGAGCACAACGATATGAGGGCAAACACGGCGTCATTAGCCATTCCGGTAAGTACATCTGGCGGAATTCGAACAACCAGATTTGGAAGCCGCCATTTTGTTACTGAGTCCGAATTAACTATTGAATTGAACCCCTGCGGCGCTGGGTGTCCCTACTGAGAATCTTATACTGCGCGAACGCCTTTGAAATCAACGACATTCAAGAACTTGAAACTGGGCCTCGCGAGTCAGGCGATCGCAATATAACAATGTTACATTGCATGGAAAATTGCCACCGTATCAATTCGCGAGGGACAAGCGTGCCGTGGATTGCCGCGATGGTCGAGGGGTAAAACCTGTGCCTGTCGAATTGACATTGTGGCAAGTTTCGAACGCAATGTAATAATGTTACATTGGTGAATACCCCTGAATGAGATTTTCGGTAGGCACAGGTCACACGGATCGGCCACGATGTCCGGAGCAAGATTATTTCGATTCGATGGCTACCGATACGTAGCTTCCGGCAGCTGAGACGTGGAATTCGAGTATCTCGGTGACGACGGTCAACTTGTGAAGCCCGACAAACCACGCATCACTTCTCATTTCACAAGCAAGGATCAGCTTCCCAGGGAAGTTAAGCCCTGAAGAGTGGTTGGTGGCGCTGACTTTAGGGCGGGTGGCGCAGAGAAGATTTTTGCATGCGGGGGAGGCGCACTGAATTAGCATACCACTCCCGCATTTTCATCGAGGGTAATACGGGGTGCCGCACTTAACACCGAAGGGTGCGGCACCCCGAAGAAAAATCAACACCAACCGCCGGGACTCAGCGCCTAGTCTCTGCCCCACCCGCCAAAGCCCGGTGCAGGGGGAGCGGAAGCGCTCCCAGCGGGCGTGCTTCAGGCACTGCGGAGGAGGGAGCCGTGAGAGAGACCGCGGATGAGGCCGACGAGGTAGCTCCAGGTGGCGGTCCTTGCGGCGCCGGGGAGGGTGTAATAGAACTGGGTGGCGCTTGCGTCGGTGAAACGGATAAGGCCGGCGCGCTCCATGGAGCGAAAGTGCTCCGTGCGCAATGCCCTGAACTCTGCAAACTCGCGGCCAGATGTGAAGGAACGAGGAAGCACACTGAGGGTTTGGAGCCATTCGAGATGTTTTTGCAGGAGTTGGTGAAAGCTGGGAACGACGGCGAGTTGATTGGTCCAGTTGCCCGAGAGATCGATTTGTACGCCGGCCTGTTTATCAGTGGTGTTGAAGGAACGACCGTCCATGGCGGGGGTGTGTAGCCAAGTGCCGCACATGGGGAGGTTCAAAATGGTGCCGACACTGACAACCATGAAGGTAGTGCGGTCCGCGGAGAAGAGCAAAGCGTAGTTGCATTTGTAGACTGAGCCCCTAACGTCACGGGACCAACCCAAGAGGACAAACCCGGCTTGAAGGGCGTCCCCCACCCAGCGAGTGGCATAGCCGGTAGGATCGTCGGAGCAAGGAGAGCCTTGCAATTCGCCGTAGGGCGAGACAGTACGCTTTTCCAGGCGGGAGATAATGGTCAAGGACACGATGAAAAAAGCGACCATCCCAAGGAAGAGCTCGAGCGGGAATAGGAGGAAGCCAGGGCTTAACATAATTTCAATTCTAGAATAACGACGGTTGACTGCGGGCGTGGGTGGTCAAAGCGTAAAGAGGATATTAGAGACCTCGATGTGGTGGGCGGCGGCGCCGAACTGACGACAATCTGACGGTGTGGTCTGGAGATGCAGAAAAAGCGACGGAACCGCAGCACTCCCATAAAATCCGGCAGGGAGTTAGTCGGCGGCGCAGGTGGCGGTATCGGGGAATTTTTTGTGTTCGCGGATTACGGAGATAAGGGCTTGAGCGGCGCGAGGGAGGCTGCGGTTGCGGCGGTAGACGAGACCGAGTTCACGCCAGAGATCGACGCCTTCCCTGGTTTGTCGGACATCTTGGTATCAGTACCCACTCCGGTTAATCGGGACTTGGACCCTTAATTTCTGACTTTCAGGATTGTTTCCGGGTTGCCGATTATTACCGTTCGGAATTCCGGCGAAAGTAGCGCGCGACACACTGGACATGTAGATCGGGCGATGCACAGGGAGACGCGCGGGGCGTACACCCGCACACTGAATTCACAACGACGCAAAGAAATCTGCAAAGCGAAAACGACGTTTTTCTAGCCTATTTTTGTTCCTCATTTCTTCGAGACTCTATCTTGAATACCAGCCAGCCGTTGACTTTTCCGCTTAGCGAGCACAGCATCGATCCGTCTTTCACTGAGTAATTCCGACACGAAGACGGTTTAACCGATCAATCGGGATCTTCGGCTCTCTGTCGGGGAGGCATGAATGTTTGTGCTCACTCTGCTTGTCCAACATCCATGGGTGACAGGGGGGATCTTTCTCGCTGCGGTTTTCGTAGTTCAGTCGCTGCATCGGATCGGGCCGACGGAAGTGGGCCTCGTTACGAAGCGCTTTGGCTGGAAAAAGTTGACCAAAGATAGTCCCGTGGCGTTTGACGGCGAGGCCGGTTACCAGGCCGACTTGCTGATGGCGGGACTGCGGTGGAAGACTTGGCTGTTCTTCTCGGTCGATAAGTATCCATGGGTCCAGGTTCAGGCCGGTGAGATCGGCGTGGTGATCGCGCAGGTCGGTCAACCGCTGCCGATCGGCGCAAAGTCTGCGGTGTATCGCAAAGAGTTCGCCAATTTTGGAAACCTCCGCAGCTTCGTGGAGGCCGGCGGACAGAAAGGTGTGCAACGACCGGTGCTGCCGCCGGGATCCCTTGTGCCGACACACCCGGTGGGGTTCCTGGTCGCCACGCGGACCCGCGTTTATGGCCTTCCGGTCTCGCCGGAGCTTCGCGCCAAGATGGGGCGCGGCAGCGAGCTCACGCCCGCCTCCCTCGGCCTGAAACCCGAACATCTGGAGTTGGTACGCATCAACCCTCAGCCGCACGACAAGGATACGGCCATGGTAGACATGGTCGGCATCGTGACGACCTACGAAGGCGATCCCCTCCCTTCAGGTGACATCGCCACCCGACTCGGAGGCTATGCCGACATCGAGCAACTCGAGAAAGGCGACGCAACGGACGCGCACATCATCGAAGCACTGCTCGGAAGCAAGAACAACCTGCACAACAATTATCAGGACTTCCAAGCCTTCCTCGAATCCGGTGGACACATCGGGCTACAGCACGATCCGCTCCAGTATGGCGCCTACGCGCTAAACCCGTTCCTCGTGGGCGTCGAGATGGTGCCCATGCTGATGGTGCAGCAGGGACAGGTGGCGGTTATCAAGGCCTACGTGGGTCTCGCCACGCAGGACACCTCCGGCGCAGAGTTCAAGTTCGGTTCGCTGGTTCGGCCGGGGCATCGCGGGATCTGGCAGGAGCCGTTGCGCACTGGGAAATATCCGCTTAACCCGCGTTGCTACGAGGCGGAGATCGTGCCGACGGCGATTCTGAATCTCAACTGGGCTGACGCCATTTCTGAAGCGCATCACCTGGACGCACAGCTTCAGCAGATCGTGGCGAAAAGCAGAGAAGGGTTCGTCTTCAAGATCGATCTGCAGGTGCAGATC
Organism: Candidatus Acidiferrum sp.; assembly: GCA_036521695.1. Taxonomy (GTDB): domain Bacteria; phylum Acidobacteriota; class Terriglobia; order Acidiferrales; family UBA7541; genus Acidiferrum. The sequence continues at coordinate 8,861 of DATDHE010000219.1, read as the reverse complement.
CATGTGCCGGACACGAAAGCGCCGCGGGTAATTTCAATGGTCGGTACGATGAAAAACCTAGTGAACGAAGTACTCCAGGCCGCCGTGGGCAATCACTTTCGCGATAGCCTTCAGAGTATGCCGGCAATTCGCTTCATCGAAACCCGGCGACAAGTGCAAGAGGAGGCGTTCGCGCACATTCGCGAGCAACTCGACCAATACCAGGTGGAGACAAAGGGTGTGTACATTCAAGATGTGATCCTGCCCGAGGACATGGTCACCGTGCTCACCCATCGCGAGATTGCCAATCAGGAGATCGAAACGTTCAAGAAGCAGAAATCCGCACAGGACCAGCGCATTGAGATGGAACAGGCCAAGGGCACCGCCGACATGCAGGCGGACCTCGCGCGCTCGAAGGTGGGCGTAGACATTAAGAAGAACAACGCCGACGCGCGTGTCGCGGAAGCTGGTGGTGAGGCTGAGTTCATCCGGCAGACTGGTACAGCAAAGGGCGCGGAGGTCGAGGCCATCGGCTTGGCTCGGGCCCGTGGGTATAGGGCACAGGTCGAGGCGCTGGGTTCGAATGCCACCGCCATCGTAAACGTGGTCACGGCGCTGGCCGAAGGCAAGGCCAAGTTCGTCCCGGATGTCCTCGTGACTGGCGGCGCAAATGGCGGCGGCGCGATCGAGGGACTCGCGGCCACGGCCATGCGATTCCTTGGTAATGGCGGGTCCGTTGCCACCAAACCTTCAGCCCCGGCCGTGGTTGAACCTGCAGTCACCAAGTCGTCCAGTAAGGAGACGCCGGCAAAGTCTTGAACCAACGAAAGTGGAAGAGGAGGCAGGCGTTCGTGCCTTACCCCCTCTCGCCCGACGCGTTTCCCTGTCCATGAATCCTCTTGTCACTCGCAATAAGCTTCACTCACTAACTATGCACAACGCCGAAGTTCCGTTGCGGAAGGTGCCAATTGCTGGTTCTGGACGGATAACGGGCAACCCTTACCTAATCCGCTTGTGGAAGAGTTGCCGACTACGCTCCCAGAAATTCCTTCCTCCTTACTCAGAAACGGTTTCCGGGGAATCACCGAGCATGGTTGGCGCTACACCTCAGGTTCCTTTGTGCGACCAAGTCATATTTCGGCTCGTTCAACGACAAACTGCGCGGCAAGAACAAAAAGCATTGCCACTAATATCCAGATGATGTCGCTCACCACCAGCGGCAGACTTCCAAGAGGCAGACCGGGAAACAAGGGCAGGTCGATGTGCCAGCGCCATCGGATCACGACCCCAAAATATGGAATCCCGAATACGATCGCCATGCTCGCGCCTAGACCTTTCAGGCCGTTACGCAGCACGGCTGTCAAGGAGTAAGTAAGGCAATAGACCCATACACAGAAAATCAAAGGGTCCAAGAAGTTCTTTGCCTCCATCGAACCATTAAGCGTTGAGTGAAATGGATTCTTGCTGTAATGAGAGAGAGTTGCCCAGCCAGCGAGGAAATTCACGGTGGCGATGGCCAGTAGTTCGGCAAACCCCACTGCCCATCCCGCCCAGACAAAATAGGCCCTGCTGCGCGGTTTCGTGAACAAAAAGTGTGCTGTCTTCTCAGCGAATTCATGGACAGCGCCTATGGCCCCTAGCCCCAGGGCCAGGGCAGTGAGTATCAAACCGAACGTGGTTGAAAAAGCGCTGGTGCCGAAATCTTCCACTAGATGAGTGCCCACACACACCACAGCAGCGACAGGCATCACAATTGCGGCAATAATTACGAAGACGATGAAAAAAGACCGGGTGTCACGCCAGCATTTCCAGAAGTACATTACTGCTCCTTTCGCACGAGCTGTAAGAAGATTTCCCGAAGGTTTAGAGGGGCAATATTCGTAACCGTTGCGCCGCTTTGGGACAAACCGGCAGCGAAACCGTCGGCACCCTTGGTTACGACGTATCTGTAGAAATTTCCCTCTACGACAACAGACAAAACTTGCGACGAAGTCTGTGTAGGAAGGGAGTTACCAGCGGCGGTAATCAGGCGGAATTCGCTCTTGATGTCGTCCAACCGGGATTCCATCAGAAGATTGCCGTTCTCAATGACCCCAACATATTCCGCGACCCGCTCCACCTCCTCAAGTTGGTGAGAAGAAAAGAAGATGGTGCAACCTCGGTCAAGGCCGTCTTCGGCCAGCACGTGCAACAGCTGATCAACTGAAACCGGGTCCAAGGCTGTCGTCGGCTCATCCAGAATCAATAAATCCGCACCCTGAGAGAGCGCCAGCAGCAACCAGACCTTCGTTTGGTTGCCGTTCGAGAGTTTTTCAAACCGCTGCTTCATCGGGATTTCCAATATCCGAGCGTATTTTTCCACCTCACTATCGGACCATGTCGGATAAAAGCCACGGCTGAATCGCACCAGTTCGGATGGCGTCAGTGATGGATACAGAGTCTTTTTCTCACTGACAAAGGCGGTACGCCGAAGAATAGCCATGCGCTCGGTGGAAACATCCATGCCCAATACATGAGCCACCCCCGCCGTCGGGCGTGTCAGGCCCAGCAGCATCTTGATCGTAGTTGTCTTGCCTGCGCCGTTGCGCCCGAGAAATCCATAGATCGCACCGCGCGGCACATTAAGATTTATTCCCCGGACAGCGTGAATACTGGCGTATGTTTTCCTAAGAGCCGCGGTACCAATGGCAATCTCGCTCATTTGGGTTCTCCTAGGCTCTCCAATTCATCCTGTACGGTCTTCAGAATTTCCTCGTCCGTGAGGCGTAGTTGTGTGCCCTCGACTGCAATCTGCCGCGCATAGGGCTGTAGACGGCGCAACTTTTCGGATTTAAGAAATCGAGGGACATTTTCCGCTACATATGTGCCACCACCCGGAATCGTGGTAATGACGCCATCGCGCTCCAGGTTCTGATAAGCGCGTGCGGCGGTGGTGGGATTGATCCCGAGGCCGGCAGCCAGTTTACGCACCGACGGTAGTGGCTGATCTACCTTCAAGGCGCCCGCGGCAATCGCATTCTTCACTTGAGCTTCGATCTGCGCGTAGATCGGCACGCCCGAAGAAGGATTGACGTGGAAAAGCATACCGTATGATTACAGCCATACAGTATCGTTGTCAAGCATAGCGCAATTCAAGAGTCGACGACTATCAGCTGGCCTTCGATGTGTGGAGCACCGGGCGTGGATGTGCGGCGTCCGACATCGCCCCGAGTCCCGGAAACAAGGTGTGGGGTGTCGTCTACGATGTGCCCGACTTCCTCATGTCGAGGGACACCGCCCGAAAGCAAAAGAGAAAATCCCTCGATGCGATTGAAGGCGAAGGTACAAACTACGCCCGCCACCCGATTGCCGTGAAGTCGGTAACAGGCGAGCTTTTCAACGCTATCACTTATCGCGTGATTCACCCGAGGGCGGGGCTACGAACCAGCGTCGAATATGTCGGGTACATCGTCCACGGGCTTCGCGAACATGGCGTCACCGCCGAGTACCTGCCAAGGTAAAGGCCCTCGCCATCGCCAATAATCCAACCCTTACGGCTGCGGTCAACGCCCTATAGCTAGCTGATTTTGTCCGCGTGGTTTTTGCGAATCCACTCTTCCACTTCTTTCCGGACCCGGACGGCCAGCTTGCCGCAGCTGTCGGCTTCGCCTTGCGAGATTAACCCGAAGTCATCATACGATCCCGTGTTCCGCTTTTTCCGCAGCTTATCGAGGGTAGGAATGAGTTTCTTCTGCGGATCGATGGAAAACTCGAGAGCCTCGATGGTTCGGTAATGTTCACTACCGCCTCGTCCGACCCGATATCCCGCGGCCCGCAAGGCGGCCGTCGCGCACGCGCGGATTGCGTCATAAGCTAGATCCAGCTGCGCATCGGAAGACAACTTCGCCGCAACCGCACCCTGATAGTCCTTCAGTCGGCCATCAGCGAGCGCCAGAAGGCGGCCGATCTCTTCGCGATCCGAGGTGCGCTTTTCGAGCCAACTATTTTTTGACCCAGTTCTCTAAGGTCATCCTCATCCCCAATGATGAAGAGCTTCTTGTCGGCCAGCACATTCTTCAGGAAATTCCCACGGACCTTCTTGCCGAACTCCCGAATGGAATACACCGTCGGATTGATTTCCCGGTTCAAGGTCTTCTGCGCGTCGCCAAGCCCTTCGACCACCTGGTCGAAATCCACTCTACCGACAATCATCAGGTCCACGTCACTGTCCTCGGTCTCGCGAGAACGGGCCACCGAGCCGTACACGAAGGCGAGATTGATCTCGTTTTGCAAGGGCTCGAGCGCGCTCGCTAGGACATCATGCAGTCCGACCGTCTTGGTAACCAAGCCTTTTATTTCACGGAAAACGGGGCTGCGTTTGTTCGCGCTGTACAGCGTCTGGGCGCCAACGGTCTTCTTGGTGACTAGGCCCGCCGCCACCAGCTGTCGCATTTCGCGCTGCACGGGCCCAAGGGCAATATCGGTAAGGCGGGCAAGTTGCCGCAGATAGAACCCTTGTCCGACATGACCATATAAAACGGAAAGCACCGCGGCGCGGGTCTGCCCGAAAAGGGTTTCCGATAGAATGCCACTTGTACCCATTCTGGGGTCAAGCGTACCCTAAAAGGGTACGGATGGCAACCAGGGATGCCGAGACGGTCGCGCCTCTTCAACCAGTCGTGGCGTCCACGATGCTTCCAGAGCACTCGATCCATTCTGCGGCTGCGGCGGAACGTTCGTTGCCGCTTCGGTACAATGAGCTCGCTCGCTGCTGCCTCTACCCAAGCTCAGAATGATTGCCTCAACCGGCCCGCGAAACTCATCTATCGATCTCGCGGCGGCGGCGGAACACAATATCGAGGTGACTTGGGCTCTCATTCTCGCCAGCGCAAGGAATCTCATCGTCGAGACTGCATCCGTCCGTTCCGGTGGCTGGCAACGAACGCCTGGAGACGGAATTCGAGGCAAGGTTCAAGGGGTCCTTGGCCTGCGCAATATCGGGTCCGAAGTTGCACGTATTGGGCGCGCCTTCGGAATGGACGTTGTCGCATGGAGCCAGCATCTTGAACCGGAAAAGGCGAAGGAGCGCGGTGCGCGCTGGGTTTCCAAGGAAGAATTATTTCGTCAAGCCGATATTCTGACGATCCATCTGGTCCTCAGCAGTCGAACACGAGGTCTGGTGGGAAAGCCCGAGCTCGGTTTGATGAAACCATCAGCCAACCTCGTGAATACCTCAAGAGGACCAATCGTTGATGAGGCAGCCCTCGTCGAAGTGCTCCTCAAGCGGCACATCGCCTGCGCGGCCATAGACGTTTTTGATGTCGAGCCGCTCCCCCAAGGTCACGCGCTGCGGCAGTTGGACAACGTGGTGGCGACACCGCACATCGGATACGTCTCACGCGACCTCTACCGAGTCCTCTATCAGGATACGGTTGCGAATATCGCCGGGTGGCTGCAAAGGAGACCGCGTTTGTAAGCCGTCGCGACCGGTTAACCGAATAGCGAAAGGAAGTGTGGAGTGTACCAGTGTGGCATAACTGCTCAGTTCTGTCTGGTTTGTCGGCAATTGGGAAGTTAAGTTACGGTTCGCGTCACTCGCCCGCGATGGACGGCCAGCGACAATCGAGTTTCCAGCTTGCTAAAAAGGCTACACCAACCACTGACCCCAAGTAGCGTAGCAGTTTCTGAACTACTCTGAGTTTACTTAAGTTTGGTGTACTCGGTTTTGGCTTGCAGCAGGACGGGGACGTCGGGGTCAGCATCTTTCCATAGCGCCAGAAAATCTTGATACGCTTCGCGCGCCTTCGCCGTGTCTCCTTGCAGCACATAGGAGCGGGCGAGGCCAAGCTGAGATAGCGGATGAATCGCACTTAGCGCTGAAATCGTGCGGTGTGCCAGGATCTTCTGGAACTGCTCGGCCGCCTCGGCGCCTCGGTGCCAGCGGAGGTAGGCGAGGCCGCGCTCGTAGACTGGTTGGAGCGCGAAACCGGGCCACCCTCCGAGATCCATCGGGCGGGCACGTTCGAGGTCTTCGACTGCCTTGGCTGGGTCACGCTCGATCATCGAGCGTAACATCGGTATCGACAGGTTTTGCATGATGGTGTCCTGGGCGAATTCCTTGTTGATCAGATCGATTGTCTTTTGCACTCTGGCCGTGTCACCGGCTCGGGCGAAGGCGAGGGCGACAAGGCTCTGTGTATCCGTAGTTGCGTCTAAGGCCAGCGCTTCGTGCGCCAAGACTTTGGCGTTTTTGAGGTTACCGACCATGGCCTCAACGTTTGCCGCCCTGGCTAAGTGATCTGCAGCAGGCTTTGGGCTGCGCTCTCTCTTGGCTTCCTCCACAGCCTGCTGAAGGAACCCTTGGGACTCATGAAACTTGCCATAATAGGTTGCCATTGCCGCGCGAGTGCCAAATAAGAGTTCGCCGCCCGCTCTGTCTTTCGCCCATTCGAGGTTTCGGTCCACGGTGGCCATGTCGCCTTCAAGGAATGCAATAACGTTCTGAGCCTGACGGAGGATTACGGAGTCCATGCCCGCGTTCGAAGCGCGGCGCAGAATTTGCTTGGCTTCATCCAGCCGGTTGTTTTCGACGAAATTAAACGCCGTGTCCGCGTAGTTCAAAAGCGACGAGGGATCCAGTTCGAGTGCCTTACTTGAGGCAGCCAGAGCCTTGTCAGTCTGGCCGAGCTCAGCATAGTCCACGCCGGCATTAAGCTGGGGTATCGGATCCCTGGGGTACGACTTCAGCCAGAGTTCGTAGGTTTCGGTCTCCTTCGGTATATCTCCCAAGGCATCGTAGTAGTGAGCCGTGATGTAAAATCTCTCGTGGTCCGTCACACGGTCACGGAGCCCGTAGGCTTTTGCTTGATACTCAATTTGTTTTGCGCGCTCATCGATGTTGCCATACACAGCGCCGAGACGGGCGTAGGCCAGCGCGAAGTTGGGGTCGAGTTCGATAGCGTGCTGGTAAAAAGGTATCGCTTCATTGTCGCCGCTCTCGTCGCGAGTCGCTTCTCCTTCCGTGAAGGCTTTCAACGCCGCCAATGATGATGTTGTGGTGTCTTCCAGCGGTTTATCGAGTTTTTGGATGGAAGTCAGGGATTCGCCTAGCTTGTTCCGCAAGCGCGATGCGGCCTTGCCGAGCGCCGCCAATATTTTTTCCTTGCTTTCCGCCTGTTCCTGATCCTCCGCGATCGTGTCGCCGTTGACAGCGTTGATGGCATTTAGGGTGATTACATACTGCGTGCCGAGCTGCGCGATGTTGCCCACAAGCACGGCCTTGGAGGAGGTTCGCTGCGCGAGATCGCGCGCTAATTCCGTTGTGAGGCGTTCCTCTTGCGACCGGCCCATGAGCTTTAGAGTCGCGCGAACTTTTTGCTCTGAAACGACGTCTAGGAAGGGCGACTGGCCGAGGTCGACTTCGAGGGCTTGCTTCAGAGTGCGGTCAAAGATCTGGTCCCCGGTGGTATTGATGAAATCCGTGAGCACAATGGAATCGCGATCGGTCAGGGCGTGGACTCTCGTGGAGCGCCAGTAGAAAGCGCTCGCGACGACGGCCACTAACAGCGCGACTGTGAGCAAGAGGAATTTCCAACTGCGCGCCAGGGGCGCGCCGGTTGGGGCGGGCGCCGGAGGAACCGAGGTTGCACTGGAGCCATTAGGAATTGGCGGCTGTCCCGATGCTTGGGCAGTCGCCGGTGAGGTGACGGCTTCTTCCGGTACAGCGTGCCGAGCGGTGCGGCCGGAATCGGTGTCGCGCTTGAGGCGTTGAAGGTCGGCGCGCAAGTCGGCGGCGTGCTGATGGCGAAGGTTGCAGTCTTTTTCGAGGGCCTTGTTAATGATGTCTTCGAGGTGGGCCGGCAAGTCGGGATTCAGGCGCACGGGCGGCAAAGGCGCCTTGTGAAGAATGGAATCGAACACTGCCGCGGAGGTTTCTCCGCGAAAGGGAAGCTCCCCGGTGGCCATCTCGTAAAGCACGATGCCGAAGGAGAAGAGATCGGTGCGTGGATCCAGATCCTTGCCGAGAGCCTGTTCGGGGGACATGTAGGCAACGGTGCCAAGAGCAGCTCCCGGACTGGTGAGGTTTTCGTGAGTAGCCTCAAGGGTGGGCAGCGAAGCGTCGCGATGGGGCGGCGCACCTTTGTCGATGGACTGCTTGGCGAGGCCGAAGTCGAGAACTTTGGCGTGGCCGCGTTTTGTGATGAAAATGTTGGCGGGCTTGATATCGCGGTGAATGATGCCTTCGGCGTGGGCGGCGTCCAGAGCGTCGGCGATCTCGATGCCCACGGAGATCAGGGTGTCGAGGTCCATCGGCTTGCTTGAAACCATGTGCTTGAGGGTCGAGCCGTCGAGAAATTCCATGGCGATGAAACGCTGGCCCTCGTGCTCGCCGATTTCATAAATCGTGCAGATGTTGGGGTGGTTGAGGGCGGAAGCGGCACGAGCTTCGCGGCGGAAGCGCTCGAGAGCATGCGGGTCGCCGACCAGATCATCGGGCAGGAACTTGAGAGCGACGAAGCGGCCAAGCTCAGTGTCTTCCGCCTTGTAGACGACGCCCATGCCGCCGCCACCGAGCTTTTCAACGATACGATAATGCGAAATGGTTTGACCAATCATTGCAGGGAAACCGTTCTTGGCAAGGCATGTTAGGCTGCGCTCAAAGGCAAGTCAACGTGGACATAATACCGCTTCACGCCGACTAGGCCGCGAGTTTCAAAGATGAAAACGCGATTGCATTTGACCAAGTTCTTCTAGCTTCCGGATGGTCGGCATAACCGGTCAATCTCTGCCCGTTTTCAGGGTGTCCCAAGTGTGAGGGGTTCGATGGTGAGGTGTGGTCGAGTGAACTTCATCCGGGCAGGAAGCTAACACAAACCAAATACCATCGCAAGATGAATTCGACC
>DATDHE010000218.1:0-11867 GCA_036521695.1 Candidatus Acidiferrum sp. | reverse complement strand
CACAGGTTTTCTCGATAATATGGCCAAGCAGCGCAACCTCTCGATTGCCGATATCGAGAAGGAGTTCTTCAAATCCGTTCGCCCCATTTGCTCCTCAGGCGTTTCGAAACGCCCGAAGAAATCGCCGCCGTCGTCGCCTTCGTAGCTAACGCGCAAATCCGCCGCCATCAGCGGCGCCACAGTCCGTGCCGAAGGCGGCGTCATCCGCAGCATCTAACCAACGCCCTAGGAGCAGGGCCTGCCCCGCCGCGAAATCTAACATCGCTTGCAAATCAAGCCCGTGCGAAGTCCGGCCGCCAAGTCTTGATCATCTGCTTGATCGTCTTTCGATCATTCAACTTCTCCTCCAGCACCCTTCTCGCAAGCTCCGGCAATTCCGCATTGCTCGCAAACCGCAACGCCACAAGCTGGTCGATCGTAAATTCCCCGATTCTCGCGTGCATATCTGCAGGCAGCACTCGTTCGAACCGTATCCGCTCCTCGATTCGAATCACCCTATCCTGCACCTTCATCGCCATCACGCGCACCATCACCATGCCAACAAAAAGTGCCGCCGCGACAACCACGGAAAGCATTCCGCTTACTGAGAACCACGTCTTCACGCACCAGTAAATCGAAAACCCAAAGTTGATGAGCAATACCGGCAACACAAAAAAGTGGAACGGGGGCACCCATTTCCCGTGACTCTGAAAACTCTGTTCAACCATCTCTATCCTCCAAGTTGCGTGCCGATTCTAACAGAAGCACTCATCTGGACGGCCCGCAACTCAGTGCCTCCGCAATCCTTGCATCAGGCCTTCGTCTTATCCCTCTTTCTCTTTAACCGTTTCCCCACTTCGCGCATCCAACCTTCAGGTAAACTTACTTCTTTTCGCGCGAAGAAGCCGCGCGTTAGCACGAGGAGCAAGCAACATGGCAAAAGCCATCTGGGGTGGCAAGGTCATTGCCGAGAGCAACGACACCGTGCTCGTTGAAGGTAATCAATATTTTCCTCCCGACTCCGTCACCAAGAATGTCTTGAAATCTAGCACGCACACTTCAATCTGCCCGTGGAAAGGCACGGCCCACTACTATCACGTCGAAGTCGATGGCATGAAAAATGAAGATGCTGCCTGGTACTATCCCGAACCGAGTCCTGCCGCCAAAGAAATCAAGGGCCGCATCGCTTTCTGGAAAGGTGTTAGTGTCGAAGCCGGCAAGAGCTAAATGCGCCCCAGCGCGATTCCGATCCGCTCGAATCCGCACCGCCAAGCCTCTTTGCCAGACCTGGCCTCCCAATCCATAAGTGGTAAAAGCCGAACGATTCGTCCGCCACTATTCACTGCCCACTACTCACTCTTCACTTCTTCATCTCATTTTTAAACACCGCCCCATTGTGCATAACAAACCTCACATGCTCGAGCTCGCCCACATCCTTCAGCGGATCCCCGGACACCGCAATAATATCCGCATAAGCCCCCGTCGCCACCACTCCAATCTCGCCCTTCATCTCCAGCATTTCGCTGGCGCGCACGGTAGCCGACTGAATCGCATCCATCGGCATCATCCCCATTGAAACCATCCTCCCGAATTCCTGCGCAATCGGTTCTGTCCACGGAATCCCGCCCATGTCCGTCCCATACACTATTTTCAAATGCGCCTGCAGCGCCTTGCGAAACGAAATCTCATGCACCGCCGCCCGCGCGCGGTCTCGTTTTCCTCCCGGCGTATCCGCCGCCGCCCAATCGCTGTAGTAAGGCGCGAGTGTCGGGCAATACCACGTCCCCTGCTGTTTCATCTGCGCAATCTGCGCGTCTGTAATCTCCAGCCCATGTTCAATGGAATCGCATCCGCCATCGAGCGCCCTCTGCAAACCAATTCCGTTGTAAGCATGGCACGCCACTTTCTTCCCCCACCCATGCGTCTCATCCACGATCGCCCTCAGTTCCTCCACCGTCAGCGTCGGCTGCGAAACAAGCTTGCCCTCTTTGTCCACCCAAGACCTGTGCGTCATGTACACCTTGATCCAATCGGCTCCATGCTCGAGTTGCTGCCGCGCCGCCTTGCGCGCCTCCACCGGACCATCCACAAGTTGCGCGCCCTTTGGCATATCCAATTCCGGTGCGTAATCTTCCAGGTTGTACCCGCCAGTCGTGGAAATCGCGCGCGTCGCGCAAAAGAGCCGCGGCCCGGGAATCGTCCCTTCCTCGATCGCTTGCTTGATCTCGACGTCGCCGTATCCCGCTCCCTCCGTTTCCAAATCGCGCAGTGTCGTAAATCCTTGTTCCAACGCCCTCCGCGTCGCAAACGTCGCCCTCGCTGCTCGCAGCGCAATCCCCGCCTTCAGAATGTTGACGTCATACCCGCCTTTGTTCGGATCCTCTCCCCATAAGAAAATATGCGTATGCGAATCAATCAGTCCCGGCAAAACGGTTGCCGCAGAGAGATCGATCACTTTCGCGCCAGGTGGAATCGCCGCCGAAGCATCAGTCACTTTCTCGATGCGCTCTCCACGCACAAAAATCAGCTGACTCTTCCGCGGCGCATCGCTAGCCCCATCGATTAACGTTCCCGCCCGAATCACGGTCAGCGAAGCGGACGGTGCTGCAGTCTGCGCGCGTAAACTCCCCCCACTCAAAATCAACAAGCTGGCCAGGCACAAAATTGTTTTTTTCATGAAACACTCCTCCGCGGCGGACCGTAGCTTGCCCTAACCATAAGCACGATTGCAAGGTGCTCACATCCCACTGAGCTGCGTCTGCAACTTACCAACTCTCTGCCGCGCGCCTCTTGAACCCTCGGAGTATCTCTTTATGAACAGTAATACCCCTCGTTCTATTGCCACAACAATGCCTATTACGTTTACATAAGGATGTGCACTTCATGCGCCATCGCTTTTTTTTTACACGAAGACAGTGGCCGTTGCAACTAGCCTATCTGGTTTTCTGCCTCGTAGCGCCGGCAAATAGCAAAGCGCAGGGTGTCGGCCAGGTCGAGTGTGCCCGCCCAGGCGATTTCGTCTATCTTTACAGCTCTATGACCACTCTAGATGTTCGCGCCACTCTGCAATGTGGCCAGCAAGTGGAAGTCACCGGCCGCTACGATCGATATTTCGGTGTTCGCACGGCCGACGGCCAGACTGGGTACGTCCCCATCGATTTCTTGCTGTTGTTAAAAACTGCTCCGGGCGCGAAGCCGGTTCTAGCTCCAACCAAGGAAACACCAAGAGAGAAAATGGCGTACGACCCTCCTGCCAAAAAGCCAGAAGCTTCGTCGGACGCTCCTCCCTCCGCCCAATTTCTCATTTTGCTCGATAGCACTCCCGTTCGAATGAGGCTTGGCAGAACTCTCTCCTCTGCGGACGCCCAGGTCGGCGATGAAGTGGACCTCGAAGTCTCTGAAGATGTCGTTGTGGATGGATTTCTCGTAATTGCCCAAGGAGCAAATGCCGTCGGCGTCGTCAACGAAGCTGAACCCAAAAAAGCTCTTGGCCGCGGGGGCAAACTCGGTGTACTTGTCAGGAGCGTCCGCCTTGCCAACAATCAAGAGGCCGTTTTGCGCTCCGGAGGCGAAGCCAAAGGCTCCAGTTCCACCGCAGGCATTGTCATTCCCGTAATGCACGGAAAAGACATCACCTTCCCCAAGGGCACCGAATTCACTGCCTACGTGAATGGCGACACACGCCTGAAACGCGAAAACTTCCGTGCCGCTCCACAAATTCCCGACGCTCCGCCCAGCGGCAAAGTTTCAAATCTCCCGCATCCTTAGGCGCAATTTGCCACCATCAGAGCGCTAGCCACCAATGCCTCGTAGGGGCATGGCATGCCGGCCCGGTTTGTCCCAAGGGCACAAATCACAAATCGAATGTCTTGGGGAACTTCGTTTAGCTACCGAGAAGATTTGGCTGCAACCTGCTGTAGCCATGCTCATGCGCCCAAAGCGTCAGCGGAATCGCCGCGAGATCGTCCACCACGGGCACCGCGTGCCCATCCTTCGTGAGATCGATCGTTCGAACAAAAAACTTGCAATTTTCGCAAGCCTCCACGCGAACATGTGGAAACTGCTCTGCCACATACACAGGAAGTTTTTTCTCTTCTTCCTCGCCGCAAATGGGGCACAGAATCCGCCGGAACTCCCACTCATACTCGCAAAAAGAGCAGACCATGCAGCGCTTTCCGCCATCGCCCTCAATGCGCAGCACCCCGAATAGCGCCCGACCACCGCACAAGGGACACACACGCGGCGTTGCCAAAATAGGCGGAACGGCCGTCCGCCCCGCGACATACGCTGCGTACGGTTGCAGAAACGCACGAGGTAAGAACTGCGCAAATGCTCCAATCTGCTGATCGAAGCGTCCCCCAAGTTCCCAGTAGGAGCCCAAAAGTGTGATCCACGAATCGGATGGCATTGTCGCAATTTCGCGCGCCGCCGCGGCGAGCGCGTTGGGAGCATTCTGTTCCAAGAGCGAAAGAAAATTGCGAAACTGCGGAAGTAGCAGCGTAAGATCCAGGCTGTCGCGCACGGATCCAAACTGCTGAGCTTCTGGCTGCCCCTTCTCGGCTTCAGCAATTTGCCGTACAAAGCTTTTTTGAAAACTGGCGATTCTCTTGTAGAACGCGAGCGGTTCGCTTGCTGAGGATTTTTCTGCGATAAGCTTTTCGGCGCGCCGGATCCGCGCGTCGTACTCATTGCTCGTCACTTGTTGGAACGTCATTTTTTCGGCGAGGCGGGCTGCCCTGTGATTTCTTTGTACCAGTTGGGGTGATACCGTTTCACAAAATTCATGGAGACGTCTCCGTGAACCATGGAATCCAAGGCGCCGCGCTCTGCGAAAACGCCCATGTATACGTGAAGCAGGAAGAGCCCGATCGTCAGCAGCGCCGACGAAGCATGCACCAAGACCGCGATGTAACGCAAATGGCGTAAGCTCCACGGAATATTTTCAGGGAACCACAGCACGAGACCGCTGAGCAAGAGAATCACCATGCAGACGACAAAACCCCAGAACAGCGATTTCTGTCCCGCGTTATAGCGGCCTGCAGGCGGCATCTTCTCGTCTTCATTCTGTACGTAATAACCAACGGACTTGAACCAAACCTTATCGTTCTCGTCCACATGCATATGGGAGGCCCACATGGCATACATCACCACCACGCAAGCCGAGAAGATCAGGCCCATCCACGGATGCAGCATGCGCGAAACTTGTCCGCCGCCCAACATCGCTGCGAGCCAGAAGCACCACGGCGACCAGAACGCCAAGCCTGTCAAAAGCAGGTAGAGATACGATCCTGCGGCGATCCAATGCGTGATCCGTTCCTTGAAGTTGTAGCGCAACACGTGCCCGGGCGGCACGACCTGTTCGGTTTGGCTCACGGCTCCGCTCCTTCATGCGGTTCCTTGATCGTCTCTTCGCGTTCCTTTGGTCCAAACCGCAAATAATGCACAACGAGGCCGAGCAGTCCGCCGACCATCGCAACGTTCCCCAGCCACTTCAGCGGACCCTTCCATAGTTTCACCGACCAGGGAATAGTCGGATTAGACGGCAAACCGCCGTAAAGTTCCGGCTTGGTCGCGTCATGCAGCACGTACACAACACCTGTGCCGCCGACTCCGGCCGGATCATACACGCCGGCCTGAGGAAAATTATAATCGTCGCGAAGCTGCTTGGCGCGTTTCTCCGCGAGATCCTTCATGTCCTTTTTGTTGCCGAAGTGCAAACAGCCCGTGGGGCATGACTTAATGCACGCTGGCTCAAGACTTTCACTTACGCGGTCAGCGCACAGTGTGCACTTGAAGACCCGATTCGTCTTCGGATTCATCTTAGGAATGTCGAAGGGGCAACCAGTAATGCAATAGCCGCAGCCAATGCAATTCGCCTGCTGAAAATCAACGATGCCATTTGTGTATTGCACGATGGCGCCATCGGCGGGGCAGGCCGCCAAACAGCCGGGATCCGCGCAATGCATGCACTGGTTCTTGCGCATCAGCCACATCAGTGAGCCATCTTCCTTCTCGTGTTCGTCGAAAAGAATCAGGTTCCAGTAATTCCACCGCGTCTCTGGCATCGTCTGATACGTGTTGTCGAAGATCGTTTCGCCGAACGGCAAATCATTCCACTCCATGCACGCAACTTCGCAAGCCTTGCAGCCGATGCAAGTTGTGGTATCAATGAGCTTGCAGACGGTGTATTTGCGCTGAGCGTCTTGTCCGGGAACGCTGCCCGCGTGTCCGGACATTTTCTGAACGCGTAATGTAGCTTGGCTCATGCGCGTCCCCTAGACCTTCTCCACTTTCACGAGAAATCCTTTGAATTCCGGCGTGTGCGCGTTCGGATCCGTAATTGTCGGCGTCAAAAGGTTGACCATCATGCGCGAAGTTTTGCCTTCATCTTCGGCGATGCCTCGATACCCCCAATGGAAGGGAATTCCGATTTGATAGGTTTTCTTTCCATCGATCATCATCGCCTTAATTCGTTTGGTCACCATGGCCTTGGCAATGTACTCCCCGCGCGCGCTGGATACCTTTACTTTTTCTCCCCCGCGAATGCCCATCGCGTCAGCCATTTCCGCGCCTATTTCGATGAATGGCTCCGGCACGAGCTGCACATTCATGGGATTGTTCTTCGTCCAGTAGTGATAGTGCTCGGTGAGGCGGAACGTGGTGCATATCACTGGGAAGTCTTTCACCGTTCCATATTTGTCGTCCGCGGTCTTGAGGCCAGTCACCACCGGATTATGTGTTTGTTCCGGATGCAGCGGATTCTGGATCGGGCTTTCGAACGGCTCATAATGTTCCGGGAATGGGCCATCGGCAAAGGCCGAAAGCGGCGCAAAGATTCGTCCAACGCCTTCCGGATTCATGATGAACGGGCCCATGTGATCCTTTGGGTTGGAATCGACCTTGAAATCCGGAACGTCGTTCCCCACCCATTTCTGTGAGCCTTCGTTCCACCAGACTTGCCGCCGCGTTGTATCCCACGGCTTTCCGTCCGCGTCGCACGACGCGCGGTTGTAAAGCACGCGGCGATTCGCCGGCCAGGACCAGCCCCATCCGGGGTGCACACCCATGTTCGAGGGATCCGAAGGATCGCGCCGTGCCGTTTGGTTTCCGGCTTCCGTAAACGACCCTGAATAAATCCAGTTCCCGCAAGCCGTCGTCCCGTCATCCTTCAGCCAGGCAAAGCCGGGGAGCTGTTGCCCCGTCTTGATCTGCACCTTTGTGGCAGGATCTTCCAGGTCGGCCAATGCCTTGCCGTTCAGCTCTTTTAGGACTTCGGCCAGCGACGGATTATTCGGATCCGTATAACTCCACGTGAGCTTCAAGACTGGATCGGGGAATTTTCCGCCGTCCTTCTTGTACAGCGCCCTGATGCGCAGGAAAATCTGCGCAACGATGGCTTGATCCAGGCGGCAATCTCCGGGTGTGGGAACTGCAGCATTCTTCCACAGCAGCCACCGCGCCGAATTGGTGAACGAACCGTCTTTTTCGGCGAACCCCGCGCATGGCAGCCGGTAGACAGTGGTTTGAATTTGCTTCATCTCCTCTCGGGAGATGCCCGGCGACCTCCAGAACTCGCTCGTCTCGTCAGGATAGATTTCTCCGACGACCAGAAATTCCGTTTTCTTCAAAGCGTCAATATTTTTTTTCGAGTTCGGCCCGATGGCCACGCCGTTCATCCCAAAGGCAAATATGCCTTTGATGAGGCCGTTGTACATGTTGTTCCACAAATTCACCCACGAGTAATCGCGGTCCACTTTCGGCAGATAATCGAACGCCCACTCGTTCTGCTTGGTGGCTGCGTCGCCGTACATGGTCTTCATGAAGCTCACGGTAAACTTCGGCGTATTGCCCCAATAGTTAAACGATTCCCACGGAGCGGGCTTCGAAACGGTAGGCGTGGCGCGCTTCATCCACGCGTCGAAAGAGCCATCGGCAGGCGTCGGCACTTTCAAATATCCAGGCAAGCTATCGAACAGCCCTGCCATGTCCGTGGCGCCCTGAATGTTTGAATGCCCGCGAAGCGCGTTCACACCACCGCCTGCGCGCCCCACGTTCCCCAGCAAAAGCTGCAGCATCGCCGCCGTTCGAATGATTTGCGTGCCGAAGCTGTGTTGCGTCCATCCGACCGCATAAATAATCGTCCCGGCTTTCTTCATGTCGCCGTCTTGGCGAATAGACGTGTACATATCCGCGGCTTTAATGAATTGTTCCTTGGAAATTCCGGTGATGCGCTCAATCATCTCCGGCGTGTAGCGCGAATAGTGCTTCTTCAAAAGCTGAAACACGCAATTCGGATTTTGTAGCGTCAGGTCGTACTCAACTTTTTCCGGCAGCGGCGGCAATGGCGGCGGTGCGGCGGGCTGCCCAGCAGGTGTAGCCGCGGCCGGTGCCTGCTTTCCCCCTGAGTAATTCCAGCTCACGCGGTTGTAGTTGTGCTTTTCCGCGTCAAATCCAGAAAAAACACCATCCGTGTCTGCCGGCAGTTTGAAACCGCCGTCGACGACGAACGCGGCGTTCGTGTAATTAATGATGTAGTCTTTTGCGATCCGATTGTTCTGGATGGCGTAGTTGATGACGCCGCCAAGGAAGGCGATGTCCGTACCCGCCCGAATCTGACAGAAAAGATCAGCAACCGCGGAAGTTCGCGTAAAGCGAGGATCGACGGAAATCAACTTCGCGCTGCGCGTACGCTTCGCCTCAATCGCCCACTTAAATCCGCAAGGATGATTCTCGGCTGGATTCCCGCCCATGATAAGCATCATGTCGGTGTTCTTGATATCCACCCAGCCATTCGTCATTGCGCCCCGGCCAAACGTTGGTCCCAAACTTGAGACCGTGGGGCCGTGTCAAACCCTGGCCTGGTTTTCTATATGCACGACCCCCAGGGCGCGCATTGCCTTTACCACGAGAAAATTGAACTCATTGGTGTCCGTGCAACCACCGGTAAACGCGATCGATTCCAACCGGTTGACGGTATTTCCCTTGGCATCCTTTTCGATAAAAGTTTCGTCGCGCGTTTTCTTCACGCGCTGCGCGATTTCGTTCAGCGCGTTGTCCCACGAGATGTCTTCCCAGTCCGTTCCGCCCGGCCGCCGCACCTGTGGCTTCAAGAGCCGGCGATCATTGAGAATATCTTGCTCTAGCGAAGCGCCCTTGGGACACAGCGTGCCCCGGTTGGTCGGGTGGTCCGGATCGCCTTCTACGTGTACCACCTGCGGGGTCACATTCTTCGCCCGGTCTCCAATGGTGTAGATAATCGTGCCGCAGCCCACCGCACAATAAGGACACGTCGACCGCGTTTCGTTGGCGCGTGCGATTTTTAGGACTCGGAGCTGAGCGTAGGCGGGCTGGAGGTCGAAACCGAAAAGGGCGGCTGCGGCCCCGCCAATGGTGGTGAACTTCAGAAAGTCTCTGCGGGTAGCCTGCATGGTACCCCCTCGGATAGAGACAAACACACTGCGCACGGCGCCTATTAAATACTGCCGGTCCGCTGCAAAGTCAAGCATTCGACGACAGAGCATCGGAGTAAGGATACAAAAATAATTCCGAATACCGCACGATTGCTCAGCAAGAAAAAGAGTTGAAAAAACATTGAGCTACGGGCGGCTGCTCACATTTTCGAAAAGAGTATCTAAGATATGGATTCTAATAAATTTATTGAGCCACTTGACTGTTGAAAGACCGAATACGACTGAGCGACGGGGCGCACGAAGAAAGTGAGTTCTACGCCGAGACAGATTGTGTGGCCGGGGCGGCGTCCGTGTCCGTAGTGGCGCGGGCGCCTGCCGCACGGTAACGAACAATGAGCAGCGTCAGGTCATCGGCTTGGCTTGCTCCGCGCGCGAAGTTTTCCACGGCTTCGAGAACACACTTTTGCAGCTGATCAAGCGGACACCCGGTCTGCCCAGTAAGGACCTCGCGTAGGCGAGGGACGCCGAAAAGCTGCTCGTCGGGATCCATGGCTTCGGTTACGCCGTCGCTGAAAAGAACGATCGTGTCGCCAGGTTCGAGTTTCAGGCGCGCCGTTGTGTATTCGGCTTCAGGGACGAGCCCGACAGGATAAGAGCCTTCGCTGAAAGGTTCCTCAGCCACGCCATGGCGAATCAGGAACGGTGAAGGATGGCCGGCATTAATGAATTCCAGATGGCCGTCGTCGTCCAGAATGCCAAAGAACATCGTGGCGTACCGGCCGACTTCCGCATGATCGCAGAGAAAACGATTGACGTGGTTGAACACGCGCGCGGGATCGGTGCCTAGAGTCATCGCGGACAGCGCGCCCTGGAGCATGGTGGTGAGAAGAGCGGCGCCGAGACCTTTGCCGGAAACGTCAGCGATCAGAAAGGCAGTGCGATTGTTGCCGAGGGGAAAGACGTCGAAGTAATCGCCTCCGACAGAGAGACACGGATAATTGCAGCCTGCAACGGCAAGGTGCGGATGATCGGGGAAATTCCGCGGTAGCAGTGCTTGCTGGATGTCGCGCGCGATGTTGATTTGTTCTTCCATGCGTTGGCGCTCGCGTTCGCGAACGACGAGTCGGGCATTGTCCAGGATGCTGGCGGCGTCGGCGGCGAGCGCGTCGAGAATCTGGCGGTCGAGTTTCGAAAAAGCAGCGGGGCGGCGCGAATCGAGATAGAGAACGCCGAGCGAATGCCCGTAGGCCGGGGTCGAGCTGGAGTCCGGCGAACTCGCGCGGTGTACGGCAAACAGTGGAATGACGACAACGGCGCGAAGACGCTGCGCAATGATGCTTTGTGCGGATTGCAAATCCATCTCAGCACGTTCGATATCTTCGGTAACAACGGGAGAATGCTGGCGCAGCGCGAGCTGAATAGCGGTTTGGCTCGGAGTGATGCTCTCCGGCGGCAGTCGTACGCCTCCAGTACGCCGAGCGAGGCGCACTTTCAGCGCTCCTGTGGCGTCGGCTTCCAGAAGCATACCGCGATCGGCATCGGTGACAGAAACAGCATGATCGAGCATTGTTCCAAGCACAGAATCCAAAGGAAGTTGCGAGTGAAGCAAAGTGGTGGCTTCGAGCAGCAGATTGAGTTTGCGAAGCCCGCCGCCGACTGGTTCAGAGCTGGTGATGTGCTCGATGCGCGTCAGCAGATTTGGAAGCGACTCCTCGCCGGCAGCGGTGCCCGAGCGGAAGACCACTTCGTAGGAATCTTCGAGGCCGAACGTGATGGAATCGCCGTCATTCAAAAGGCGGCTTTCGACTTTTTCGCCGTTGATAAAAAGGCCGCGCCGCTGGCCGCGATCTTCGATGTACAGGCGGCCTGCTTCGATAACAAGTGCGGCGCAATTGCGGGAGATTCGGCGATCGGAAAGCTGAAGATGATTACCGGTTTCTGCGCCGCGGCCGATCAGGAACGGAGTTTGCGTGACGCGCACGTAGCGGCGAGCGCCGTCAGGTGAGACGACTTCGAGAACTGCACCACCCATCGAGATGGAGGCTGTGTCGGGCATGGGATGCTCGCGACGGGATTGTAGCACGCAGACCTCCAAATGGCCGCTGCTGACCCGGTGGGGGTGGTCGGGCGGTGTTCCTCTCATCGCTTGCAGCTGCCTCTGTGATAGGTTCTTCTTTCGTCACGTGGAATCGTTGGAGGCAAGACATGCAAGAACCC
This sequence comes from Candidatus Acidiferrum sp., assembly GCA_036521695.1. Classification (GTDB taxonomy): domain Bacteria; phylum Acidobacteriota; class Terriglobia; order Acidiferrales; family UBA7541; genus Acidiferrum. The sequence goes on along the minus strand of DATDHE010000218.1, from coordinate 261 downwards.
GAGGCGAAGCGGAGTGGGCTAGCCGAACTTTCGCAGTTGCGAGCAATTTTCGGCATTTTTGCGATCATTTTCGCAGCTAAGCCGTGCGTTTCCATCGCCGCACTCTGAAAAAACGGTAGTGTGAAGACCAAGTCTCTTCCCTTCGACACCAGACTTCTGGCAGTCTGCAGTGGACATGTTCCTGCGCAGCATCCATCGCAAAAAAGACGGCAAGGATCATCGCTACTTCAGCATCGTAGAAAACCATCGAATCGCTTCGGA
>DATDHE010000217.1:0-9207 GCA_036521695.1 Candidatus Acidiferrum sp. | reverse complement strand
AAGATCGGTCGTCAGCAATTTATTCCCGGCGAATTTTGATGCGCCAATGTACAACAAGATTCAGCTGGCTGTGCGTTTTTTCTCCGGGCGGCAGAACCAGCCAAGCGTGGCCCAGGTCTGAAACCAGCTTTGGACTTTCAGGGGCCGCTCTTCCAGCGAGACCTTGCTTTTGCGAAAAGCAGACTCGACGGCGGCGCCAAGCGTTTTGCCTTGTCGCAGCGCGGTGAGAATGGAAAATTCTTCCTGATCGAGTCGGCGGAAATAAACGGAGTAGTCGATGCGATGCACGGCGAGGAAAATTTGCGCCGGCTTCAGCTTTGCGACGGCGCGGACGCGCTTGCGTTTGCGATGCTCTGTGAAAGTGTTGCTGGAGAAATCCGTGTCTTCGTCTTCTTTGCGCACTTCGAGAAGGAGATCATCTACGGGATAGCGAAAACTCAGCAGCCGCACATACGGCTGAATGGTTAGTTTCAACCGCGGACCCGCTGCGCTCGCGAGATCTTCGGGGCGAAGAGCGGGGTCGGCTTTTCCGTCGAAGGCTTCGATGTCCGCCCATTCAAGGCGCACGATATCCAATGCAAGATTTTGACTTGCGCCGGCCCACTTGGGATTTCTGCGTAGCCACGATTCCATGCGCGCGCTGAGATTGCGCAGGGTAAACGAACTCGAAGGATTGGCGATCAGATACGCCTTGGCCATGGCATCGAAGCGGCGCTCGCCGAGAACGGCGCGCAGGCCGGGGAAATCCTCGCTGAGCGCGGAGAGCACGCGAAACCAATACTGGCGATTGTAAATCTCGAGGCGCTCGAACGAAGTGAGGCGATCGTTGGGCTTGATGAAGCGCGAGGCGTACCGCTTCATCGGCCCTCCATCGGGAGCGCGGCGCTGCATGCGTTCCGAAGAAGTGAGCGGCTGCATCACGGCGCGAGCCATGGTGCGCTGAAGCTGCATCAGCTTCATACGGCTTCCGCCAGGGCGGTGGCGCGCAAAAATTTATTGGCTTTCAGCGCTTCGTCGTGAACTTCCTGGAAAGTGGGAATGCTGTCGTCCCATTCGAGGAGCGTCGCGGTGTGGCCAGCACGCTGAATGGCGCGTTCGTAGAGTCTCCAGACGGGATCGATCACCGGATGATCGTGCGTGTCGAGAATGTACTTGCGATACTTCGAGTGGCCGGCGATGTGAATCTGCGCGACGCGCTGCGCCGGTACGCTGTTCACGTAATCGAATGGATTGAAACTGTGATTTTGCGAAGAGACGTAAATATTGTTCACATCGAGCAAAATGCCGCAATCCGCACGCTCGACGACTTCGTTCAGAAATTCCCACTCGGTCATTTCCGAATCGTGATATTCCGCGTAGCTGCTCACGTTTTCGACGGCGATAGGAATTTCAAGAAAATCCTGAACCTCGCGAACTTTTTGCGCGGTAATACGCGCGGCTTCGAAGGTATAGGGCATGGGCAGCAAATCGTGCGTGTAGCGCCCGTCGATGCTGCCCCAGCAAAGATGATCGGAAAGCCACGGCGTTTTAGTGCGCTGGACGAGATCTTTCAAGCGGCGAAGGTGTTCGCGATTAAGTTTTTCCGCGGAGCCGAAATACATGGAGACGCCGTGCTGGACGACTTTGTACTGTTCGAGGATCTGGTCCAGGATGTGCAGCGGACGGCCGCCATCGATCATAAAATTTTCAGAAATAATCTCGAACCAGTCGACGACCGGCTTCCGGGTGAGAATGTGGTTGTAATGGGGGGCGCGCAGCCCGATGCCGATACCATAGTCGGTGAAGCCATTGAAGCGATTCGCTGACATGCAAGTCTCCGGGAAAGGGAAGACGAAAGGGCCAGTGAGAACCACCAGCCCCCCATCATTGGTTACGTGCGAGCAGTTAGCTATTTTACGAGGGCTTCTTTTCGTCGTCCGGCATCTTGGAGCCATCGGTCGCGCAGCCGCCCTTGCCCTTGCAAGAATTCTTGGCTTTGCATCCGTTGTCGCTCGACTTGCAGCCGCCCTTGCCCTTGCACGAGTTCTTGCCCTTACAAGCGTGCTTTTCCTTGTCGGCGCTGTCAGGCTTCTTGTCTGTGTCCTGGGCGGTGGCTGAAGCCTTTCCCCCATTGAGCAGATTAGAAGCCTGAATGCTGGCTCCGGTTCCCGCGAGCAACCCCGCAATCGCCGCGCCAGTGATAAGGAACTTATTCGACTTTGTCATTTCTCTCTCCGACCTCCTGTGATTTTTAATTCTACTGCTGCCCTTCCGGCGGATTGCCCGCCGTGAAGATCAAATATTCGAGCAGCGTGCGAGCGTCTCTATCGTGAGGCATCGCCGCGTGCTCCCGTCTCACCCCTTTTGTCGTCCTGCTGCTGCCTGTTTGTTCGCTCCGGATGCTTTCCGTCCGGGTTAGACGGTACGTCACAGCAAACGATTCAACCGGTCACAAAGCTAGTCCACGCGATGAAGATCGAGAATCGCTCGCTTCATTTTCGGGGAATTGCATTCGACCAGCGTCCGCACAAAACTCCACGCGAACTTACGGACCTGCGGGCGGCCGAATTTATTCCCTGCCGTCATAAACCGAGTACGAATTGATTTTGCTCCAAGGACTTCGGGAGGGCAGGGCCGCACACTCGTACCCTAACTTGAACCCCGTCCCTCAATCCGGGGCTGTGGTACATCTGGTATCCTCCCATTGCGAGCCGCCGTCAAGCGAAAAAAACGAGTGTCGGTGGGCCACATCGCCTGACCTCGGTTCCCCAAAGGTGCAAGAATGGCCTGACCCTCTTCTTTATGTACGGAGTTTTTTGTGAACTGGATGTAGCCGCAGTCAGCTGGGCTTGGTTTTGAAGTAGGCGATTACAAAGAGAACGCCAAACAGGGCGTCCGTGCCAGCGAAGACCAAATCCGACGGGTGCGTGCGGCTTTGCACGACCAAAATAACGATGGCAATGGCGTACGTGGCTTTTTCGAGGATAGAAGGAAGCATCAATGGCCGATAGCGGACGGGATCGGTGGCCATGAAGCAAAACGCGACCTGCCAAGCAAGGGCGCAACCCACGAAGCCATAGAAGAAGCCGGGATGCGTGATCGGAGGCGGATCTTTTTGGCCGATGATGTCGAACAGGAAATAGAGGGGCGTAATGACCAACAGTCCCCAGATGCCCGCAATCCAAAAGATAATGTTTGCAAATTTCATGGCTGCCTCCGGATTCCGCGCGTCGCTTGGATTTCATAAGAGGAGCGGCCGCTCGGGATTCTTGTTGAGAAACGGAAGCTTCACGGAAGCGGCTTTCTTAACGCTTCCGCGATCCCCGTCTCTGCAAGTGGCGCCATGAGATCGTATCCGGCTTTATTGGGGTGGACGCCATCCGGGCTCAACTCCGATTTGAGGCCGCCGTCGCTGTTGGCCATCGGTGAGTAGTAATCCACAAATACGAAACCATTTTTCGCGGCGTAATCCTTCATCCATGCGTTAAGCGCCCTGATCTTGGGCGCCGGTTCCAGCCCCTTGTGCCAGTGAAAATCGCTCGCCGGCAATATGGAGCACAAGACAACACGAATCCCATTTGCCCGGGCAAGCTCGCTCATGGAGGCGATGTTGTTGCCAATCTCCTCGATCGTTTCCTTCCCGGTGTTCTCGGCGATGTCATTTGTGCCTGCCAGCAAGACAACTACTTTGGGTTTCAATAGGACGACATCCTGGCGAAAACGGACTAGCATTTGCGGCGTAGTTTGCCCGGATATGCCGCGATTGATATACGGCTTTCCGGGGAAAAACTCGCCGCGGGCGGGAGAGGTTGGCGTAGCTTTCATTCCCCAGCCTTCCGTGATGGAGTCTCCCATGAACACGACTCGCGCTTCGCCCGGTGGTGGTTGTGGCAAGAGCGCATTGGCCTCTCGAAACTTTGCCAGGAAGGGCCAGTCATTGTAGGTCCGCTCCAATTGCGATTTCTGGTAAGGAGTAAGCTGTTCCCAGGCGGCTAGCTGGTCTGGAGGTATCTGGTTTTGGGGGGGAGTCGCCGGTGCGGTCGCCTGCGAGAATGCCAACGGGCCGTAAACAAGCACTGCCGCCGTCAGTAACAAGCTAAAAAGTTCACAAAGAAGTTTCGCTTTTCTAGCCACCGAGACGCCTCCTAATAGCGCGAACGACCAGATTCTACCGCAGGACCGGCGACAAATCGCCAATTAGCCGAAAATACGGCGTTTTACCAGACCTGGCTGCGTGATTCGTTACTTTGGGGGGGTCCTTTCCGGCTTGCAAACAACCGGGCGCTCCCATGCGGATGAGTTTAATCAGGTCAGCAATTCGTTGCCCCTGCCTACATGCACTTTTGGATCCCTGGACCCAAGAAAAAAATGTCTCCTTGAAAGTGCGGCTCTAAAATTGAGCAATGAACTCCATGATTTCAAGACGACTTGCGCTACGTGCATGGTCGCGAGTGCTACTGAGTGCAGTTCTTTTTTGCATGGCTTCCTCGTTGGGGTTCGGGCAGACGCAGCCCTCGACGAATCGATCGAGACCGTTTGGCCCTGACGCCTGCGGTCCAGTAGATCCTGCTTACATCCGCACTGCCAACGAGACAGGCGGCATGCCGATGTTTTTGCAACGTTCCGAAGCAACCAAAGCTTTTCACCTAGTCCGTGAATCAACGAGGGACAACCTGGCAACGGTTTTGTGGGCGACCGGAACTCTCGACGGCCAACCAAAAACCGTCAGAATTCCCGTGGACTCGGTGACCAAGAGAATCACATTCACGTTTTCGGTAGATACAAAGGGCAACGCGCTCAAGCTGACGCAACCTTCCGGGGGAGCAATTACCGAGGGTACGGCAACCACAGAGGTCACGGAATTAAATTGCGGCCGCATTGTCACGGTGAGTTCGCCAGAAGCGGGAGAGTGGCGCGCAGAGGTAAGCGGCACAGGCAGGTACTGGCTGAAGGCGCAGGCGCAGAGTGATATTTTTTTCGTCAGCGCCGAATTTGTGAAAAGAGGTGGGCGTCCCGGTCACGAAGGACTGTTCCGCATACAGGGAGAGCCCGTCACCGGAACGCCAGCCATACTTCAGGCATCTCTCTCTGGCAGCGCAACGGAGACGACCGAGTTCTATCTCGTTACCGAAGAGGGCCAGGCCATTCAAAAGTTGCAAATGCACGCGATGAATTCCGACCGCCAATTTCTTGAGTTCGTCGGAAGCGTCGACCTTCCGGCCCTGCCATTCCGTGTTGCGGTGAAAGGAAATGACTTGAATGGCAAGCCATACCAGAGATTTTTTTCGAATTTATTTCACGTGGAGAGCGCGGAGGTTTCCCCACAGCTGGACTTTGATGAGTTGTCTCCCGGAAGCACCAAGCAGGTCGCGTTCACAGTACGAAACCTTGCTGTCCCACGTACGTTTAGAATTACAGTGACGGACACGCATCAGTTCGTGGGCAAGGTAGAACCGAAGGAGCTGACACTTGGAGCGGGTGAGTCCGGAACAGTCCGGGTGGATTTAACTGTGCCAGCAGGAACAGCGCTGGGTGTCAGAGAAGATGTTGTGTTCGTTGCTGCCAGCGCCACAGGGCCAGCCACGTCAAACTCCAGTATAGTGCACTTTTCGGTTTCCTCGGCCGCAACTCAGAACTTTCGTTGATTCGGAATTGCAGCATGCCTGGGACGACTGCGCCCGGCCTCGCTGATGAGCCTGGTAGGTTCGCGTAATCGGAAACTGGCGCGCTACCCGAAAATCGGTCGTCTTCCGGACAGCACTCGATCGTAAATTCCGCTTCTTTGGAAACCGCGTCTATCGGGAGTTACACAGCCGCGACACTGAAGAAAGAGCCTTCTACAAGGGCAACAAACTGGCGACCGCGATGACAGCTTGCCGCCCCCGCCCATCACGCGAGTGCTAGATTGAGATTTTCGATGGCCTCGTCGATCTCCGCAGTGTTCTTGTAGCCGACGGTAACGCAATCGACGCCCGCGCTCTTAAACGCGAATCTCATGGCCGCTCTGCGGTCCTCATGGTTGAACGTACCCTCTCCCACAAGTTTCATGCTGATGACGCCCATTCCTGCTTTGCGGGACTGCTGGACGTGAGTGACAACCTCGGGCACGTTGCCCAATCCGTCGGTGTTGTAATCCTCGGCGTCCATTCGGGTACCCTTGTGATTCATCCGGATCATGGCAACGTCAAGCCACTTGTTTCCCGGGACTTGACGCAATGCCGGAAGACCATGCACCGACGCGCCGTGGCTCACGATCGCCTTCCTTGACTGCGCCTCCAGAATTCCATCCTGCCACCTGCTCGAGTCAGCGGGCCATGTCGCGGTATGTTGCCAGTGCAACAGCATGATGTCGAAGTATTCGGTGTTCGCGAGTTTGCGCAGTTCGTCGAATTTCTCTTGCGGATTCACTCCTTGCCTGGTGGTTACCTTGGACATAATCCGATAGCTATCGCGTGGAATACCCTGGAGGGCCACTCCGAGCATCCTGTGCATCTCGCTGTAAGACTCGGCCGTCTCGAAGAAGCGAATACCGTTGTCGTAGGCGTAGCGCACCAGCCTCGTAAACCCGTCTTGCCCCAAGTCGCGCTGCACCTGGCCGCTGAAGCTGCCCGTGCCAAACGCCAGCCGCGTCACCTTCACTCCTGATTTTCCCAGCGTTACCCAATCTGTGGCGCTCTGCGGCGCCGCGTGAAGCGGAAGGCCTCCGGTGGCGGCAAGGGCTCCGGCGGCGAGTCCCGTTTTCAGGAATTCACGTCTGGTGTAGCGAGACATCGATGCACCTCGAATCGGGTGAATGATAGCGCGAGTGTAATGGAGCGGAGAAAATGTTTCGTCGGGGGCCGACTGAGTGTCCAAAGGCCATAACAAGGCCATCGTATTACGAAAGTCGAATATCGGGTATACCGAACGTGTTGATCACTAGGCAGGACAATCGCCCGGTATCTGGAACTCTATCCGGCCAATACCCTTGGTCTTTTCTCAAGAAGCAATCAGACTGAGCATCTAGGGGTTAGCTGTGTAACCGAATGCCGGGCAACCAAGCGGAGAACTTGCGGAGATCTCGCCGAATTTTGTGCCGAGTTTCGCGGGACAATTTGTTATCCTGCGTCGCGTGAAACGTCCATTTCTGATTGATACCGATACAGCCTCCGATGATGCCGTTGCGCTGATCATGGCGCTGCGCTCTCCCCAAATCGAGGTTCAGGCTATCACCACCGTTGCGGGAAACGTGGATGTCCATCAAGCCAGCCGGAATGCGCTCTATACGGCGGAGCTTTGCGATTCGAATGTGCCGGTCTTTGCAGGAGCGGAACAACCACTCAAGCGTCCACATATAAGCGCCTCATGGTTTCACGGACGCGATGGCCTGGGCGATCACGGCTACGCGCCGCCACGCCGCGCTCCGGAAAAGCAGAGCGCTCCTGCTGCCATCATCGAGGCGATTGAATCTCACCCCGGCCTGGTCATGGTCACGCTCGGCCCGCTTACGAATGTCGCGCTCGCCTTGCAAAAGAAGCCGGGCATCGCCGCGAAAGTAAGCCGCTGTGTGGTCATGGGCGGCGCGCCGTGCTGCGTGGGCAACGTCACTCCCGCGGCCGAATACAACATCTGGTGCGATCCGGAAGCGGCGCGCATCGTGGCGAGAAGTGGGCTTCCCATTGAACTCGTTGGCTGGCACCTCTGCCGCGGCGTAGCAGTACTCAGTCCATCCGACATTCAGCAAGTTCTAAGTTTCGGCACCCCCTTCGCCAAATTTGCCATCGAGTGCAACCGCCGCGCGCAACAAGCTTTTCTCGAACAGTCTGGCGAACACGGAATATCTCTGCCAGACCCTGTCGCTATGGCCGTCGCCTTGGATCCGTCCATCGTTACTTCGCAATCGGAACATTTCGTGGACGTCGAAACAGAGAGCGAACTCACCCGCGGGATGACTGTGGTGGACCGTCTAAACGTCGCGCACGACGAACGCAACCGCGAGGTCTGGGCCGCAAGTCTCGCCGGGGGACACAAAGCGAAGGTTTTCTGGACCATCGACAACGCCCGCTGGAAACAATCTCTCTATGCAGCGCTGACGAGATCCATACCCGCGATCAGCTGAGACAAAATGTCTATCGAGAATTCGCTGGCGAGCCTCATCGGAGAGTTGGAACAAGATCGTTCGCTGCGCGAGCCGCGGCATCTGTGTCAACGTATCGAGGCCCTCGACGACCTTGACGCCTACCTCTCGGTTGGGCCGGATGGGCAACCCATCGGAACTGCACTTCATCACCGGGCAAAGGCCATTTACGCTGAGTTGGAGTCTGTTAATTTCAGATTCTACGAGGCCATCCGTCGAGATATTCAGCGGGGCGCAGGCGGGGCCAGGCTGCTTGAATGGATCCCGATGGTAATGGGGCGGCTAGTCTCATGAATTCCAGAGGCTATGACTATCTGGACGATTTGATCAGCGGAGTCTTGCAGTTTGAAGAGCCGTCGGCAGAGGTCGTCCAGTTAGAGCACGAGATGGTGCCTTATCAGCCGACCCCCGCGCGCCATATCTTTGATCTCATCGGCCGAACGGCACTCACGGAACGGGACTTCCTGATCGATCTCGGCTCCGGGCTGGGACACGTTACGATGTTGACTTCCATTTGCACCAGCGCCAGCTGCAGTGGCATCGAACTTGAGCCGTCCTATGTCGATTGTGCCCGGAAGAGCGCTCGGTCGCTAAACCTGAACAACGTGAGGTTTGTCCAGGGCGACGTTCGCGCGGCAGACGGCACCGTATTCTATTTGCATACGCCCTTTATCGGCAGGATCTTGCGAGATGTGCTGAATTTGCTGCGAAAGGAAGCCGATAGACGAGAGATTCGAATCTGCACGTTGGCCCGTGCACGCGGGTGGTCGCCGAAGAGTCGTGGTTAACCATCATGGGAGAACTAGAAACAGACAGAATCGCTATATTCCGCTCTCGCGATTAGACAAGCGTCACTCGCTGCGAGGAAACTAGCCGAACTTTCGCAGTTGCGAGCAATTTTCGGCATTTTTGCGATCATTTTCGCAGCTAAGCCGTGCGTTTCCATCGCCGCACTCTGAAAAAACGGTAGAGTGAAGACCAAGTCTCTTCCCTTCGACACCAGACTTCTGGCAGTCTGCAGTGGACATGTTCCTGCGCAGCATCCATCGCAAAAAAGACGGCAAGGATCATCGCTACTTCAGCATCGTAGAAAACCATCGAATCGCTTCGGA
>DATDHE010000216.1:0-5009 GCA_036521695.1 Candidatus Acidiferrum sp. | reverse complement strand
ACTGCGCAGGATCCAAAACAGTCGATTTTTCGATTGAATGCAGAATCTGCTTACAGTAATGGCTGAAAAGCGCACGCTGACAGAGCCAAACACGTTCTCGCGGTCCAGAGCGGAGAGAATTGGTACGCTCGCCATGTTCAGGCTGCCTCCACGCTCTGCGGATCTTGTTGCTGAGCTGGGATTCCTTGCGACGCCGAAGGCAGCGCTCATCCTTCGGAAAATTTCGGGCCGCTAGCAACCGTGTTGTGAGAATGACGGCGGGCAGCAGATAAACGATCGTGAAGCAAGTCCACATCAAAGCTCTCCGCGTTGCTGATCTGCAAGAGCAGCTCCTTGGCCGTGACGACGTCGAGCGCTGGATATCGAAACTCCCACCAGAACTGGTGACCAATGGCCGTAACTTCCACGGCCGCCTCAGGTTTCGGAGCATCCTGGATCGCGTGAATCACACGCGCAGTGGCCAGAAACAGAACAACCACGATCAGGATTGGAATGACCGTCCAGGCCAGCTCAATCTATGTACTTCCGTACACCTGAGCGGGCTCGCGCTGCGTATCCCCGGCTTTTTGGCGGAATTTCACGACTGCATATGTCAACAGAGTGAAGACCACCAGAAAAATTAAAGCCGTGATAGCGAGAACGAACCGAGAGAGATGAACAATGGAATCGGCGGGTGTCGAGTGCGTCCGAAATATGCTAGGAACAGGGTTATCCAGCTGCGGACTGGCAGCACACAAGCTCGCAGCGAGCAGTATCCCGGCAAGCACAACAACCACGCCGACTGCTCGACTCGTGACGACCCCCCACTCCATCTTGTGCTTGTTCGCAATGGGAGCGTGGAGCGCATCGCCGACGTACTTCGTCACGTGTGAGCCTCTAAAATCCCGTCCAGCACACAAGAATCACACTTGTACTAACAAACGCTACTTTTGGATGCTCTGTCAGCGTCAAAAGGCTCCCATATTTCGATCGAGACGTGGCCTGCCAACATGCAATTGCGCCTCCGGCGACAATGCAGTTTCCCGACACATAACCGCATGATTATCTCGTTTGTATAAAGGGGCTTCCGGCCTGCCCCGTGAGGAATCGCCGGATGGAAGAAACGGCGTGACGGCGTTGTCAATGACTTGGAGTCTCGAGCACGCGACCGCCCGTACGATGGCGGGAGGTCCGCGGGGGCATCTGCTCTGACCCAGTCTCTGGCTCCCTAGCTGCTAGTTGGCAACACGCGCTGAACGCGCGAGACGATGGCACAGACTTCCCCTTTGTGCAGGATCCGACCAAAAGCTGGCGTTTTCAACCGGCTTCACGAATTATCTTTGAATCGCCTAGCCCGCCCGATTTCTTCCCAAGCTAGGGCGCGCTCGACGATTTGACTCGTGAATACTAAGCAGCCCTGGCATTGGCAGTCGGCTTGTGGTCGCAGCAGACGGAGTGCGGCAGTCCGCGCACCAACTTCACGGCCAGAGACCGGGCGCAAGAAGGGCAAGTGGACGACCAATCGCCGCCGCACGCTGGGCATTTCCTGAGGATGAGCTGAGCGCCTCCAGCGATTTGCCGTTTACACGACGGTCGAGGACAAAGCGACATTTGGAGTTGTTACAGATTAAGAAGCGCTCCATAGGGGGCCTCCTTGAGGGCACGGTAGGGATACGTCCGAGTCTGAAGACCCTACAGTCAAGTCCCTACCTAGCCGCTGGTAAGCCAAAGGCCTCTTGCCAGACGAGCGAGAGATCTATTGGCTCTTGTCAAGCAAGGTGCCGGAAAGTTAGAGGAGCATTCGTGATGGCCGCGCCAAAGAACCCACCACTTGTTGGGACGGAATTTGTATAAGATAGCGCGCACCGAGACGAAACCGGGAATGAGTCGTCGCGATAAGTTACGATCCTTCGCGGCGCGCCAAGAAAAGAGAGTGCTCATGCAATCCAATTTCAGGCATGTGAATTCATTCGCGCGACAGCTTTGCATGGCGTTCAGTCTGCTGCTGCTCTTGCTACCGCCGAAGACCGTGGCACAGACGCCGGCCGTCGCCGCCACACCGCCCATGGGTTGGAATAGTTGGAATCATTTTGCAGGAAAAATCGATGACGTGACCGTGCGCGCACAAGCCGACGCAATGGTTTCGAGCGGCATGCGCGACGCGGGCTATGTCTACATAAACATTGACGATACCTGGCAGGCAGAGCGCGACGCACTAGGCGTCATTCATGCCAACAGCCGATTCCCCGACATGAAAGCGCTGGCGGACTATGTTCATGGGAAAGGCCTGAAGTTGGGTATCTACTCCTCCCCGGGACCGAAAACATGCGCCAAGTTCGAAGGCAGCTACGGCCACGAAGAGCAGGATGTGCAAACATATGCAGAATGGGGCATGGATTATCTGAAGTACGATCTCTGCAGCTTCGGCAAAATTATGGAGGCGGCGGGTTCGCCGGATGCGGCGCACAAATTGATGCTCGATGCTTACGAGAAAATGCACAAAGCTTTGCTGAAAACGGGCCGGCCGATGGTTTACAGCCTCTGCCAGTACGGCGCGGATGCCGTATGGCGCTGGGGCGCTTCTGTGGGCGGAAACGCCTGGCGGACTACAGGAGACATCTCGGACAAATATTCGAGCATGACGCTGATTGGCTTTGGCCAAGCGGGCCTTGCTAAATACGCCGGACCGGGGCACTGGAACGATCCGGACATGCTGGAAGTTGGAAATGGCGGAATGAATCGCGAGGAATACCGGACTCACATGAGCCTTTGGGCTTTGCTGGCCGCGCCGCTTTTGGCGGGCAACGACTTGAGCACCATGAAAGCGGAAACAATTGCGCTGCTCACGAACCGCGAGGTACTCGCAGTCGATCAGGACCGCCTTGGCAAACAAGCAGACCGTGTTTGGGCGGAGGGCACGCAAGAAATTTGGGTGCGCCCGCTGGTGGATGGTTCAAAAGCCGTCGGCATTTTCAACCGGTTCGACTGGCCGCAAGACATTGAAATCAATTTTCGCGAAGTGGGTTTCAAGGGTGGCGTGAAGGCGCGCGACATTTGGGCCGCCAAAGATCTCGGCGCGCTGCCGAATAGTTACAAAGCGCGCGTGCCGCCGCATGGCGTGGTGCTGCTGCGCGTCTCTGAATAGAGCTCGCGTCTCTGCGACTCGCTTGCTTGTTTATAGGAAGAATGCGGTGATTAAACGCCAACGCCGTTGCGCGGCCTTTGGATGCGCACAAATCGCGTGTCTTGGATTGGCTCTGATTCGCATTCGATCGCGAGGGTGGTGAGAGGATGATCGGGCGCGTCGGTCGGCAGACCCATAAACCTCACACGAAAGCGATCCTGTTCGAATTTAACCTCATTGCCGGAAGCAAAAAGACGCGCGGATTTTACTTTGGTCATGAGCCCTGCCAATGCAACCGTCTCACCAGGCCAGAAATAAACATGCATGTAAAGCGTGTTTCCGTGCCGCGTGAAGCCCGCAAACTCGGAAGCGTGCACCTGACAACGATCCGTGGTGTGAATGGAATCTCCATTCCGCGACATCCACTGGCCAACGTCTGTGAGTACGCGCACGGACTCTTCGGGAATCGAGCCATCCGGCTTCGGACCGATGTTCAAAAGATAGTTGCCGCCATCGCGCGAACAAGAAATCAGATTCCGCACGACTGTCTTCGAGCTCTTCCAATTGTCGTCGGCGCGGTGGTAGCCCCAGCTATCGTTCAGCGTCATGCAGCTTTCCCATGAACGGCTTCCCTTCTCCGCGAGTATTTCCTGTTCGGGGGTTGAGAAATCTCCCGGCAAACCGTTGCGATTGTCCACGATGATGTCCGGCTGCAGCCCGAAAACCATCTTGTTCATTCTCTCAGATTCCCATTGCTCAGCCGTAAGCGGCCAATCCACGTCGTACCACAGCACGTCGATTTTCCCGTAGTTGGTCATCAGTTCGCGGATGAGGCCGTGCGTATATTCGACAAAGCATTTGCGCGCTTGCGGATCGGTGGCGCAGCGCGCGCCATCCGGATGATGCCAGTCCATCAGCGAATAATAGAAGCCGACGCGCAGGCCTTCGGCTCGCGCCGCTTCCACATATTCCCGCACGAGATCGCGTCCGGGAGCTTGCTTGGGCGAGCAGTAGTTTGTGAGCTTGGTATCGAAATTGCAAAATCCTTCGTGATGCTTGGTAGTCATCACCATGTACTTCTGGCCCGCTGTTTTCGCGAGCTTGGCCCAGGCGCGAGCGGCATTCGGCTGCGGCTGAAAGCTCTTCGCCAGAAGTTCGTACTCACTCACGGGAATGCCTTCTTCTTCCATGACCCATTCATGCCGGCCGAGGACGCTGTACAAACCCCAGTGAACGAACATGCCGAAGCGCGCTTCGTGCCACCACTGCATGCGGCGAACGCGATCGGCATCCGCTGCTTCGGAAGTAGCTTGTAGCTGCGGCGCTGGCATCCCAGGTTTTCCAAACGCGGCCCAGTTACCGGAAGCAGCAGCGAGCGTAGCGAGCGAAGCGCCCGTGCCCAACAGCCAATCACGCCGCAATATACGATTTGGTCCCATGGCGACTGCCTCCAAACAGAGTGGTTTCCGTTTCTAGAACGACCTACGTCGGCAAGTCTCGACGCAAATCAAGCCGACGCATATTCAGCTACTGCTACTTATTTTTCAAGTTTGAAAATTTTTTCCATAAGCAGCCACTTCTCACCGGGCTTTGCATTCGCAAGCGGCTCCTGAAATTTCCACATCAACTCTTCCCACTCGCGCACCTTCGGATTCTCGCGATCCGCTTTCGCTTTGGCCTCGAAAGAAAATTTGTCGTTTACTTCCATCACCATGAACATGCGCGTGCCAAGAAGATAGATCTCCATGTCTTCTATTCCGGAGTCCTTTATGTTCTTCGCGATCTCGGGCCAGATCTTCTCGTGGTAACGCTTGTACTCCGCAATCAGTTCTGGAGCGTCCTTCAGGTCTAGCGTTAGACCATATCGCCTATTCATTCTGCCTCGACTTTGCTTCAACAAGGATGG
>DATDHE010000215.1:0-5595 GCA_036521695.1 Candidatus Acidiferrum sp. | reverse complement strand
AACAGACTTGCCATGCACCTTGCGCAGCACACGAATCTGCGGTGCGTGCCCGGGATCTTTGGGTTTGGCACAATGACAGTACGACTTACCACAGCGATGCACGACGGCAGAAATGGAACCGGGGCGCAAATCACCCAAACTTAGGAATTGCTGCAGGATCTTGATTCGTTGGGCTTCCAGGGAATTCAAGGGATCCGACATGAGGTGCCTCCAATACTGAGTTATTACATATACTCAGTATTGTGCCAAAAACCACGCCCTCATGCAATCTCCCCCCTCCAGGTCGCACACCCGTATGACCCCTCCAGCTTGACACTCCGAAAGAGCAGGTCTACACTACGGAGTTTTTAGATGGCCCCGAAAGCAGGCAGAGGGGCGGGACTCCCATGGACAAGAAAAGGCTCGAGTACTACAAGAAGAAGTTGGCGACACGACGCGAGGAGCTGATGAAGACGATCGCGCGTACGCAAGAAGAGGGACGAACTGCGGACGAAGATCCGACGGTGGACCTCGCGGACAAGGCGGCGAACTCCTACACGAAGGAGTTCCTCTTTGGCATGACCAATACGGACCGCACGATTCTGAACATGATCGACGCGGCGTTGAAGCGCATCAACACGGATGAATACGGCGTGTGCGCGAACTGCCAGGAAGAGTTGCAGCAGAAACGGCTCGAGGCGGTACCGTGGGCCAAGCATTGCATCACCTGCCAGGAGAAGATGGAACAGGGGTTGTTGTAGGCCCTCGTGGTACACGTGGGTAGGGCGGCCAGCCTAACAAGGCTGGCCATATGCGTTTGGGGCTCCGTTTGTGCTGAAATTACCTTAACGTACATTCTCTCTTTCATTATAAAGCGGAGAGGAGTAGATTTCTCCTGGAGTTATGGGAGAAGGCTCTTCCTTGGCTGTGGCTCGCGGGGGCGAGCGACGCGGTCGTCAGCATCTTTTTCCCGGCGGCGTGTAGGATTTGTGACAAGCTGGTGGTGCAAGCCATCCGCGTTCTTTTTTGCGAAGAGTGTCTGAATTCGTTCGAGGGGCCTCCGGAAAAAAGGTGTGAGATTTGCGGGCAGTCGCTGCTGGCAATGAAGCCCAGGGAAGGAGAGCCGCTCGTTTGCCGTGCTTAGGAGCAGAAGACGTATGCATTTGGGCGTGCACGAAGCTACGGGATTTACGACGGGTCGCTGGTGAGAGCGATCATTCTGCTGAAATGGGAGCGAATGGAAGCTCTGGGGGAATGGTTCGCGGGAAGGTTGGCAGATAGGGTCCGCCAGGAGCCTGGGCTGCTGACTGCGGACGTGTTCGTGCCGGTTCCCTTGCACCGCGACCGCGAACGGCGGCGCGGGTACAACCCAGCGGGCCTTATTTCGAAGCCATTGGCCTGGAAGCTCGGCTTACCTCATAAGGCGGTTTTGTTGATGAGGAACAGGCCACGGCCGGACAAGCAGGTCTTCAGTTCAGAGGAGCGCTGGGAGTCGGTTCGTGGCGCTTTTGCCACACGTCCGGGCAGCCAAGTTGACAATAAACGCGTCTTACTGGTAGATGATGTAATGACCACTGGGGCGACGCTTGATGCGTGTGCGAGGGCGCTGCTGGAGGCGGGTGCCAAGTGTGTACTAGCACTGACGGTAGCACGGGCGGCGAGAAATCCCTTGCCAGCTCCGGATAGTGGTAACCTGTAACCAAGGGTTAACGTAGGGAAGCTAACCTAGGGTAGCGCGATGAGCGCAAACCGGCCAAAGTCGGGCGATTTCCGAGGGCGGTATGCCCCCGAAGCGGGCAGCGTCAGTGCGCCTGGGTCGGCGGATCCCGGGGACAGTAGATCACACAACCCAACCTTGCCGAGGCGTGCATCGCTGATGCAAGAGCCTGTGCTCGTGCTGAATGCCACGTACGAACCGATCAATGTCACGGCTGTACGCCGGGCGATGGTGCTGCTGTTGAAGGGCGTGGCGCAGGCTGAGGAGATGCACAGCGCCGAGGTGCACTCGGCGGCACATGCGCACAAAGTGCCATCGGTGATTCGTTTGCTGGCCTACCGGCACATTCCACAACAGAGCCGTGCGCTTTCGCGGAAAAACATTTTGCTGCGAGACCGGAATACCTGCCAATTCTGCGGACGGATTTTTCCTAGTTCGGAATTGACGCTGGACCATGTTGTGCCGAGATCTCGGGGCGGGCGTTCCTCGTGGGAAAACCTGGTGGCGTGCTGTTACCGTTGCAATAACAGCAAAGGCGACCGCACGCCGGAAGAGGCCGGGTTCAAACTGGCGCGGCGGCCCCGGCCGTTTACGCTGCATACCTCGCGGCAATTGATGCGGCTCATAGGGCACCGGGATGAGCGCTGGCGTAAGTATCTGTTTTATTAGGTATTTTCCGCGAAAAGAGGATGGCGAATTTTTTTTAAATAATGGAAACCTTTTTTGCCGGGATGCATCTAAATAAGTAACTAACCACTTCGAGGACACACCCCGGGAAGCAGTTAAGGCTCAACGCCTTAACTGCTTCTCTCCTTTTAGGCACTTAATTTCCCCGCAGTATTTTTCTACTACGTGATTCCAGCTTATTTATCAGTTCGAGACGCCGGGAAACTCTGCAACGCGGCTTCTTCATCGGGGAATTCCGGGAAGACCTGGTAGAGATGGGTGACCTTTAAAACTTCCTGAACGTTGCGGGATAGTCCAACAACCTTGGTTTCGCCTCCGCCCTTAAGCACCATCACGTAGATGCGCGCCAGTTCACCGATGCCGGAACTGTCGAGGTATTGCAATCCGCTCAGGTTGAGGACGATGTGCTTGTGGCCTTCGCCGAGAAGACGCCAGACGTTTTCGCGGAGAACGCCGACTTCGAAAAAAGTGAGGCGGCCACGAAGATCGATGAGAGAAGCTTGTGGTGTATGCCGGATGGTCGCGGAAAAGTCCAATATGAACTCCTGATGGCTGGCGATGATGATTCTACTGTGCCCCGGCCATTCCGAACAGGACATTTCGCAGGCAAGAAAATATGATGAAAAGTTGAGCAAAAGGGAAGGCTTGTCGAGGGGAGATTGGTGCCGGGATGGAGCGTCGACTCGTGGCGCCGCCAACTTATTGGCGCAAGACCACGTGCGATCCGCGCCGCCAGTTTTCCGCCAAACCGACTCGCGTGCTTCCCAGATCGGGCGAGAGAAACCGCAGAAGAGTGTCCGTGGAGGGATGGAAGCGAAGCGCAGGGGCAAGCAGATAGACGAGGGGTGGAGCGGCCTGCAATGCGATTCCCGGGAAGTATCCGTAGCGAGCAAAGTCGCGCTGTTCCAAAAGACGGCGGATGCGAAGCCAATAGCCGGCGGCTTGTAGCAGGAGATGAATGTGCTCGCTGGCTTTTAGTTCGAGAATCGCGAGACGCCCGGAGCGAGTCACTGTGAGGAGATCGAGAATGCCATGTTCGCCGCCGGCGTGCGCGAAAACCTGTGCACAAACAAAGCGCGAATCCAGAGAAACGTCGACGCGGGTAACGTCCTCGCAAACGAGCGCTTCAAGCCAGCGTTCCGGTTGCGCACGATAGAGAGCGCGGCGGGTTTCGGTGGCGAGCGGATGACGATGATTTTCGAGTTGCTGGAGCAAATTCTTCAAGGTGGCAGGGACGAGGCCTTGAGTTCTTCGCGGGTGTCGGGGCAGCCGAAATAAACGCGTCCATCGTCCCATCGAGCAAATGCCAGGTACTCATTGGGAAATTGTTCCGCGAGAAGCTGGCCGAGGCTTTCGCAAAGCGTT
The DNA here is from genome assembly GCA_036521695.1 of Candidatus Acidiferrum sp. GTDB lineage: Bacteria > Acidobacteriota > Terriglobia > Acidiferrales > UBA7541 > Acidiferrum. Next base: position 1,847 of record DATDHE010000215.1, on the reverse strand, counting down.
TCGCGTGAAAGATCGCGCTGGGCTCGCTCAAATTCGAGGCGAATGAATTCGAGACGATCGGGCCTGGCGCGGACCAATGGCTTTTAACTATTCTTTATTGGACGTAAACAGCATGCCGGAGACGCGGACTAGGGGGCGCTGAATATTCCAGGAAGAGGGAATGTGTTCGAACGAGAATTCAAAGTCACGGTGTTCGCGCGGGGCAAACGAAGGTGCCTGAGGCGCAAACAGGGCGCGGGATTCTCGCAGAACTACCTGGCCAAGTTCGTCGGAGAATTCAACGGTGAGCTCGACGTTGGAGAGCGAAAGATTACCCGTATTCGTTAGGCGGCCCCCAAGTGTGGTGACTTCCTGATTCAGAAAATTCTCGGCGCGACTGAGAGCCAAGTTTTCAATTTGAAGGTTTGGCGCGTAGGACTGTTCGGCGTCACCAAAAGGAAGATGAGATTCGCGCGTCCTGGAGGCGGGACGGCGGTCTGCACCGGGCCACATCACGATGACGAGGGCAATGGCGATCGTGGCGGCGCCCATCCATACGATCCAGGAGCGGCCGGTCTTTGGCTGCGGTTGGTCGGGAGCTTCGATTTGCAAAGTGTCAGGCATGGAACGCGCTCAGAGAATGATGCTGGCCTGAATGCGGCGCGACGTCAAGCAGGTGCGCAAAACGGCGGTACGGAAAGAGCGGCCTGCGTAACGGCCAATCTTTAGCCGCCCCTGTTTAACGGCCAACGATGAGGCGCTGAACCAGCGGTTCGGGAAGGCTGGCGGCACGCATGCGTTCCTGGACGGAGGTAATGTCGTAGGGAACGCGCCAGAATTCCACGGTTTGATGTTCGAGATCGGCAATGGCAAAACCGGCGCGCGGGTCGCCATCGCGCGGCTGACCGACGGAGCCGGGGTTAAGAAGATAGCGGCGCGGCTGTTCGATACGCAGCGCGGAAAAAGATTCCGAAGCGCGAGGACGAATCTGTAGCACTTCAAGATTGGAATCCTGGTAGGAGAAGCCGCCCTGATGATGGGTATGTCCGAAAAAGGTAACTTCAGCTGTGGAATCAAGAAGGCCGTCGAGAGCTTGCGCGGGCGTGAATACATATTCATCTTCATCTTGAAACGCGCCGTGTACCAAGACAATTCCGTCGGTGGCGAGAGGTCCATGAGGGAGCGCGGAAAGCCAGGCAAGGTCCTCGGGGTTCAACTGCGAGCGAGTCCAATCCACGGCAGCTTTCGCGACCGGATTGAAATCGCTGGTGTCCATCAGGCCGGCAACAGCTTTGTCGTGATTGCCGCGAATGGTTTGCGTGCCGAGTTTGCGAAGGCGGGAGACCACATCGTGCGGATCGGGGCCGTAGCCGACGACATCACCGAGGCACACGGAAACGTCCCAGCGGCCCTCTGCAGAATCGAGCGCAGCGCCCAAGGCTGTGGCGTTTGCGTGAAGATCGCTAAGTATGAGAATGCGCATTCATGCCATCCGCAAAATGCCCTTGAGTATAGATGAAGCGGGGAGCCGATGCACGTTACGCAGAGAGAGTTGCGCAACGAGATAAAGAGCGACGGAGGAGCGGATAAAAGGTCTCGCGGGAATTCCAGATATTTATGGAACTTTTACAAAAACGAACAGAAAATTAGCATGAAAGAAAATTAGCAACGCAAAACAAAACAAAAAATCAGCAGGATTAAAGAAAAAAACCCGATCGCCAACGAAACATTAGCGTGGCCCGGCTCGTCTATACCTGTGCAGCCCGGATGAGCTGCGCAGGCAAATCAGAGGATAAAAGAAAAAACCCCGCGGTGGCAGCCGCGGGGCGATGACACGCAGTCTTTCCGGCCGTTAGTCCAGGAAGAAC
>DATDHE010000214.1:0-3802 GCA_036521695.1 Candidatus Acidiferrum sp. | reverse complement strand
AATTGAAAGGGGACTGCCGCTGAAGCTGATTTGGGGAAATACCAAGCCACTGGCATTGCCGATTCCTAGTTTGGACGGCCAATCGGTGCCATTCACGCTGTCGGCCTTACTGAGATTGTTGAGGCGGTTGAAGCCGACGGTGAAGGTGTTGACCAAGTTCGGTGAAATAGTGTAATCCCAGCCACCGCGGAGATAGTGGGTGAAATTGGAATTGAAAAAATTAGGGTTCAACACGCCCGGCAGCGTGTTACCTCCGGCCGGAGTACCCTGGTCGCGGCTGCTGTAGGAAAAGAAGAATTTGTCTTTGGTTCCCCAATTCTGGTCGATGCGGAAGCTCATGGTGGTATCGCGTTGCTGTTCGCTCGAGGGAAACAGAAAGTTGTTAGCCAGGCCGTTGCTGGTGCCTGGCAAATTGGGCAGCACTGTTAGATAGCTCAGAATCTTTTTTGCGACGGGGTCAAACATCCCGGGGGGAATAATGTTTCCCGGAAAGGCGGTGCGACCACCTACAAATCCGGTCGGACAGGAAGTGGTTAATGGGTTAAAAATCTGCCCCGTCAGAACCGGGGTATTGTCACACGGGTTGAGGACTGGCGCTTTTGTAGTGGGATTTACGAGGGGCGCCCCCAACAAGGCGGAGAAATTGCCATTTTCAATCTCCGTCTGAGTCGGCAAGGTCGTTACACTGGTAGTGCCCGGATTGTTGCGATACTGCTCCCAAGAGAAGAAGAAAAACGTTTTCTGGCGACCGTCGTACAGCTTTGGGATGCGGACCGGGCCGCCCAGACTACCACCGAAGTCATTTTGATGATCCGCCGGCCGGGGAGCTCCATGCAGATTGTTGTCCCAAGAATTGGCATCCAAGGCCGTATTGCGGAACAAATCGAAAGCTGTGCCGTGGTAGTCATTTGTTCCGGACTTGGTGGCGAAACTCTCGATACCGCCCGAAGTCCTGCCGTACTCAGCGCTAAAAGTGGAAGTCAGGACCTTGAATTCGCTCAATACTTCGACGGAGGGCGCGGTCTGGTCGAATGCCGAACCACTATCCGAGCGCGTGGTGCTTACACCATCGAGCAGAACTTCCGTGCCAAAATTCTGGCCTCCACTTAATTTCGACTCAAAAATGCCCGACGATGTGCTGCCATTCTGGTTGGTGCCTGGTCCCTGCGTTCCAGGAGCCAGAAACACAAACGTCTCCGGTGATCGGAGGAAGCTTTGGCCAGTCGCACTCAACGACAAAGGCAATTCCAAAATCTCTTTGGACCCGATCACTGTACCCATCTCGGATGTTTCGGTCTGAATTCGTGGTGCGTCGGCGACAACCGTCATCGTTTCCTTCACATCTCCAGGTTGCAATGTAATGTCAAGCGAAGAAGTGGAATTGATCTGTACTTCGACGCCCGTCAAAGTGGAAGCCTTGAAACCCTTTGCGGTCACGGTGATGTCATAGTGTCCTAAAACAAGGTCCGAAAAACGGTAGGCGCCCGTAGCGGTGGAAACCGTGGTGTAGACACGGTGCGTCTCGACACCCGTGGCCTGGATTTGTGCGTCGGCGACAGCTCCGCCCGAGCTATCCAGAATGGAACCCGCAATAGCTCCATTGTTCGTCTGCGCTCGAGCCGTTATTCCGGAGAATGTAAGAAAAAGGCTAAAGGAAAGAAATCTCAGCAAGGACAAATTGAATCGCATTCCACCCCCAAAAGGCACCGACCACCGAACAAACCCTCTACTTCGCCGGTGATCGAATCCCAAACAGCTGTTCGCCTTCCAAGCGAACCATTTTCCCGCTGTCCGTCACATCACCGGCAAAAGCGCCGATGAGACCCTTTATGGAATCGGTTTCAGAAACCGGTTGCTTGCTATTCCCTTTATCAATTCTGTCCGAGGCTTGTCAAGTTCTTTTTATTTTCTGAATCTTGTTTTTCGATGCTCGTAGTCTGGGCCCCCAAATCATGATAGCTTGGGCGCGCGAGTGACCATCGTCGGGGGAAGCACTCCAGCGCTGTCCATCGCTTGGACAGGATTGCTCCCGCAGCGTCACCTTGGCAGCAGAGACTATTTTCGCGGAGGAAAACGCATGGGCCACACAATGAGGGAAGTGGCCAAACGCGCCGGAGTCTCTCCCGCTACGGTCTCCCGCGTCCTTAATAAGACCCAGTACATCTCGGTGGAGACCGAGAGGCGCGTTTTAGAAGTCGTCGGGCAAATGAAATACTTCAAGAATGTACATGCCCGGCGGTTGGCCACCGGCAGGAGCGATTTGTTCGGGCTGGTGATTTCGGAGATTGCCAACCCGTATTTCCCCGAAATCATTCGTGGATTCCAGGCTGCCGCCTGGGATCGCGGGTTCGACGTCCTTCTTTGCAACACCCAATACGACCAGGCCCGGACGAAATCCATCATGCGCAAGCTGATCGAAAGTGACGTCCGCGGAGTGGCGGTGATGACCTCTTCGATCGACAAGAGCACGGCCGCGGAACTCATCGACGCGGGAATTGGCGTGGTGTTCTGCAACGTGAGCCCGGCCGAGAAGCTGGTGAGCACCATTTCGATAGACTATCAGCGGGGTATCGAGCAGGCCATCGAGCATATCGCAGGACTCGGTCACCGCCGCGCCGCGGTCATTGCTGGGCCGGACGATAACCGGACGGCCATTACAATCAAGGACGCGCTGGTTGCCGGATTGCAAAAGAGAGCCCTCAACCCATTAACAGTGATCAACAGTAACTACCGCATTGATGCTGGAGCCTCAGCCGTACGGGCCATTCTTTCAATGCCGGATAAGCCCACGGCGATCTTCTGCGGCAGCGATCTTATCGCCCTGGGCGCCATGAGCGCTCTCGAAGAGGCGGGTGCGGGGATTCCGGAAAACATCTCCGTTATCGGCATCGACGACATCTCCTTTGCTTTCCTGGCGCGCCCACCACTGACCACCATCCGAGTTCCCCGAGAGCGGGTGGGCGCGACCGCCTTCGAGGCATTGGATCGGATGCTGAAACTGAAACGGCGAAAAGGTGCGGACTACTATCTGGAAACAGAACTCGTCGTTCGCAGGTCGACCGCGACTGCTCGGTAGAGCCGTATTAAACGGATGTACAAGAGGGCGGCAGTGAGGCGAACCGGGCCAGGCTGGATCCGTCGCAAGATTGGCCGCAAATTGGTCTGCCACAAAGGAAAAATGCAGAGAACTATTCCAGTCGCCTGCCTTCTGAGGAGTTAAGATCTTTTTGCCCGCAGCAGATTTCTAAGAGAAAAGAACTTGACGGCGAGGAGAGGCAGAGCATACAAAAGGGGAGCGTGAAACCGGTTTCAGCACGCGGTTTCATGCCTTCCAGATTTCGCAGGTTTGCTCCGAGCGAGTAGCATCGACCTCGTGACCTAACGCCAAAGGAGTTTGCGGTATGACTGAGTCTAATTACTCACGCCGAGAGTTCTTGCAGAAGAGTGCAGGAATAACCGGAGCTTCGCTGGTCGGCGGTTCAGTCCTGCTTGAACCCAATCCTTTGGTCGCTTTGTCTCGGTTGAGTGGGGCGAGCGACAGAGTTCGCTTTGGAATTGTGGGAGTCGGCATGGAGGGCACCGGACTGCTGACGACTGCCGTTGCGCTACCGGGCGTGGAGTGTGTAGCTGCGTGCGACCTGTACGACGGGCGTCACGAGTTAGCGAAAGAAATTGCGGGAGCATCGATTCGCACGACGCGCCGGTACAAAGAGCTGCTCGACGACAAGACAATCGACGCCATCATCGTTGCTGTGCCGGACCACTGGCACAAACAGATTGTGGTGGATGCAGTGGGCGCGGG